>VBHI01000312.1:9817-46441 GCA_005881495.1 Chloroflexota bacterium
CTCCTGGCTCTAACACGGTCAATGTCACAGCAAAGCAGGAACAGAGCGTTTCCAAAAATGCTTGTCCGAAACGGGTTAACCGATCTTCGGAGGTGATGGCCACTTCCGCTACTTTATCTTCACACACCAGCTTGAGCAGGCGTTGCAAGTGCCGACGCCCTGCTTTGAGGCCACTGCCAATATCGGAGAGGACCAGCATCTCTTGCCCTTTGCGCTCGATCTGCGCCCACGCTTGTAGCCGTTCCAGTTGGTTCTCCAAATCATCCTTTTGTCCATGTCCACTGACCCGCCCATAGAGCACGAGCAGTCGCCCATCAAGTTTACCCACCATCCGTTCAATTTCAGCACGAGGTATGCGGACCTCCCGGCCATTCTGTACCACCTGGATACGCCCTGCCTTGATCCACCGCCGGACGGTGATAGGATGCAGTCCCAATTCGTGAGCTGCTGCCCCAATGCGCAAGAGTTTTTGTTCCCGCTTCGCCACCAGTGCTGTTCACCTTTCTGCGCTTGGTGGCCCGAAGACCACCTGCCACGGATGCACCTCTATCTATACCGCCTGTTGCGTGACAAACGGATTATCCTTAATTTACTCAAAGGTTTCCGTCTCGCTCGAAGCCTGGAGTACCACCACGGAAAGCAGGTCGCTCTGATCTGCACACGGACCCCCATAAACACCTTCTGCTCTTTAGAACAGAAGCTTTAGATGAACCGCATGTTCGACGGTAAACGGCTGCTCATCTAGTGGCGCACCTGTCAGCCAGGCCGGACCGGGCCTGAAAAGAACGAGAAAGTACATCGTCTTTCCTCCTTGCAAAAGGACCGCTTAGCCCGCAGAATTGAGCAGAAAGGCTTCGGGTGGTTTAACTTCCCACTCATTCGGAGGCACCTCTTTCACCAGCGTGGGCCAAGATGCCTGGAAAGCTTCCTGAGATTCCCAGAAGGTGAAGCCCATGAGCGTTCCTTTTTCGGGATCTTTAAAAATGTCCGAGACGAACAGGATACCTGGCTGCTTTTTCATCAGTTCGTCAAGTTGGCGCATCTGCTGAACCCCTAGCTCTTCCTGTTCAGGCCGCGGATAATGAATGGAGTAGAATACAAACATGGCTCGGGCTTCCTCCCTCACGCGTCACATAGCCTTTCATCTAAAACAAAGCGCCTCCGCCTTCTGTAGTACTTGTGGTGCCAAGCTCAGATTCAATCTACCAGGCGAATTTATGGTAATTGTAGTAATATTGCTCATCTTTGTCGCTTATCCCGATTCATTCGAGTAAGAATTGACTGGACATCGAAGAGCTGAAAAAGATAGTAATAGTATATAATAGATACATGAATTTGGCAACAATTAGCAACCCTATGCTTGCAGAGCGGATATGATAGAATAAACCGGATTGGAGATACTACCTACCTCAATGGTTGAATTGCTAGCAAGAAGGAAGCAAGATTTTGTATCAAGACCTCGTACAACGCTTGACCGAACAGTTACAACTGAAGCAGCCCCCCATAGGGCTAGCTTTTATCGAGCGTGTTCCTGAAAATGTTCAGCATACGACAAAAGGAGTGCCTTCAGCCTGTACATTCTGGCGTTTAGCTGAACAGGGCGTTTTCTACGCGACCTCTGAAGATCACAAAGAGTGTCCAATCGGCATGATGACGATGGGGTTTGCTATGCCAGAAGCAGACCAGCAACGGGCACAGGCTCTGGTAGGAACGATGGCAAGTGTCCAATATTTTTCTCCCGCCGAAGTCAGTGCGTTGCCAATCGTGAAAAAACCGCACCAGAACATTGTCTATGGTCGCCTGGACCAGTTCCCCGTAGAAGCAGATGTTGTCCTCTGTATCATTGATACGCGGCAAGCGATGCTCATCGCCGAAGCAATGGGAAGCCTGGACTGGTTACAATCAGGAGGTCAAGCAGCCTTCGGCCGCCCAACTTGCGCGATCATTCCACGAACAATGCAAACGAACCAGATTTCGATGAGCTTTGGCTGTGTTGGAGCCCGCACATATACTGGACTGACACCATCCGAGTTAGTCTTGACTGTAGCGGGGAGTGAGCTTGCAGATTTAGTGGAACGTTTGCAGACGACAGTGGCTGCTAATGCAGCGTTGGCCCCATTTCATCAAGGGCAGAAAGAAAGCTCGCTTTCTATTGACATAGTGAAGGCTGGTTAGTATAATCTGTTCGGCAAGTACCCTTTTTCCACTTTACATGTGTGACAGGTAACCATTTGCGTAACGAGTGTAACGCAAAAAGGATGGACGAGTGAGTTTAGCAGCTAGCGTCAATCTGAGCAATGTTCTCTATCATTGGTGAGATTTGCAAAAGAATTGACGTAATTCTCGTAAGGGGCATAAGTAAGTCCTGATGGACTAATGCTCAGCATTCTGGCCCCTCTGTTAATGATTGTGGTTTATTTTTGGTATTGATGAAGGAGGCTGACTCATCATGAGGAGAAGTTGGTCACGTATTCTGGCCTTGACAATGGGGATCCCCTTGTTATTGGCTATACTTGTTGCCTGTGGATCAGGCACAACTGGTGGTACTTCTGCGCCTGCACCTGCTGGTTCGACGACCATCAAAATTGCTACCGACCTACCGACATCCGGTAAAGACGAGAGTAGTGGAAAGCCGGCAGAGGATGGCGCTAACCTGGCCGTTATGCAGGCCAATCAAAAACACACGATTCCTGGTTATACCCTGGCATTTGTGCCTAAAGACGATGTCGGCCCGAGTGGCTTGCACGACCCGACTGTTGGGGCAGCGAATGTCACAGCGCTGATATCCGATGCCCTGGTAGCAGGCATTGTCGGACCGTTTAACAGTAGTGTGGCGAAGGCAGAGATGCCGATTGCTAACCAGGCGCCCATCGCTCAGATTAGCCCTGCAAACACTAATCCCTGCCTGACGAAAGATACAGATGCCTCTGGCTGCAGCGGAAAAAACAATTTGCTGCCGACCCTAAGGCCGACTAACAAGGTCAACTACTTCCGTATCGCGACGACGGACGACCACCAGGGGCCTGCAGGAGCTGACTACCTCTACAAACAGAATGTAAAAAAGGTCTATGTCATCGACGATGCGGAGACCTACGGTATCGGTATTGCCAACGCTTTCGTCGGCGAGTGGCAGAAGATTGGTGGAACAGTGCTTGGTCATAGTAGCGAGCCAGGCACGACCACATCCTATGTGTCGCTGCTCACGCAGATCGCCACTAAGCATCCCGACGGGATCTACTTTGGCGGGCTGGACTCCACTGGCGGTATCCTGATTCGCCAGCAGATGAAGCAGGTACCTGGGCTGCAGAATCTCCCCTTCAGTGGTGGCGATGGTATAGTGACACCCTCGTTTGCCACGACCATTCAACCTTTAGGGGGCCCATCTTCCTACGGTACGGTCGCAGTGGTGGATACGTCCAAGAATCCCAATGCCGCAACATTTAACCAGCAGTACAAAGCCGCCTTTACGGATCCCGAAAACGTCTACAGCGCTGCCGCCTATGATTGCGCGAACATCCTCATCCAGGCGGTAAAGAAGGCCCTGGCAAATGGAGCGCACACTCCCGCGAGTTCCAGCGACACGGCAGGTGGCGTAGCGTTCCGCACGGCGGTCATTGCCGCGGTTCAGGGTATCCAGTATGATGGCATCACCGGGCATCAGAGCTTTGATACGAACGGTGATACCAATCTGAAGATCATCTCGATCTATAAGCTGGGTCTGAATACCTCGAGTAAACCGGATTGGCTTTACGAAGCAGCAGTGAATGTAGTGTAGTTGTCGCTAGTTACGTAGTTGTACTGCGTATGCTGGCTAGGAAGTTCTCATACCTTCTAGCCCAGAGTATGTCCAGGGGGTAGTCGGCGGATATTCGTCTGTAAGGCTACTCCCCTACTTGCTATTTCGTCAATTCTCGTGTATAAATCTTGTATATTTGACTTGTATATTTGACAGGAAGGGGGGAATCTGCACACGATATGAATCTAACACTGCTTATACAGGAACTGGTCATCGGGCTCACCACCGGGTTGATCTATGCGCTTATCGCGCTTGGGTACACGATGGTTTATGGCATCATTGAACTGATCAATTTTGCCCATGGTGATATCTTCATGATTGGCACCTTCATCTGCATTTCTATTTTCGGCGCGTTTGGCATTACTAACTCATCGTCGGCCCCTACGGGGTTCAACCTGGTGGGTGTGCTAGTTGTTACTTTACTTGGCTCGATGGTGCTGTGCGCTGTGCTCGGGGTGGTAATTGAACGTGTCGCCTACCGTCCTCTGAGGAATGCTCCCCGCCTGGCTCCGTTGATCTCAGCCATTGGTGTCTCGTTGATTCTGGAGGATATCGGGAAACTCTGGAAAGGCATCACCATTGTGCCGTTTCCACAAATTTTTCCGCAGAACACCTACTACATAGGGCCTGTGAGCTTCAGTAGCGTCGATATACTGGTGTTCGTGGTTGCTATTGTGTTGATGGTTGCTCTCCAGTGGATGGTTACCAGCACGCGCATTGGGCGAGCTATGCGTGCCGTTGCGCAGGATCGTGAGGCGGCTGCGCTCATGGGAGTAAACGTTAACCGCATTATTGCCATTACGTTCCTTATCGGCGCGGGGCTTGCAGGTGCGGCTGCACTCATCTGGGGTTTAAAGTACGGAAATACGAATTTCACACTTGGTTTTACACTTGGTCTGTTTGCTTTTACAGCAGCGGTGCTGGGAGGCATAGGCAACCTTGTTGGCGCTATGCTGGGAGGCGTGCTGATAGGCGTGGTCGAGGCGCTGGCCACGCTCATACCTGACTCTACCAACGGGGGCTTTGGCCTGCCACACGGGGGCGCGCCATGGCACGTGGCCATCATTTTCATTGTACTCATCCTGATATTGGTATTCCGGCCTAGTGGCCTGCTTGGTCAAGGTGATACGAACGTGGCAATAGCTAATGCGCTTGTTCCGGCGCGCGATACTCGTGCGCTATTGATCAAATGGATCGTCGGGCTACTGGTGCCTATAGCCGTCTTTACTTTCATCTGGAGTGGGGAGGCAATCATCAATAATGCGCTGCTTGGCTTGCTCGGACTACTGGGTGTCTCCGAAATCTCGATACTCATCCAGGTAGCTATTTTTATTCTCATCTTCTATGCTACAGTGATTGCGCTCGCGGGGTACCTCGTGGCCGCCGATAGCGGTCTACGAGGCACGATCGAGCTGTGGATCGATATAGCTGTCTTTGTGTTGGTACCCCTTTTTCTAGTACTCAGCCAGGGTCTGATCATCGGCCTTGCTTTGTGCGCGATTATCTGGGTGGTGTACTTCTTTGCGCGCCGCCTTGTGTACAAGGCGCTCAATT
This sequence comes from Chloroflexota bacterium, assembly GCA_005881495.1. The sequence goes on from VBHI01000312.1 coordinate 15,168, forward strand.
ATACACCTCCTACTCCGTTGCTAAATCTGAAAGTGCTCGACGCTGAGCAGCGGGTTGAAGTAAAGAACCGGGCGATCATGGGGAGTTTCTGGTTTAGTGCTGCGTTAGCGGCTGTCTGGCTGATTGTCGATCTTATCTTTTACGCTGTTGGCCAGTTGCCAACAACACTTCTGGTCTGGGTGGCTATACGTACACTCATCTTGCCTGTTGCCGGCTATTTTCTGGGGATGCTCGCTGGAGCGGTTGCCTTGCGTAGAACCGTGGCTGCGAAGAACGGTGGCAATGGCGGAAATAGTGCAGATGGAGGTGGTGGGCCGGCTAGCAGGCAAAGCCAACTGCAGGTGCTATCCACAACCCGCTTTCGTGAAGAGGCGAAGGACCTGGTTCCCAACGACCTGCCCCTGCGAAGCAGCGGCGCGCAGCGTTTCTACCTGATCCTCCTCGTTGCCTTCGTCCTGTTTTATCCTGTTATCGACCCCTTCTTGTTTGGCTTCGGTACAAATGGGCGGTTAGCCGGTTATGGCGATGCAGGCTATTATGTGATCCTGGCACTTGGGCTGAACATTGTGGTTGGTTTTGCGGGATTGCTTGATCTGGGTTATGTAGCTTTCTTTGCTATTGGGGCATATACCTGGGGCATATTCGGATCTACGCAGTTGACCAATGTATTGAACCTGGCACCCATAAACCCGCACCTATTGTCAGCACTCTTCTGGCCAATGCTGATTGTAGCCGCACTGGTAGCGGCGTTATTTGGCGTGCTGCTTGGCGCGCCGACGCTGCGACTACGCGGGGATTACCTGGCGATAGTGACGCTTGGCTTTGGTGAGATTGTGCCGATTGTCTTTTTGGAACTGGATGCATATACCAATGGGACCAATGGCATTGTTGGTGTCCATTCACCGTCTTTTTTCGGCATTGACTGGTCCGTCGTTACCCCGGTTCCCTACTACTATCTGATACTGGCACTGATTGCCTTTACCATCTTTACGAATGTACGCCTGCGTGACTCTCGTTTAGGCCGTGCCTGGATTGCTATCCGTGAAGATGAAATTGCAGCAGCTTCTTCGGGAGTCAATCTCGTTACGACCAAACTGTATGCCTTTGGCACAGGCGCGTTTTTCTCTGGAATCGCGGGAGCGTTTCATACTGCAAAACTTGGTGGGGTCTCACCGGATAGCTTTAGCTTTGGTGACTCTGTGATCTTTCTCGCAATGGTAGTTATTGGTGGCATAGGCAGTATCCCTGGTGTGATTGTTGGGGCGCTCGTTGTCTACTCTATCAACCAGTTTCTTTTGGCACAACTCGATACGATCGCTGCCGATCCTAGTAGTGTGTTATTTGCGATTAAGAACTTTATTATCACTCATGGCATTCAAATGATCTATCGACCCGAAGGGCTCATTCCCAGTGCGCGTAGACGGCGCGAGTTGCGTCATACGGAAGATGAAGGAGTCGAGCTAGGGGCGTTGGATGTGGTGCCGGGAGCGCCTGGCTTCGAATCTGAAGTGCGCGTTGAGTAGTAGCGAGCAGGAGTTTGCAATGGGCGTTGAACAGGCAGTTGAACAAACCAATGAGCCTATGTTGAAGTTAGCCAAGGTCTCCAAGCACTTTGGTGGCCTTGCAGCGGTGCAAGACCTCGATATTGAGGTCTTGCCGAAAGAGATTATCAGCATAATAGGACCGAATGGTGCAGGGAAGACAACTGTATTTAATCTTATTACCGGTATCTATCGCCCATCATCGGGCGATATACAACTTGCAGGCCAATCGTTATCAGGCTTGAGTCCCGATAGGGTTCTCAAGCGTGGTATTGCCCGCACATTTCAGAACATCCGCCTCTTCAATAATATGACGGTATTAGAGAATGTACTTGTTGGACAACATACGCAACTCAAGGCGAGGATACTGGGTTCAGTCTTTCGCCCTCCCAGAGTTGTGAACGAAGAAGTTGAAGCTCGCAGGCGTGCTATTGATCTTCTGAGTTTCTTTGGCTCTGAGCTGATAGAGCGGCAAGAAGAATACGTGATTAACCTCTCCTACGCTTTCCGGCGGCGCGTTGAAATTGCGCGTGCGCTGGCTGCCAAACCCAAGTTGCTTTTGCTGGATGAACCCACAGCAGGCATGAACGAGGCAGAAACACTGGATGCAGTAAAGTATGTGCGGCGCCTGCGCGATGAGTTACATCTGACCATTTTGTTGATCGAGCATAAGCTGGCAGTGACAATGGGTATGTCTGATCGAATCTACGTACTCGACTATGGGCGGAAAATTGCAGAAGGCCTGCCTGAGGAAGTGCGCCGTAATGAAAAAGTTATCGCAGCTTACCTTGGTACGCCTACGAAGAGGGGGCAAGAGAGTCAAGAGGAACAAGAAGGTGTTGAGTAATGCTGATAGGGGTACGTTCGTCAGAAACCCTGTGGCGGTAGCCTGGGGCTTGCAATGCAGAAGGAGAAGCGTGAAATGACAAGTGCTGATATTTCTCCCTCTACCTCTGGTGGAAATGTAGCAGAGGCGACGAAATCAACGATGTTACGACTTACCGATGTAGACACGTACTATGGGCCAAGCCAGGTTCTTCGTAAAGTTTCGCTCGAAGTGGTTAGGGGCGAAATTGTATGCCTGCTGGGAGCAAACGCGGCTGGCAAGACAACCACGATGAAAACTATCTTTGGCCTGATACATCCCCGCCGTGGCACCATTGAATTCGAGGGTGAACGTATTGATCGCAAATTGCCCGGCGATATCGTAACCTCTGGTATGGCTCTCGTACCCGAAGCTCGCCGCATCTTTGGACGTATGACGGTGCTGGAAAATCTGGAGATGGGAGCTTTTATCCGTACGAATAAGGCGGAGATCAAGCAAGACATAGAACATGTTTGCGAGATTTTCCCGCGTATCAAAGAGCGTTTGAAACAGGTCGCAGGCACTATGTCCGGTGGTGAGCAGCAGATGCTGGCAATGGGGCGCGCGTTGATGTCTCGTCCCAAGATGATGTGTATGGATGAGCCTTCGATGGGTCTCTCGCCTATTCTAGTCGAGACGGTGTTCAACACCATCCTCCGCATTCGCGGAGAAGGTGTCACAATCTTTCTCGTAGAGCAAAATGCATCAATGGCTCTCAGCCTGGCAGATCGTGGTTACGTCCTGCAGACTGGTAAAATTGTGCTGAGCGATTCTGCTTCTAACCTTTTGACAAACGACCTGGTACGCCAGGCCTATCTTGGCGGTGCATAGAGGGTAGCTTCTCAACAAGAAAAAAGGGTGATTCCGGCCTGGGCTTCGACTGGTGCCCTGGTCGGGATCACTTTTTCTATTGGGCGGCCTATCTTTGGAAACTTTTTTACTCATGCAGGTATCATCCTTTCTAAGGTGAAAATGTGTAGTACTGGTAAAACAAGTTAGAACAAAAAAGAAGTATTGGGGTCTTCATAGCTCCATCCTGGCTGGATATCTCTCCCTGAATCAGCCAGCACAGGTGAACTCTGTAGTTGTCCATGGCTATTTATAGCCACAGTATAGAGTCCTCTGCCGGAACCCAGAGGTTTTCCCTGCCAGAATAGACGATTACGGGTCGTAAAGAGGAAATGGCGGCTGTCAGCTGCCCACAGACTATTGGCGACAGGTTGGAGCAAGGCGTTCACATCCGCCGTAGTTGCAGGTTGAGATGCTGAAGTTGATGCCGTGTTAGAGTTATGCAGCAATAGTTGTTGCTGCTGATTTTTGACTGCGATGAGGACAAGTGAATGCAGACCATCCAGTAGCAGAAACTGGCTATCAGGCGACCAGTAGGGGACGCTGTTATCTTCAGCGGAGAAAGAAAGCGAGGAACCATCGCTGAGATTGTGGATAGTAAATGTTGATCCTGCACTGTATAAAATGTGGTTGCCATCAGGAGCCCAGGCAAATTGAGTGCACGTACAGGAGGCGAGCGTGGTCATTTGACCACGCATATCGTTCAATATAAGTTGAACTGTAATCGAATCTGTGCTAGATGTTTCCGCATGAGTAGAGGGTTCGATCGCGTAGAGAATCTCTGGCTGCGCATGTGCGGGCTGCCAGAGCGCGCGTTCCAGGGTAGCAAAAAGAGGATGGCCGGGCAATTTGCCGCGGACGATATACTTGACGTTAGTGCCATTCAGCATACTGGTAAATAGCCCCTGCTGAGAGGTTCCTACAACAAGTGAGCTGTCATGCGACAGAGAGGGAAAAGAGAACGAGTATGGCAGTAACTTGCGAGCGATCCCACCGGGCTGATCGTTTTGTGACACCCACCAGAGGACTGTATCAGGAGAATGGATGGCCATCAAGGTTTCTTCTCGATAGAGCAAGCGGTTTCCGGCGGTGTTCCACCAGGCATTACTGTTGCGCAATGTGGGGCTGGAGAAAATAATGGGGATAGGGGAGCCGCCGTCAATACCAACGGTATTCAGTGCACTGGGTAGATCTCCAGGTGATTCTGTTACAGGATTGCTCAGCAGGTGTTTGGCCTGGGATGTTTTTGCGAAATCGGCATCAAGGGTGCGGAAGGTGAGAATTTGATGGTTGGGAGACCAGCCATAGCCGACAACAGGTGTAGTGTCGTCGGCAAAGACCTCAAAAGCATTGGAGCCATCCGGGTCAATCGTCCAGAGGTGCCCATCGCGCAGAAACGCAATTTCGTTGCCTCCGACATGACCGGGACTACAACTCGCTAGGGTGGTAGCGAAGAGCAAGAGGGGCAGAAGTATGAAAATACGCTGACGTTTCATGAACGAACTATAGCTTTATAGATAGATAAAGTCAAGCATGGGGATGCACCGATGGAACACCCCTGGAAGGTGTTTCGCACATGTCGATGAGGCCTCAAGATGGCACAGTGAGGGATAGATATATGTGAGTCCCACTTTTCTCGCTATTGACAGCATGATTTCCTTTCTTCTATGCTACTACCAATGTATGCTCTCTGTAGATTTGTCCTCGCATGACGAAGACTGCCTGCAAGGAATACCATGAGCCAGATCGAACATTTACCCTCGCTGGAAAAGAAGGGTGAACCACGGTGGAGACGCTATCTTAGCGATAGCGCCATGGCTGTCATTGGTTCGCTGTTGATAACCACAATAATATATACATTGCACTTCTACCCAAGCATACCGAATATTTCCCTTGCCTACTTGCTTGTAGTGTTGGTGCTGGCAAGTACACGAGGACTGTATGCTGCTGTTCTTTCTGCCCTTGTGGCTTTTTTTTCTTTTGATTTTTTTCTTGTGCCTCCTCTTTACACCTTTACGATTGCTAGACCCGAAGAATGGGTTGCGCTTTTTGTATTTCTTGCAACGGCAATTATTACGGGCCAATTGGCCTCGGCACTCCATCAACGGGCCGAACAGGCCAGCCGCCAGGCACGTGAGACGCGCATTCTCTATGAATTGGTACGTGCCACAAATGATGAGGAGGAACTGGAACGCCAGCTGAGCGTAGTGGTACACGCGGTTGTGGATGTATTTTCTTCCTGGGGAGTACGTGATTGCGCTATACTGCTCCCTAATGAGGGCGGAAAACTGATAATTCGAGCCAGCGCGAAGCGCACGGAAGAGCGACCCGCGCTTTCACCTGACGAGAAGGCAACGGCATCATGGGTAATGAAACAGGCTCAGACGGTTGAGTTGCACGATGTTTCGCTAGCTCTGCAGCGCGCTACTGGCTTTTCCCCGCGTGCTGTTGTGCGTAGTTCCACTTCAACCCTGCCGGTGCGCCGTTATGTGCGGATGATACCGTTGAAAATAGGGGCAAAGACCGTTGGTGTTTTACGTTTACAGTTGGAGGATGATCCGCGGCTTTTTACCCATGAAAAGAGCCTGGGGATAGATTGGGATAGGACAAATCCTGATACAACGTTTTTCTGGACATTTCTTGACCAGGCTACCTCCATCATTGAGCGCGCGCGTCTAAGGAGTGAAAGCTTGCAAATTGAACTCTTGCAGCGTACAGACGCGTTACGGGCGGCGCTGTTGTCTTCTGTATCGCATGATCTAAGAACGCCTCTCTCTTCAATTAAGGCTGCAGCCAGCAGCCTGTTGCAAGAAGATGTACAGTGGGATGAGGAAGCGCGACGGAGCTTTGCAGTGGCTATTGAGAACGAGGCAGACCGGCTCAATCGGTTGGTAGGAAATTTGCTCGATATGTCACGTATCGAGGGAGGGGCGCTCAAGCCTGAAAAAGAGTGGTATCCTGTTGATGAACTGATACATGATGTCCTGGGCCATATGCAGACTCAATTGCAAGATCGCACTGTAGTGACGGACCTCCCCGAGGATATGCCGCCAGTAGAGTTGGATTATCTGCAGATAGACCAGGTTTTGACGAATCTCCTCGAGAATGCGGTGCGCTACACCCCGCCGGAAACACCAATTGAAATATGACCTGGAGCGGATCTTTGACAAATTCTACCGGGTGCTTGGTACCCAACGCATAACGGGTTCTGGACTTGGCCTGGCCGTCTGTAAGGGCTTGGTGGAGGCTCATCGGGGGCGTATCTGGGCAGAAAATCGCGATGGGGGTGGAGCAGTATTTCGTTTCACATTACCCATAACGAAGACAGAACCAGTGGGTAAGGCAGAGGATGAAAGCAAATGAGTAAAAGTGGAGCACGGATTCTGGTTGTTGACGACGAACTTGAGATTATGCGTGCATTACAGCGCAGTTTGACGGCACACGGTTTTGAGGTTTTTACAGCAAGTAACGGAGAAGATGCCCTGGAGGCCATTAGCCATCACCGTCCGGATCTCATGCTGCTCGACCTGGGATTACCTGGAATGAGTGGTTTAGAGGTGTGTAAAAGGGTAAGAGAACAATCAGACCTGCCGATTATTGTTCTCTCGGTCAAGGATGCCGAACGGGACAAGGTGCAGGCTTTAGACCTGGGTGCTGACGACTACGTTCCCAAACCCTTTGGCATGGATGAGGTACTAGCGCGTATACGGGTGGCTCTGCGCCATGCGGCGCAGGTACATGCCGGGACGGAACCAATCTTTACGGCTGGCCCACTGAAAGTTGATTTTGCACAGCGATTTGTGCAGGTCAATGGAGAGGAGGTGAAGTTGACTCCAACAGAATATGATCTCCTCAAAGTGTTGGTAAAGAATCGTGGTAAAATCATGACACGCCATATGTTGCTTTCCCAGGTATGGGGCACTGGTTATGGCACTGAATCCCACTACCTTCATGTCTATATCGGACAGTTGCGTCGCAAAATTGAACCTGACCCCGCTCATCCACGCTTTATTCTTACCATATCTGGGGTGGGTTATCGTTTCAGTAGTGATGACTGAGACTCCCCGCTATATAGAGGCATAGGTTGCTTGTCGCGGATTGAGCAAAAGTGGCCGAGCACACCTCTGAAAATTTTGAGCAAATCTTTAGATATCCGCTTTTTCTCTTTAGCATGCCTTGATGTAGCTTGAGTTATATTATAGGCGGAAATGATATTGCTACTACATGGAGCTGGATATCTGGAGGTTGCCTTGAGCACGTCTCGTTTACTCCTTCCCTTTACGCATGGAGTAAAGTTTCATGCGATTGAATATGCGGTCTTGCTCGCCAAGTGCCGCAATGCGACACTTGTACCGCTTTCGTTAATACAAGTACAAAAAGAGTGCGCATCAAAAGGTGCAAGGTTAGAGCATATACAACAATCCAAAGATTTTCTAGAAGCAGTTGCGCATCAAGCTGCCAAAAACGATGTTTCAACCGAGAAGATCGAACTATTCACGAGTGATGTGATAGGGAGTATTAGCTTTTATGCGGACAGCAGCGACTGTGAAGGTGTCCTACTCTTTGTCAGCGATAGTGAAGAGGTTTTCCTTGATCGCAATCAGATCAAACGAATTATATTAAAAGTAGCCGGTAAGCATCACATTGTTCATCTGCAATCGATAAAAAGGCAAAACGCTGGTCAAAAGCTGCTCAAGCATATCGCGCAGCTGATTTACAGAGGTGGAGAACAAGAAAAGCAGGTGAATCCCGGTGTTGGAGTATCGTAGGACTCGAGTCGCTGTGGTGCTTATCACCCAGGTTGTGCTGGGCCAACCGGCGCGTAGACGTTGGGAAGAGATTTTGCGCGGTTCAATCATGAATCGCTTGTTTCGCTTGAGCACGGATAGAGATATTCACCTGGTTCCTTTGCAGAAGAAAAATTCTAACCACTCGCACAGTTGAAACATTGCTTTATTACCAGTGTTTGAGCATATGGGCTATTTTGCCGCTTGTAGTGAGTTCGTAGCGGATACGATCGGGGTTGACATCCTCAAATTCTTGAGCAATATCCCCTGCAACAACTGTATCTCGAGGATGAACTGCTTGCCAAACGCGTGATTATTGATGGCTGTACGTATGACCGCGTCGTTATGTCCATTACGATCGGTGAGTACTGCCAGTATAGAGCCTGGCAGGCGTCCCTCGACCCCTGTGATCGTTACCGGGACACGACCTCGCCGCTTATGGCCGATATAGTTCAGGTAGGCTACAAGCATACCCACACCTGCTACCGTGCCGCCGAAGGCTGTCGCAAGTGGTTTAGACACTAAGTTGGTAGACCAGGCGATCATTACCAGGGCAGTGGTGAGTATACCAAGATAGAAATTGATAGTGGACCACAAGCTGATTTTTGGCTGCTGGTTGGTGAGTTTGGATGGTGTGGTAGAAAGTGTCCCTTGTGCTCTTGATACACCTGCAAGCGTATCTCCGTCGAGAGTGTCTTGCTGGTGAGTTGATGGGAAGGTAGGCTCAAGCTGATTTTCAGTAGAGAGTAGTCCATTCCCAATTTCTGAAAACCCCGCTGGAACCTGGTATTTTTTGGAACGCGCTGCTTTGCGTTCACGATAGCGCACCAGGTCTAAGCCCAGACAGGTGAGGGTAAAGGCTCCTAGAAGACCAAAGGCGTACATGTCTCCAAGAATGTTGATATCGAATTTGACTAATAGTAAGACTGCTATGGGTATAGCAGTTGCTAGCGCTATCGAATAGTGAGGGGTTCCACGTAACTTGTTACGCTGTAAGACGAAAGCGGGAAAGAACTCCATGCGCGAAAGTGCTATAAACACGTGGTAAGCGCCGATAATAGCGGTATTGCTGGCGAAAACCAGGAGCGCACTGGCACTGATGGCCACCTCAGTCTGTAATAAGATATTTCCCCAATGCCCGGCAAGCAGCGATATGAGCTGGGTAGAAAGCACGGGATCAGCAGCTTCCTGGGGCTGGAGAAGAGTTGAAAAAATTGTCAGCAAAGGGCTGGTCAAGCCAATCGTGAGCACCACGAGCAGGAGTGCGATGCTAGCGACTTTTTTGCGAGGTGTCTTCATGACTGGAGAGAGCTGCGAAATACTCTCAAGGCCCGAAAAAGCCAGGAAAGAACCTGCAAAGCCGGTGAGGAATAAGACCGGCGTGAGTGAGTGATGGGCAAACATTTCCGGGATGAGCGCCAAAAAGGCAGAGAAGGAAATATGGGTAAAGACGGTAAAAAGAATGGCGATATCACTGATGAAGGCAATGACTGCCCCAACCAGGCTCACTTTTGCACTTTCACTAATACCTACCCAGTTCAGGACGCCCAGTAAAATAAGCACACCAATGGTTATCCATCCAGCAAGTTGAGGACCAATCGCCGGGACAACCACGCTGAGGTAGAGCATGCCCGACAGGCAACTGATGGCGGCGGTGAGGAAGTAATCCACCAGAATAAACATACCTCCAAGCGCTCCAACCCAGTGATTGATGGCCTGCGCGGCTACAGTCACAACACCGCCACCCTGAGGGAAGCGATACGTCACCTCAGCATATTTCAATGTCAATAAAACAAATACTGTCATTGTTAAAAAGACAAAGAAACCAGCTAGTGGTCCAACGGTCTGGTAGAGGATGCCAGGTACGTAATAGACTGATGTACCAATATCAGCGAAAACGACAGCCCAGCAAAGAAGAGGACCGAGTAAATTGCCGCCATGGCTGTGCTCATCTCCCTGGGCATGTTTTGATGCTTTTGGCGCCGCTGCTTCCTGTGCCATAATTTATGCATTCCTTTGTGAGGAAGACTATTCATCCAAAAGGTACTGCTTCCCTACACCTTTTATAGGATGTAGGGAATGATGTACATAGTGTAGCATAGCGACTTAGGACAAGCAAGGAATGTTCAAGCCCCGTGAATCACGCTCCACGTGCGTAGCGACAAGGGTAGCGATGCTCAAGAAATGCTCAAGAAAATGACGAAAGTCCTAAAAAAACCCTAAGGAAACTCTTCTTAGTTCTAAGTTGCAGCTTATTTACTTGCTTAAGAAATGCTTATGTCTTACTATAAATCATGAAGATTGATAGGGTGTTGTGTATATACACCAGGGAATTACAGGGACAAGAGGATAAGACCAATGGAGCAGGATGACGGTCATATAACTGAGGGGTCTGATGTAAAAGGTGCTGGACAGGAAAAAGAAGTTGTGATTGATGAGAACGATCCTTCTCTGCTGGTTCGCACTGAGGAACGTCAAGGTAGTAAGCCCGGCAATCTTCGCGTGCGTTTAGTACGTCCAAGCCATACCTCTTTCCGGCGCATTAAAACAGGATTATTAGAGGCCACGGATATTGTGCAGGAGCCACATACTGTCCTTGACCGCCTGAAACGCCTCCTTATAGGCGCGCCTATTGCTTCATCACGAGCGGAACACGAGCGTTTAACGAAGTTTAAAGCACTGGCAGTACTCTCCTCAGACGCTATCTCATCCGTTGCCTATGCCACCGAGGCAATTCTGGTTACATTAATTGTAGCTGGTTCTGGCAATCTCTGGATGACTCTGCCTATCAGCTTTGCTATTGTTACATTACTGGCCATTGTTGCCATTTCTTATCGCCAGACTATTCCAGCCTATCCCAATGGTGGGGGGTCATATATTGTAGCGAAAGATAACCTGGGTACAATGGCCGGCCTGGTTGCTGCTGCCTCTCTCCTCATTGATTATGTGCTCACCGTCTCAGTGAGTATTGCTGCTGGTGTACAAAACCTTGCTTCTCTTTTTACTGAATTGGCCCCTTACGTCGTCATCATTGATGTTGCTCTTGTTGCCATAGTCACCATCGTCAATTTGCGTGGAGTGCGTGAATCCGGTTCGATCTTCGCTATTCCCACGTATATATTTATTGGCAGTGCACTAGTGCTCATCGCGGTTGGGAGCTTCAAGTCATTTTTCTTGCAACACAACGGTATCATTGGTCATTTTGAGCCTGTTCCAGGTATTGAGCCATTGACTATTTTTCTCATCCTGAAATCATTCGCGGCAGGTTGTTCGGCGATGACTGGAGTAGAGGCTATTTCAAATGGTGTCCCGGCTTTTAAGAAACCGGAAACACGCAATGCCACCGCAACGCTAACATGGATGGCCGTCATTCTTGGGACACTTTTTATCGGTATCACTTTATTAGCAACATCCTTTGGTATCGAGGCCAATGCGGCCGGCAATCCAACAGTGATTGCTCAGATAGCAAAACAGGTGTTTACTGGCCCTCTTTCCTTTATGTTTCCTGTCTTCCAACTGGCCACGCTGCTTATTCTGACTCTGGCTGCTAACACCAGCTATTCAGATTTTCCGAGATTGGCTTCTTTGTTAGCAAGAGATAATTTCCTGCCGCATCAATTTGCTTTTAGAGGCGATCGGCTGGCGTTTTCCATTGGTATCATCTTTCTGGCAGTGCTGGCGAGTATCCTGCTCGTCGTTTTTAGAGGCGATACCACTCAGCTTATCAACCTGTATGCCGTGGGTGTTTTCATGTCGTTCACCCTTTCTCAGAGTGGTATGGTGCGGCACTGGTGGCGTTTGCGCAGGGAACAAAAGGGATGGTTGCGCAGAATGGTGATCAATGGATTAGGCGCGTTTACAACGTTTGTTGTGGCCCTGGTGATTGCCTCTACGAAATTTCTTGAAGGTGCCTGGATTGTTGTTATCCTGATTCCCTTGTTGGTGTTAATGTTTCTTGGTATTCAGCGACACTATAATCGAGTCGAGGGTGCTCGTACCACCGATATTCCAGTTCATCCTAAGGACATCCACCACCGTCTCATTGTGCCAATCGCGGGGTTGGATGGTGTTTCTGTACAAAGCCTGGCTTACGCTCGCTCAATCTCACGCCATGTAACTGCTGTGCACGTTGCTATCGATGTAGATGATGCGAATAAGGTGCGCGCTGAGTGGAGTGAATGGCAAAAGCAATTTCATGAAGATGAAGAGACCCATTTGATTGTGATCGAGTCTCCTTACCGATCGCTGAATCGGCCGTTGCTTGCCTATATTGATACTGTCCATGAGCTTTTCCCCGACGATACGGTGACGGTTATTTTACCGGAATTCGTTGTTACCCATTGGTGGGAACATCTATTACATAATCAGACCGCTCTCCGTTTGAAAGCAGCGCTGCTTTTCCGCCCTGGCATCGTCGTAACGAATATTCCCCAACATCTACCAGTTCGGCCTTGAATGCAATAGTAGATGGTGATTCGTTCTCTGTCGCGGCTAGTAAGGTTACAAGTAGTGAGGTTGTGGTGGGTAATGCAAGAGAATGACAACTCTTGCGTTTTCTTGCTCGAGGCGGTAGAATCAAAATGGTTCCACCTGTTGATGGTACAGTGGTGATCATGTAGGATTGGCTGCTTGTCCCCTATCCCAAACATGCATTCCACGAAACCAGGCTCCAAGAAAGGTAGCACAAAACCGAATGACCATTACTACTCGTGCACGCACTATTGGTGAATTGCGTGAAAGTGGATATAGGTTGCTTTCTGTCAAAGAAGAATTGCGGAAAAATCTCATCCAGAAGATACGTAGAGGGGAAGAGCTATTCCCAGGAATTATCGGCTATGAAGAGACAGTTATTCCACAGATAGAAAACGCCATTCTCTCCGGCCAGGATATCATTTTTCTTGGCGAACGTGGCCAGGCAAAGACACGTATGGCACGTGGTCTCGTAAACCTGTTAGATGAAGTCGTGCCGGTCGTTGCTGGCTGCGAGATAAATGACAATCCATATGAGCCGATCTGTAAGGCGTGTCGTGATAAGGTAGAAGAACATGGTGATGATGTCGAGATAGCCTGGTTGCCACGTGATAGGCGGTACGGCGAGAAGCTGGCGACACCCGATATTACCATCTCTGATCTCGTTGGCGAGGTTGACCCAGTACGTGTCGCGGAAGGTCGTTATCTCTCGGATGAGCTTACGATTCACTATGGCATGATTCCGCGAACAAACCGTGGAATTTTCTGTATCAACGAACTGCCAGACCTGGCCGAGCGAATTCAGGTGGGTCTGCTGAATATTATGGAAGAGCGCGATGTACAGATTCGTGGCTATAAAATTCGCCTGCCATTGGATGTCTATGTCGTCGCCAGCGCCAACCCAGAAGACTATACCAACCGGGGACGCATTATCACCCCGCTCAAGGACCGTGTCGGTTCGGAAATTCGCACCCACTATCCGCGCACTGTGGAGCATGAGATTCAAATCATGGAATCAGAAAGCAACCATTTTATTACCGAGGGGTTGGATATCATCTTCCCGCAGTTTATGAAAGAAGTGATTGCTGAGATTACCCAATTGGCTAGGCGTAGCAACGATATCAGCCAACGCTCTGGAGTGAGTGTGCGTGTCTCCGTTTCTAATTTTGAGAATGTGCTCAGCAGCGCCAGTCGTCGCGCTCTGCGGCTCAAGGAACGCCATGTAGCACCACGTATCAGCGATCTCTCGGCCATTTTTGCCTCCACCTGTGGAAAGATCGAGCTTGATACTGTTGGTGAGATCAAAGAAGATCGAGTTGTACAAAAGCTCATCAATGGTTCCGTTGTCAGCGTCTTTGGTGACTACTTTGAAACCAGAGAATTTGAGCAACTTGTGGCGGGTTTTGAGCGCGGGTTGAGTGTACAGGTGGGAGATGACATGCCATCTATGGAGTATGTCAACCAGCTCTCGAAAGTAGGTGGTTTAAGCAAAGCTATAGATAAGTTAAGTGGGCGTGGTAGTCCAGCGAGTATTGCGTCAAGTATAGAATTTATTCTCGAAGGCTTGCATCTGAACCGGCGTCTTAATAAGGATGAAGTCAGTGGGAAGATACGCTATCGGCGATAAAGGAACACTGCCATGTTTGAGCGCTTTTTTAAGAATCGCTATGGGTATTCACGCTGGGACGGTACGCAAAATATTGAGGGGCTTGATGCTGATGACATTCTGAAAGCTCTTTCAGATGATTACATGGAGAGTGGCAACCTGCAGCAGGCACTCAAACGCCTGATGCAGGATGGTATACGCGGTGAGGATGGACGGCAGACAATGGGGCTGCGCGAATTGATGGAAAGAATGCGCGAGCAGCGCAACCAACAACTCAATCGCTATAATATGGCTTCCGGTGTGATGGATGATCTGCGCGAGAAGCTTGAAGAGATCAAGCAACTGGAACGCCAGGGCATCCAGCGTCGCCTGGATGGCGAGTCAGACAATCAACAACAATCAACCGATTCGCAGGATCAACAACAGACACCTGCTGGAAAGCAAGGTCAAGAGGGCCAGCAACAACCCAATGGAAGTCAAAACCAGGACGGACAAGAAGGCCAGCAAGGCCAGTCCGGCACTGGGGAGGATGACGATCTCACACCCGAGCAGAAGCGAAAAATGCTGGAGATGATTGCCAAGCGCAAGCAAGATTACCTTGATAAGCTGCCAGGGGATGTTCCTGGCCAGATTAAGGGACTTTCTGAGTACGACTTCATGGACGACCAGGCGCGTGAGAAGTTCAAAGAACTGATGGATAGTTTGCAGCAGCAGATGATGCAGCAGTTCTTCCAGGGGATGCAGCAATCGTTGCAGAATATGACTCCTGAAGATATAGCCAAAATGCGCGAAATGATTCGTGACCTGAACAAAATGCTGCGCGAGCGACAGGAAGGGAAAGAACCTGATTTCGACGCATTCATGCAGAAGCACGGTGAGTATTTCCCCGGTGTCAATTCGTTGGATGATCTCATCGAGCAAATGCAGCAGCAGATGGCAGCAATGCAAGGTATCATGGATAACCTTTCGCCGGAGCAGCGACAAGAGTTACAAGACCTCATGGAACAGCTGATGGGCGATGACCGTATCCGTGTGGATTTGATGGAACTGGCACAGAATCTAGAGGCCGTAGCTCCAATGGAGGGAATGCGCACGCGCTTCAACTTCCGTGGTAATGAGTCTCTGCCCTTCAACGAAGCGATGCGCATGATGAGCCGTCTGCAGCAGATGGAGGGGCTTGAAGATCAGTTCAATGAAGCTCGCCGCATGGATAACCTGGAGGCCATCGATAGTGAGAAGGTGAAAGAGCTACTCGGAGACGATGAGTATCAGTCGGTTGAGCAATTGAAAGAGCTGATGAAGATGCTTGAGGAGGCGGGTTATATTCAGAAACGCGGCAACCGTTGGGAATTAACCGCTCGAGGCATTCGTAAAATTGGGCAGAAGGCTCTGCAGGACATCTTTAACAAGCTCAAGCGTGATGGTTTTGGGCGTCATGTCAGTCCTTTCCGCGGGGTCGGCGGTGAGCGTACCGATGAGAGTAAAGCTTACCAATTCGGCGATCCCTTCCTGCTCGACCTGGAAAAGACGTTGATGAATGCTTTACATCGACGGGGGATAGGCACACCCGTTGGACTGAAAAAAGAAGATTTTGAGGTGTACCGCACCGAGTTCACCACACAGTCATCGACTGTGCTGATGATTGATATGAGTCTGAGTATGGTCTACAATGGCTGCCAACCCGCTGCAAAGAAGGTGGCTGTCGCTCTGGAAAGCCTGATCCGCTCGCAGTTTCCGCGTGACAACCTCTATATCGTTGGTTTTTCACGAATTGCCCAGGAATTTAAACCCAATGAGCTAATCGAAATGAGCACGCTTGATAATCAGCAGGGCACAAATATGGCGCATGGATTGATGCTCTCGCGCCAACTGCTGGCACGGCATCGGGGTGTGAACAAGCAGATCATCATGATTACCGATGGAGGCCCGACTGTCTGGTACGAGGATGGCGAATGGCTTTTCAATTGGCCTTATAATCACCTGGCTGAGCAACAAACTCTGCTGGAAGTACAGCGTTGTACTCGAGAAGGCATCATTATCAACACCTTCATGTTAGAGGATGACAACTGGATGATTGCTTTTGTGAACCAGATGTCACAAATTAACCACGGGCGTACATTCTACACGGATAAGAACAATCTTGGAGAATACCTGCTGGTTGATTATCTGAATAGCAAGCGGAAGTTCGTCTCTTAACCGAAAAACTCCCATCCTACACGGTTGGGAGTTTTTTATGCTCTCTTTTACTTCACCTGTGATGGAAGGTTACTCAATGGGCGATGATTCACTGGATACATTTGTTGAAGTTCTACATAGGTTTACCCTCGAAAGAGATAGGCTAGGGGGGACGGTCTTAGAACAGTTCCTGTGCTATCGGAAGGAACTGCTCGATTGGAACACTCACGTAAATCTCACTGCGATTACCACCCCTGAGGAAGTGTTGACCAGGCATTTTCTCGATTCGTTATCTGTGTTGAAGGTATATAATAAACCTCGTGCTCACCTGTTAGATATTGGTTCAGGGGCAGGCTTTCCTGGCCTACCTCTCAAAATTGTGCGGCCACAATGGGAGGTTGTGTTATTAGAAGCCACCGGTAAAAAAGTGACGTTCTTACGGCATATGATCGAGACATTGCATTTAGAGAATGTTGTAGCTATACAAGGCCGTGCCGAGGAGTTTGCCCATAAGCAAGAGTATCGTGCAACGTTCGATGTTGTTACTGCACGAGCGGTGGCCTCACTTCCAACACTTCTGGAGTATGCAGCACCATTTTGTCGTGTACATGGACAAATCGTTCTTCTCAAAAAAGGCGCCCTGGAGGACGAAATTACCCTGGGAAAGCGGGCGGCTAAAGAGGTTGGAACTGTATTGAAGTCCGACGTAGCAGTTACTCTTCCTGGCCTCACAGATGGCCGGCGTCTCCTGGTATGGGAGCAGCAGAAGCTGTGTCCGAAGCAATATCCGCGCGGCGGGGCAACGATGGCAAAGAATCCGTTGGGAGTTAGAAGCTAAATCTGCTCAATGCTTTATCTCATAGTATTCCTTGGAAATCGTTCATCGTACTCTGGTGTTGCCAACACATTCTTTACTTGAATTGTCTTGCCGCGCTGAGGACTCACCGAGATCATGGCAATGGGTGTTTCTAGTAACTCTTCCAGGCGTTTCAAGTACTGCTTCGCAGCCATGGGGAGACCATCGTAGGTACAGATGCTTGTGGTGTCGCACTGCCAGCCTTCGACCTCTTCGTAGACTGGCTCGCAGGCGGCAAGATCACTCATGCTGGCGGGCAGGCTGTGTACAATTTTCCCATGCAGTTGGTATGCCGTGCAGATTTTAATGGAAGGGAAAGTGTCGAGTACGTCGAGTTTGGTGATAACGGCAGCATCTAGCCCGTTTAACTGCGCCACAAAGCGGCCAGCGACGGCATCAAACCAGCCACAGCGGCGCTCTCTCCCTGTGTTCGTTCCGTATTCGTGTCCGCGATCTCGTAATGTGTTTCCGTTGGCATCGAAGAGTTCAGTAGGCATGGGTCCACTGCCGACGCGAGTAATGTAGGCTTTGTATACGCCGATAACGCGATCTATTGAACGTGGGGATAATCCAGCGCCACCAGCGGCGTTCGCGGCCATTGTTGAGGAGGATGTGACGTAGGGGTAGGTGCCGAAATCAATATCGAGAAGTGCTCCTTGAGCGCCCTCCAGAAGAATCGTCTTGCGTTCAAAGACTGCTTCATGCAGCATTGATTGTGTATCGGTAATGTGTGGGCGTAGTTGCAGGCCATAGCCGAAGTACTCACCATGAATTTCCTCGAGCGAGAGCGGAGGCTGACCATATATCTGCGTGATCATACGGTTCTTTTGTTGCAGGATGTTCGAAAGTTTGGCGCGAAAGGTATCGACGTCGAGCAGATCGGCCATGCGGATGCCGATACGTGCATGTTTATCGACGTAGGCAGGCCCGATACCACGTTGTGTGCTATCAATTTTGTCCGCTCCTCGCGCCTGCTCCTCAAGTCGATCCAACAAAAAATGGTAGGGCATGACAACATGCGCCCGTTCGCTGATATAGAGGTGAGAAATATCGACGCCAAGATGCTTGAGTTCGTCCATCTCGGCGATAAGACCTTTTGGATCAACGACGACACCATTGCCAATAATGCAGGTGGTGTTTGGGTAGAGAATGCCGGATGGGACAAGACGAAAGGCGAATTCGCCCTTATCATACACGACCCGGTGTCCTGCGTTGCTTCCTCCCTGGTAGCGCACGACATATTGTGCGTGCATAGATAATTCGTCAACAATCTTTCCCTTCCCTTCGTCTCCCCACTGCGCTCCAATAACTGCTATTACCGCCATGGTGGATCCCTTCTCGTCTATTTGGTACATTGCCATTGGTACGATACCTCAGATTTTTCATACATGTCAATAG
Organism: Chloroflexota bacterium; assembly: GCA_005881495.1. The sequence goes on from VBHI01000312.1 coordinate 33,715, forward strand.
CAATTTCTAATGTTGTTGAATATAGTTGAGTAATAACTGGTCAGTGATTTGTTCGATCGGGGCGCGGTCATCAGTGAAAACGATCCCTCCATCACTGTGCCCCTGCCTGACCACCGGAGACACTTCACTGGCGACCTGGCCCATGGTGCTTGTGGAAGGGAACTGTGCCAGGTTATGGCGAAATGTAGTGATAGAGGTAGGTTGTACTGTTGCCATGATTTCAGTATTAAAAGTTCCTGGGACGTTGAATACATAGACACTCGGAAAAATCTGGCTCATCGTATTGATAAAAGCCTGCACTAATCTGTAATCTTGAGTGGTGTGTGCTGTGTTGAGTACGACCACCCCGTTACTGGACAGGTGAGAACGAATGGTAGAGAAAAACTCGCGTGTTGTGAGTTGAAAAGGAATATATGGCTGCTGAAACGCGTCTATGGCTACAACATCGTACTGAGCCTGTGTTGTCTCTAAATAGGTGCGCCCATCCTCAATGTGCACATGCAGGTTCGGTTCGTTCATGGCGAAGTACTTGCGTCCCACATCGACAATAGCGGGATCAATCTCAACCCCATCAATAGGTACTTGCCCGTATACACTAGTAAACTGGTGGGCAATTGTGCCTGCCGCGAGGCCAATGATACCGACGCGATGTAGTTTTTGTGGAGTGAACCCAGGATTAAAATATGGTGCGGCTAAAAAATAATCCCAATACCAGCCCGTTAAGATAGTATTGGGGTCGGAATAGTAAATTGAGTGTATCGCCTGCCCTTCGTTGAGGATGAGCTCTCTAGTTCCGCCGGGAAGCTGGGTGACTTGAATATAGTTATAAAGAGATTCCTGCTCGTAAATCAGGTTCGGTATATCTTTTAGTGGCCCTAGCGGTAATACCAGAGTAACGAGGACAAGAGAGAATGCTAGACGCCAACGAAGTCTCAGCCCCCAAAGTGAAGCGGCGAAGAGCAATACGCCAAGGATGAGCAAGGTGCGGCGCACGCCAAAAGTCGGGATAAGCCAGAGTACAGGCAGAAATGCGCCCAGGATGCTGCCAAGCGTTGAGATAGCATAGAGTGAGCCGCTTGTCTTCCCGCTTCTCACAATATCTTTGGTCATGAGGCGCATCGCGAAGGGAGAGACCAGGCCAAGCAAGGTCACAGGGACTGCAAAGAGAAGGATGGTTCCAAGAAGGGAACTAAAGAAGATGCTCACTGAAACTTGTGCTAAACCCGTAATCGACCACGTGAGAATGCCCTGGCTGACGAACGGAAGGATTGAAATGGAGAGGGCTGCCATAGCGGTAATCGTGCAGAGCACCTGTTCAGAAGGGAAGCGATCAGCGAGACGACCGCCGATAAAGTATCCGACGGTAAGGTAGACTAAGATCAACCCAATCACACTAGCCCAGATAAAAAGTGATGTGCCGAAGTATGCTGCTAGCAGGCGCGAAGCACACATTTCAAGAGCTAGACTGGTCATACCGCTGACAAAAACCAGGATTATGAGAAAATATCGCACCAGCCTCTCCCTCTGTAATGGGTTTTAGGATGTACTCGGCAGGAACTGGAAGCGAGCAATCATAATGGAAAAGTATTGGGTATTGACAGCATCAAATTGGCTATCGGCGGCTTGTAGCTCAATAACATACCCCTTTTGCGCATGAATAGTAGCGTAGACTGCAACTCGCTCTTTCTGGCCATTCAACAGGTAGTATGCAATAGCGTAGGTCCACGTCTCACCACCTATCGTAGTAACCGATTTGGACGTAGGAGCAGTGTAGACTGGTCGCGAGGCAAAGACGTTTTGCAGATCTGTATCAACAAGGTCGCTGGCATTGGCATTTTCTTGAGTCGCGGGAACCTTGAAAGCGGCATACTGGTCTTGTTGAGACGGGTTGAGGAATTGTACGCCGGTTTTGTCGCTTGTTTGCCCCTGATTCCAGCCAGTTGGATACTCGACGATGAAACCATTATTTGTGCATGTTGCGTCGCACCAGGCGAAATTCGCATCAGGTGCGGGCGAGAGGGAAGGTGATGGAGTAGGATTGGGCGTAGCAGTCGCAGTTGGACTAGGACTGGGTGTAGGCGTTGGACTAGGAGCGCTGGTTGCCACGGGGGTGGGTGAGATAGAGGGTTTTTGACCAGAATGTCCGCGCAAAAAATAGAGTGCGCCAGAAGCAGTAATTGCGATGAGTGCAAATACGAGTAAAAAACTAGCGATGATTAAGATCGCATTGTTTTGTTGCTTTGGTGGTGGAGGGGTAAGCTCAGGCCGTGTTGGATACCCTGGATAATTTTGTCCAGTTGGATATGGTGGAATTGGTGAGTATGCGGCCTGGGTATAGTTTCCAGCCTTGAAGGGCTGTGCCTGTGGAGCTGGATAACCGGGCTGCAAAGGTGTGCTCACACTGCCAACATAGTCTTGCTGTGGGTAATTTGCGGGATAGCTTTGGGGGGCACTCATTGGCACCGACGTCATGGCTTCTGTCGCGTCCTGATAAAAGACGTTCTGTTGGCTCGGACCAGAGCTTGAACCAGAGGGCGTAATTATTGGAGGCCGGTTAGCGGGAGCCGGTGAGCCGCTGTTGACGTGAGGAGGCATAATGTCACTGTATGCGCTGGTTGGTGCCATTGGACTTGGATGATATGCCTCAGGAAAGGTTCCCGGTATGACAGGGTTATTCTGATTGTATGTTTGTAAAAGTCCACTGCGCGGCACTTGCGACATTTCAGTTTGTTGTGTCGGTGGTCTTGTTGGGGTGCCACATTGACCACAGAACGCTTCGTCCTGATTAACCTCATTACCGCACTTTGGGCATCTCATTGCCTGGTTCCTTTTCCTGGTAGCTTTGAAAATTCTGTTATTGCTGGTACAACAGTATCAGCAGCGTTGATTATAGCGTATTTGTTCCGTTATGACTACCCCTTGAGCAAATTATCTCGGTATGCTCCTATGGCGTGGTTACTCAAATTCGAGTGTAATTTGCCGCAGACCCAGGGTGTCAAAGTGATGGTAAGCAATAAACTGCTCGTTATCAAGCCGATTTGACCCATAAAAAGGGCCACTGATGATAAGCCATATCCAGGGAATCTGTTGTTCTGTGTTCACTCGTTGCATATTTTCGCGATCGGTGTCGCTAGCAACAGCTAAACCGCCTGGGTGGCTATGATATACCCCAATTATTTGTCCCGGTTGGGCGAGTTCAACGTCGAGCACGTCTTCGGGAGCAAATTCAAAATAGACGGGAGAATTACATATATTACGCAGTGGTTGTACGCGCTCAATATGCCAGTTTCCCAAATCGTCTATGTGCCCTAGCAGGAGACCACATGCTTCGATAAGACGGCGCTGGAATACGTCCCTAAAGAGGGTATTCTGCGCCGTGATGCTGACCGTGGCCCGTGCACTTGGATGTTTTCGCATAGATGCTATTAGCTCAATTCTATAAAATTGTTTACCTCTACTATATCATAAAGGATGAGGAGAAGAAATCTGTTACCCTGGCATCTTTGTGGCCTCGTGCATGAGAGCCTGGCCGTGACTTTCCGCGCTTTGTAAGAGAAGGAGATTGGCGACCAGGCCTGTCCAGCCCGTCTGGTGGCTGGCGCCGATGCCAGCCCCAGTATCGCCATGGAAATACTCGTAGAACAAGACCAGGTCACGCCAGTTGGGATCGCGCTGGAATTTCTCTATGGTGCCATGGACTGGCCTACGGCCATGATCGTCTCGTAGGAAGATGCTGGTCAGGCGCTTCGAAAGTGCTATGGCAATCTCTTCAAGGTTTAGGTAATTGCCGGAACCGGTGGGGAACTCCAGCTTAAGCTGGTCACCATAAAAATGATGAAATGTCTGTAACGACTCGATAATGAGATAATTGACTGGAAACCAGATCGGGCCGCGCCAATTGGAGTTACCACCAAACAGGCCAGTGTTCGATTCTGCCGGCTCATAATCGACGCTGTGAGTTATACCATTCATCTCAAGCGTATAGGGGCGTTCCAGGTGGTAACGCGAAAGGGCACGTAATCCGTAGGGGGAGAGGAATTCTGCCTCATCGAGCATTACCTTGAGGATACGCGGTAACTTATCGCGATTGACTATGGAGAGGAGGAGGTGTTCAGTCTGATCAGGTTCTTGCTTTCTCTCCATGTGCCTGTCAATGTCTTCCCAATTATCAATGAACCACTGCATGCGCCGCTTAAAGCTCGGCAGTTGATCCAGGAGATCAGAATCGAGAATGGTAATAGCAAACAAAGGGATCAGACCAACCATTGAGCGTACTTTGAGAGGATAGTGCGACCTGTTGTCGTGATGGAGGACATCATAGTAGAAGCCATCTTCCTCGTTCCACAACTCGAAACCGCTAGCTCCCAGGTCATTCATGGCATGGGCAATATAAATAAAATGCTCGAAGAACTTGCTGGCGATATCGCCGTAAGCCCGATTGCTTTGTGCAAGTTCCAGGGCAACCGTCAGCATATTCAGACAATACATGCCCATCCAACTCGTACCATCTGACTGCTCGATGTGGCTCCCGTCGGGTAGGGGCTGGTTGCGATCAAAAACGCCAATATTATCCAGGCCCAGAAAGCCGCCCTGGAAGACATTCTGCCCTTCATAGTCTTTGCGATTGACCCACCAGGTAAAGTTCAGCAGGAGTTTTTGGAAGATTTTCTCCAGAAAATCACGGTCTCCTTGACCAGTCAGTTGTTGTTCGATCTTATAGACGCGATAGGCAGCCCAGGCGTGAATTGGAGGGTTTACGTCACCAAAGGTCCATTCGTAGGCGGGTATCTGTCCATTTGGATGCATATACCATTCGCGAAGCATCAGTGTTAGCTGTTCTTTGGCGAAGTCGGAGTCGATCAATGCGAAGGTAACGCAGTGAAAAGCCAGGTCCCAGGCTGCATACCAGGGATACTCCCATTTATCCGGCATCGATATGATGTCTGCATTGTAGAGATGAGTCCACTCGTGGTTCCGTCCATTTTGTCGTTCAGGCGGTGGCGGTGGTTGGGTAGGGTCGCCGGCTAACCAGGTATTTATGTCATAGGAGTAGAATTGTTTGCCCCATAACATACCAGCAAATGCCTGGCGTTGTACATTTTGGGCATCGATTGAAATATCCGCGGGGATTACTTCCTGGTAGAATGCGTCTGCTTCGTGTATGCGTTGCATGAATATCTCCATGAATGTTTCATCGAAAGGGAGCAGGTCTTGAGGTGCCTGCCTGGTAAGTCGAAGATGTATCACGCGTGTCTCTCCGGGGGCGAGAGCGAGATGATACTGGGCGGCCACCTTTGTGCCCACCTGAGCAGGGTTGATCGCGTCCTGTTGGCCATGGAGAAGATAGTTGTTGATACTGTCTTTCACATAGGGGATGTTGTTAGGAATGCCGTAGAGTCGTTCTGTATTGGTTTCATTTTCAGTAAAGAGCAGAAAAGGTGCTCCCGCACAGTAGAGCCAGTATTCCCCATCGTTTGTGCCTGTGCCCACAGCAGGGTCTCCGTTGCTATTGTTCATGGTAGCATTAATGACGGTATATGCCTGATTGGAAGGGGGGTATGCTGCCTCATAGCAACTGAATGATGGGCGGGGGGCGCCTACTTTCCATGACCAGGTATTGCGAAACCAGAGTGTTGGCAGCAGGTCAAGCACAGCCTCCTCTGGCCCGTGGTTGATGATCGTGAAGCGGATCAGAATATCTTCTGGACCAGCCTTGGCATATTCGACAAACACATCGAAATAGCGATCTTCGTTAAAAATACCGGTGTCAATTAATTCGTATTCGGGGCTTCCACGACCACGACGCCGATTCTCCTCAACTAGCTGGGCATAAGGATACTCAGCCTGAGGATATTTATAGAGGTATTTCATATAACTGTGGGTAGGGGTGTTGTCGAGATAGTAGTAGTACTCTTTCACATCTTCGCCGTGATTGCCCTCTTCGCAGGTCAAGCCAAAGAGACGCTCTTTTAGAATGGGGTCGTGACCATTCCACAAGGCAAGGGCAAAACAAAGTTGCTGGTGGCGGTCACTAATACCCGCCAACCCATCTTCTCCCCAGCGGTACGCTTTGGAGCGCGCGTGATCGTGAGGGAAGTAATCCCAGGCTGTGCCATTGGCACTGTAATCTTCACGGACTGTTCCCCAGGCACGTTCACTCAGATAGGGGCCCCATCGTTTCCAATAAATGGTGCGTTCTCGTGATTGTTGAAGCCTCTGTTGCTCAGCTGTCATGCATTGAATCCCTTCTCCAGCTCTTAATGGGTACCAAAAAATTGTTCTGCTTTATAATTGCGTAAGTCTCCAATGTGCGGGACCGTGATATCTGGTGCGAAGCCAGGCGGCAGAGGACCTGCCGCATATTTACCTTGCTTGATGAAAACTGTTGTCAGGCGGTTTCCCATGATTGCTTCGGAGTCGTAAAGTATCTGTGGTTTATCATCAATCATCGCGTAGTGATCGGCAGGATATTGTGCCGTGACTTCGTCTAAGTGTTGTTGTTTATGAATATAGAGTAATACACGTCCTTCAACAGCATCGGCCAGGTTACTGGAGAAAATCTTCTCTGCCTGGAAGAACATGTCGCCATCTGAAACGATAACTGTCAGTCCAATGCTGTGGAGGTATGCTAGTGTTTCGAGCGTGTAGGGATAGAGCGCCTTGAAGAAGGGATAGTTGTCAAAAATGGAATGAACGTGTTGATACGTCTGTTCATCTAATTCCGCTAGCGATGTTTGTTCACGGAGTCTTTTCAGCGCAAGTGGAATATTGACGACTTCGCCCTCCAGTCGCACCTGCTCATAAATATCCCAAAAGCGAGCAGTCAAGGTCGGTCCCAACTCAACTTGAATATGTGCGTCGAAGTCGTTTTTTACATCATCGTTAGCAATCAGCGTGTTGTCGACATCTATCAAAAACACGAGTGTTGGCATGTATGTTATCCCTTTCTCATAGCTGCGTGTTACAAAAGTATGTTGTTTACAGTATAAGGCGCTGTCAAGCCACGACACTTGAAAAGAATAAGTCAAAAAGGTTTTGTGTACTTATCATACACTTTCTCTATCTTTCCGTCTAATGTGAACTGGCTCCGGTTGAGGTGCGTCGGGAAAGCTGGTATATACTGCTAAAGGCTAATGCAAATGTAGGAAGAAGGATAAAAGGCTGAGGTCTTTTCTGTTGCTGCGAGTGAGAAAGCATGGTACACTCTTGAAGTAGATTTGTTCCCTGGAAAAATTATGGTGATATCTTTTTGAAATAGAAAGAGTGGTCTTTCTAGTAGAGTGAATGGTAACGAATAGAGATAGTATGAAGGTGATCTTTCGCAGTAGAGATTTTGCCAGTATAGAAGGTATTGGCTATGGCTTCAACAACCGGCGTCCAGCTGTGCAAGCCTGGCATTATCTAGGAAGGGTGCAGCACATGAAGTGGGAGGGCTGGTATGAATGCTATTGGGAGGGTGATGAGCTTGTATGGATGGTGCATGGCGATGAGCGATTGTTTGGCCTCGCCGCAGCCCTTAAATCAAAAGGTATTGGGGTTGAAGTCAAACAGGATAACGAAGCTAGCGCTTCTACCTACGGTCAGGACGGATGTAAGGAAGTGTTTGAAAGCCATCCGTCCAACGAAGCTAGCGCTTCTACCTACGGTCAGGACGGATGTAAGGAAGTATGACTGAAACGAACCTGGGAAACGAAGAAAAGAAACGGGTTATATTACTGATGTCTCCTGCTACCTATCGAGGAGGAGCGTTTTTAAGTGCCGCCAAACGGCTAAATCTCGAAGTAGTAGTTGGCATAGATCTGCCTGAGACGCTTGCTGAATATTGGCATGTTCCTCTTGGTGTTGATTTTACGGCACCACAGGCATCTGTACAAACAATTGTTGAATACGCACAAGAGCATCCTATTGCGGCGATCCTCTCTGTGGATGATGCTGCCAGTGAACTGGCTGCCTTCGCCAGCGAGGCTTTGGGGTTGGCACATAACTCACCGAAAGCAGCTGAGGCAGCGCGCGACAAATTGTTAATGCGCTCTTTGATGTCAAAAGGTGGTGCGCCATGTCCCGTTTTTCGTCCCTTCTCTCTAAGCGCTGACCCCGCCTGGGTCGCTACACAAGTGACCTATCCTTGTGTGGTCAAACCTCTGCGCCTCTCTGGCAGTAGAGGTGTGATCCGTGCCAATAACCCTGATGAACTTGTGGCGGCCTTCAACCGCACAAGCCGTCTTCTGCTTTCTGAGGGGTGTTCAAAGCATGACTCCTTGCTAGTTGAAGACTTCATTCCCGGTTTTGAGGTCGCCCTGGAGGGTATTCTTACGCGGGGTCAATTGAAAGTGCTGGCCCTTTTTGATAATCCGGACCCGTTGGATGGCCCTTTTTTTGAGGAAACTATCTATGTCACACCATCACGTTTGCCTGTAAAGGTGCAGGAAGAGATTGCCAGATGCGTAACAATAGGAGCAGCTTCTCTAGAGCTGAGAGAAGGTCCTGTGCATGCTGAGCTTCGTGTCAACGAGCAGGGGCCCTGGATGCTTGAAATTGCTGGCCGTTCCATTGGAGGTCTCTGCTCGACGATACTGGAGTTTGGCGCTGGTATGTGCCTGGAGGAACTTATATTGCGCCAGGCAATAGGAGATGAAATCACCTCTATAGAGCGTGAGGGGTATGCAGCTGGCGTGATGATGATTCCTATTCCAACAGCTGGTATGCTCAAAGCTGTGTATGGAGTAGATGATGCGCTGACTGTACCCCAGATTACTGGCGTCGAGATTACCGCGAAGCTGCATCACCCTCTTGTACCATTGCCTGAAGGAGCAAGTTATCTCGGTTTTATCTTTGCACGAGGAGATGGCCCAGCCGAAGTGGAAACGGCGATTCGTCAAGCACATAGTTTATTGAGGTTCGATATCAGAAGAGAGATTCCTGTACTCAACAGTATGGCAACTGCTCTTCAGTAGAGAAACATCTACCAGGAGATAATGCTCGCAATGGTATCTCAACATTGGTAAATACCGGCTTCCCGTATGAAGTAAGGCATTCTTACAATACACACACGTAATTGTATGAGCATGTGTATTGTAAGTTAGGAACATACTTCATTGGGATGAGCGGGAACATATGAATCTTGTTGCTTACTCAATCAGGACAAAGGGCGTTCATAGTTTTGCACGAAGGCTGGGGACAGTATTTACCCGGTTCGGCTTTTCAGAGGCCTCGACACGGCGGTCCTTGCATACGATTATTGGTTCACTTCAACTGTACAATACAGCCCCAACATTCTTTATTCCCGCAGTAGTACTGCGCCGTCATCCCTCGCTCATTGCCGAGATAGCCTCCCGTGGCGCTGAAATAGGCATTCATGGGTACGTTCACAATGATTATCGTTCTTTGAATAAACATAAGCAGTATGAGCAAACTCAGCAAGCTATTTCCATTTTTCAGAAAACTCAGATAGTATTTCAGGGATTTCGCAACCCCTATCTTGGATGGACAGAAGAATCACTCGATGTTTATACTGATCTCGGTTTTGCCTATGAGAGCAACGAAGCTGTCATTCACGATGTCATTGATCTCGAACGCCTTCCACTCCAATTGAAAGACAGTTATGAAAAATCGCTGGCCCTTTTTCAAGCTATCCCTTGCAGCATGCATTCAGTACGTCCTCATTTTGAAGGGTCGCTCCTGCGCATTCCGACGAGCATTCCAGACGATGAGATGCTATTTGATCGCCTGTATATTACAAACCCGGCAGAGATGGGAGATATCTGGTGCAGAGTGATGCAACGAGTCTATGAACTCAGTGGGCTTTATGCACTCAATCTTCATCCAGAACGCGGTATCCTCTGCAAACGGGCCCTCGATAGTCTGTTATGCTATGCCGTCACCCGCCCCCTTCCAGTCTGGTTAGCTCGTTTGCAGGATGTTGCTCAATGGTGGAAGGAGCGCAGGCAGTTCAGACTAAACGTCACCCCAGTTACAGCCAATTGCTGGCACGTCGAGGCCACCTGTACTCCTCGTGCCACGATCCTGGCACGCTATCTTACGGTAGAAATCCAGCCAACAAGCCCTTGGTCATATCCCGATGTCCTCGTAGAGTCTCGCTGCTTCACAGTGAGGGCAGCTCGTTGTCCATGTATCGGTATCTCACAGCAAACACCTCAACAGGTAGCTGATTTCCTCCACGAACAAGGATACCCACATGTCTACTGCACTCAGGAAAATAGCCACATGTATGCCTTGTATGTTGATATCCCTGAAGGATTGGGAAAAACACGTGAGGAACAGTTGGAGCGCTCTAGCACACTTGTGCAGGAGATCGAAACGCTAGAAGCACCTCTTCTTCGTTTTGGGTGTTGGCCTGATGAGTGCCATGCTGCACTCTCGATTACTGGAGATATTGACTCGGTGACGGTGCAAGATTTCTTTCTGCGCGTCCTTGAAGTGCATCAACATGCTTAAGCGCAGTCTACACTTCCAGTTACAGACTCTGCAGGGCGTATAACTCTCTCCTTCGATGGAGGAATACAATCAGATGGCAATCTCTCGGGAAGTTATTGCAGTGTTTACCAGAACGGGCATTGTACTGGTGAATATGGTATTTGGAGTGCTGGGCCCGGGTCATAAAGCCAAGCTTGACCCTCCCTTTGTACCAAATAACTCTCTCTTTCAGGGATGCAGTGGTTTTGATTTATAACGTCTTGCATAAAAATCTAAAATGCCCTGTTTTTCTCTTTTCAATCTTGCTGCCATGCTAGGAGTATGATAAAGTTCCCTAATAATTGGCTTAAGTTCAGGTATTATTTGACCAATAAATTTATCAGATGAGATGAGGATTATATGCCTTTCTTCTACTGTTAAGCCTTGTGCATCAAACAAAGTGAGTGCTCTTGGTAAATGCCAAGAACTTGATATCAGACCAATTTCTGAGCACCGTTTAAATTGTTCTGTTCGAAGTAATTTAGCGACTTCAATGGCGTTTTCTAAGGTATTTAAAGACACGCCTTCTTCAGTGATGCACTCTGCCGGAACACCGCAATCTATCATTTCAGCTTTCATTACAGCGGCTTCAGTAGGAGCATCAGGATTAGGGTGCGTTTTGCCTGTGGAAACGATGAAATGAGAAACTAGTCCCCAATGATAAAACATCGTTGCGGTTACTACTCTTCCATACCCGCCAAAGCTTTTTTCTGTACCCTCTTCATAGGGTGTAGAAGCATATATACCATTTACTAGTCTGATATTCCCCCCCAATACCACCGCCACATCAAAGCTATAATGTGGCTTATTTTCCGTTTCTCTTTCTTGAAATCTTGTTGCTGCTATGACACTCATGTTTTGTCCAGTTAGTAATCAGGTTACTATTTACATTTTCAGTAACAAACCAAATTCAGCGGGGATTGCAGATTGCAGTACTTTGTACTCTAAAAGTACCTTCTGCGTATGCCAATGAAGTGTTCGTAAAGGTAGAGGATCAGTTAAGTTCTACAAAGAAAGAACAGAGAAATGCGCGTATTCTGAGGCAGCGAGAAAGGATGAGGAATAGACACCATGATACAACTTTCGCAACGCGACCTCAACATTGGTAAAAACCGGATTCTCATAGACAAGATTTTATGCTTAATTGGAAGATAAGTCTATAGATCCTTGTTTACTGGTTGTTATTGACAGCACCTTTTACTTTCAGAGGGGATAGGGGTGCCCGTGGCCAAAACGTATAAAGTACTCATGCTGATAGAAAACGCTTCTGTGCCTTTCGACAATCGCGTTTGGGCTGAAGCTACTACATTACGCGATCACGGCTTGCAAGTAAGTATGATTGGCCCCAAGGGGTTCGCACGGGACCGAGAATCGCACATTTGCATTGAGGGCATTCATATTCACCGCTACCGATTACCTACCAGCACCAACAAATACGCTGCGTATATCCTGGAATACAGCGTCAGCATGCTCATGACGTTCCTGTTAAGTTTTAAGGTATGGTTCCGTCATGGCTTTGATGTGATTCATACTGCTAATCCCCCCGACCTGTTCTTCGTGATCGGGTTGTTTTATCGGCTCTTCGGCAAAAAGTTCGTATTTGACCAGCACGACCTGTCACCAGAATTGTTCCAGGTGAAATTCAATGGCAGCATGAGACCCCTTCACAGGCTGCTACTGTTCCTGGAGTGGTGCTCCTACCGGACATCTCATGTTGTGATCACCACGAACCTATCGCAGAAACGCTTTGCTATCGAACGCGGTCACAGTCCTCCCAACAGAGTGTTTGTAGTGGCTAATGGGCCTGAGTTGGACCGTATCAAGTTGGTTACACCTGAGCCTGAACTGAAAAGAGGGCGGCGTTATCTACTGGCCTATGTGGGTGAGATGGGAGTCCAGGATGGTGTTGAGAATACCCTTTACGCACTCCATGAGCTTGTGCATAAGCGTGGTCGTCAAGACGTTTCTCTGGTACTGATGGGAGACGGTGGCTCTGCCACTACACTGCGTGCGCTTGCCCATCAACTGGACCTTGACGAGTTTGTTCATTTCACCGGCTGGGTGGGAGCTGATGTTATTGTGCGCTATCTTACGTTGGCAGATGTGGGACTCACGCCCGACCCCCAAAACGGGCTGAATGAGTACAGCACGATGGTCAAAACGCTGGAATACATGGCAATGGGCAAGCCAGTTGTAGCTTTCGATCTTGCTGAGGCGCGCAATTCGGCACAGCATGCAGCCCTCTACGCCACTC
>VBHI01000394.1 GCA_005881495.1 Chloroflexota bacterium
ACTGAGATCTTTCCGTATCTCGCATGGTCGATATACTACCGGGATAATATGCATGCCAGCAGGAGAATTTTTCTGTTTCCAGGCCAGGTCGATCTCATCGTTTACCCAGGGGGATGTCATGGAATCTGGCGAGAGCACGACAATAAAGGCCTCTCGCGATGTCAACTCCTCTACAATTTTGCGCCACCAGGCCATGCCTCCGTGTAGCCCACCGGAAGCATCGTACCACACGGCGCTCTCGAAGCCAGCACATTGGCGCAGGTCCTGCACCAGCCTGACACCAAAGTCATTGTCTTTACTGCTATGGCTTATGAAGATGCGTGGTATCGCATCAGGCGAAGTTGATGCAACGGTTTCAGGGATGTGACTCATGACCCCAGCAGTTCCTTCTGCATCGTGGCTGCAATAATTTTACCACTCGCGTCGCCGATAACGAGCGTCAGAACTCCTTCCTCAGCATAAGGATAGTGAGGTGAGCCTCCCATACCGTCCAGGCTTGAAAAAAAGAGTATCTGAGGAAGACTCGCACTAAACAGGTCACTTACGGAGGCGCCTCCAATCGCCTTATAGAGATGATCAAGTATAATCAATGCACCTTTTTGCCCTTTCAGTGTACTATCCACAGTCACATCTACATCAACCGGGTTGCTGAGGAGCCGGCGACTCTCTGGAGAATTGATAGCTATGCCGTTGGACTCGACAGCCGTCACCTCCCAGATACCGCCATTGGCATTTCCGGTAAGACGACTGAGCATAACCTTGATCGTCCCCCCACTGGCACCGGTATTTTTTACGCTCACCACTGCCTGAATATCATGCAATCCTCCACCGCTCTCAAGCGTCGCTGGAGCATTAGCATCCCAGGCATAGAATTTTGCAGCTAAATGCTGAGCGGTAATCTTTGCATCGCGCTTCCAGGGGTCCTGTCCCCTGTCTGCCTTCGCCTGGTCGGTTTCAGCCTGAAAACGTGTTAAATCAGGAAAAAAGCCCGGGAAGCTCACCTGTACAAAGGCATTCTCCCTATCGAACCACTCAAACTCGCGGTAGAGATCCGGCACGAGGTCAGCATTAGGCCTGCCGGTATTAACGCTTGATGCCGGGTCTACTTCAGAAGTAATAATTGTATTATGATTGCTGATCTTTGCATCGCCCTGGACGAGCCTGAACAGAGAGAAGAGTAGCAAGGGTTTTACCGCCATAATATTATCATAGACAAATAGATTCTGGTATGCAGCGGTACCCCCAACAAGGCGCACTGTCACTAAAGTTTGCAAAGAGGACTTTCCTATCAGACTGCCACAGCTCACGTGCTCTACCAGATTCTCATCTCCCTTTACCAGGCCAAGCAGGGGAGCCCAATGCGCAGGAGCCTTCACCGTATTGGGACATGGTTGCTCACCCAATTTTATACTTGCCACCTGTTCCGCGTTAGATGATTTTGGTGCAATGAGCCAGAAAATGCTACCACCTCCTACCGCCAACCCTAGTACAAAACAAAGCGCAGCCAGTGACCATGAAAGATGCGGTTTGGGCTTCACTATTTGTGATGGTAAGGTGGTGAACATGGTAACTTCTGCCGGCGGCGTACTATTTATTGTCGAAATGGCAGTGAGTAACTCTGCGAAAGCGGCATCATAGGCCTTAGGAGGCAGAAATGAGACAACCTGCAGCGTATCGATATCCTGGCGTACGTCACAAGGCCGGTAGAGCACTGGGATAATCTGCATGCCCCCGGAAGAGTTCTTCCGTTGCCAGGCTTGATCAATCTCATTATTGACTCGTGTTGACGCCACAGCGTCTGGCGAGAGCAGGACAAGGAGGACATCATGTGTATCCTGTGCCACCACTTGTGCCTCGAACTCAGGCAGCCAGGCACTCCCCCCCTCATCTCCCTTATTCCCCTGCTCTTCATTTGAGGCATCGCACCAGATTTGAGCATTCTCTCCGAGTACTCGCTTTAGATCGTTCACCAGCTTAACACAAAAATCGTTATCTTTAGCGCTATGACTGACGAAAATGCGGAGAGGATGCACTGAAATAGCCATAGCACTACCTCCTGATGCTACAGATATACTTACCATCCACATGCTTAAAGTACTACGTGTGAGCCGGAGTGAGCCAATCAAAGGGTTTGTAGACCTGGCCTTGCACCAGGAATCAATATGTTACAGCTTGCTTAGTTTGAAAGAGCCTGGAAGACGTTGCTCTCAATGACCAGACTGAAAATTGAAGACGAACTAAGTGATCATTATTTTCAGGAAAGTATAGCATATTTCATGGTACAACACCATGTATAGACTCCCCTCTAGAAAGTGTTTGAGTTGACAAGAGAAAAGATTTATTGTTTTGTAGGCAATAAGCCTCTCTCTTGCATAATTTTCATGAAGTTCTCGTGGGTAAGGTAAAAGACAATTTTGGGTAAATCATCTTTTATGAACAGAACATAAGTAGAATAGTCTTTCAAATCTATTGGTTGTCCTGGGTCCTTTTCAAATCGCATATGCACATGGACTTTTGCCATTACGTAGTGATCATCCAGTCGTGTTTCGTCAAGCACTACGATTTTTACGAATTGAAAACCGATGGATTGAAAAAAAGCTTGCCGTTTTGAAATACCTGCGAGAAAGTCATCCGTCTTCACAATTTGGATGCTGCCATCCGGGTCGGCAGTCATAAATGGGTCACTAAATTGGAAGGCAAGGCCACGCTCAAACGTATTACTCCTTCGCTCGAAATCCTCAAAAAACGTTTTGACGACATCACTTACCTGGTTCATCGTTCCTCACCAATCCTTTCTTAATACTGTGTGATGGTATCTCAGTGGAAGCAACACGAATCCGCCATAACTCGGCAGTTCCTCACTTTCTCTGGCTTAATCCGGGGGAATCATTCGTGCTCAACCTGAGTATAAGGTGAAGAGCAGCAGAAAAAATCGTCCAAAGGGACGATGCGCACAGAGATGAAATGTGGTAATGTAAAGCTGAAAAGAGTCGTTTTGCTCCTACTTTCATCTGGATAGCCACCAGGAAAACAAGAAAAAAGCCCGAGAAGGCCCCAAAAATACTGGCCACTTCCTCCCAGCTTTCTGCAAAGTTGTAACCAAGGCTAGAGGAATAAGCGCAGATTCGAGGCATGATCTATGGCACAGGAAAAACAGGAGACACGCGAAGAAGAGGTTGCTCGCGCTCGTAGTTATCTGGCAAGTCAGGCAATGCCAGACTCATCTCGACATCGTCTGGGGGCACAATGAGTTCGGCAACATGAACTGGCGTGAATGGCTACTGAAGCCCTGGGCAATCGCGTGTTTGCCAGGAGCAAATTCAATCCAGACGCCGTTTTCCAGGTAAATGTCAGCCGCACGCAGCACATCTTCGCGATTATCGACCCAGTAGGCGATATGATGCAGTCGACCAGTTGACCCGGTCTCATCACGGGTATAGACCACATCATAAGCCTTATTGGTAAAGGTCAACCAGACACCCATCTCTGTTCCGTCGTCAAAAACAATATGCTCCGTTAATCTCGCCCCTAACCGCTCCTGCATAAAGGTTCGATTCTCTACAGGGCTGCGACCAAGGAAATTGATGTGATCAAGACGCCGCACGCCGACCCCGTGATCGGGAGTGCGCTGCGGCTGATTTTTGAGCGCGGGGCGTAAGGCTTCAGGGGCCCGGTATTTCTCTGAGTCGTAGTAGAGTTCCAGAAGGTGCCCATCGGGGTCAGTAAATTGGTACGCCCGGCCATGTCCCACATCACCGTCAATCCAGCCTCGCCCTTGCCCACTTGCCTCAAGAGCCTTGACGCGCCGCTCTAGCGCCTGTGGACTCATGGCACGGAAGGCGGTGTGACCCAGTCCGGCCTGTTTCGCCTCAGTGAGCTTGAGGGAGTAGCGTTCGTAGTCTCCCCAGCCGCGCAAGTAGACGGACTGCCCCTCTCGTGCAGTTTCCTGCATGCTGAGCACGTCCCGAAAAAACCACAAACTTTCTTCGGGCTTGGGAGTGAGCAACTCAACATGTCCCAGATGAGCAACATCAAAGATTGGTTCTTGTACGTCATTCATAGAAATAGCATCCTTTCTTCGTGATTCGTGTTCCTAGACAGCTTACAACGAGAGAGAGTCAAAGCAGCGAGAGAAGTGGCACATTGATCAGTCCCACGCATCCTGTGACCTCTCCACAAGCGTTCTCAAACCATGCAGGTCATAAGACAGGGCTCCCGCCTCCAGCTTCTTTCTGAGCTCCGCTTCACGCGTCTGTCGCGCTTGCGCGGCCTCTAACACGTGTGCCGCTTGCCCCCTCGCGACCACGACGGCTCCATCCGCGTCCAGGAGTACGATGTCACCTGGTGCGATGGTTGCCCCGCCCATGACGACCGGTTCGTTGATGGTTCCTCCTTTGGTTTTGCTTGCTCCTCGCACACGGATCCAGCGGGTCCAGATGGGCAAGCCAAGGGACTGCAACTCTTCGCAATCGCGTACAGACGCATCGATGAGGAGGGCAGCCACCTGGTGGACCGATGCCTGGGTGGCCAGCAGTTCGCCGACCAGCGCCACTGGCTCGGGTACCGGCATGGTCAGCACCAGGACCTCACCGGGTTGGACCTGGTCGAGCACGGCATGCACCATCAAGTTGTCGCCTTGCCCACAGCGGACGGTGCGGGCAGGCCCTGCTACTCTACTTCCGGGGATCAGCTGAATCAGAGGCACGTCGATCAGTCCTACGCGTCCTGCGGCCTCGTAGACAGTTGCTACCCCGTAGTCGGCAAATTGCTTCACATCAAAAGTGTTCATAGGGTTGCTACCACCTGTGGGAGAACACGCTGAAAAGCTTCAGCGTAGCGAATATCTTTTTTTCCCGAGACACGACGAGCATGATTGGCTCGGTGTTCCGCCTGCTCCGTATAGTACTGGCGCAGGTACTGCTGGGCCGCCATCGCTTCCATGGCTCGCTGTTTCTGTGGAAACACCGCCGTAATGTCCACGAAGGTCGTCGGGACGAAGCCGCACAGTTCCGGCTGATGCGGCTCGAACCAGAAGAGTTCAGGAGGCGCAATGGTGGCAAAGCCGCTGGCCACACCGGCTCCACTGGCCAGCAGACGGGCCCGTTGGGTCGCCGCAGAGGCCAGCGGATGATCTGGATTGAACGGGTCTCGCTCCGTATGGGTCACGATGGCATCTGGAGCTGTTTCACGAATGAGATCGGTCAAGCGCTCTAGCGCTTCGGTGCTGATGTGGAGGGGGTAGTCGCCCAAATCCAGGCACTGGAAGCTTGCCCCGAGCACCTCGGCAGCTCGCACGGCTTCTGCGTGGCGGATGCGCTTCACATTTTCAACGGTTTGTCCCGGTTCTTTCCACAGTTCGCCTGATTCGCCACGCTCTCCATAGGTAAGGGCAAGCACGGTAGCTTTCCCTCCATTGGAAGTAACAACGGCGATTGCGCCTCCGGCCCGCCAGACAAAGTCAGCCGAATGGGCGCCGATGACGAGCAGCGTGCGTGCCTTTTCTCCATCACGGAGTTCACTCATTGCTTTTCTCTCCCCTTGCAAGCCGTACGGTGTTGGTGACGGCCATGGTAGAAATCTCTTCTTCCGAAAAGGCTGCCGCTAAGAGCTGATCGGCCATCAGTGCGAGGCCATCCTCAATGGGAGGATTGGTTGGCTGGCCCAGGTCAGTGGAGAGGAACGAGTGTTGGGGACCGCTCGCTCGGATGTTGGCGCACATCTGCTCCCAGGAGATTTTTCCGGTGTAGGGCGTCGTAAAGCAACGTTCGAGGAACGCTCCACGCCCAGCAAGGGCAGCCTGGTCCTCGGCCGACAAGTTCTCTGCCGGATAGTCAGGATGGGTGACGATGATCTGCCGCACCCCCTCCGCGAGCGCAGCCTCGACGACAGCGAAAATCTCATCACGATCCAGGTGCCCTGTGGCAAGGACGAGACCATGGGTGGCGATAGAGCGCAGCACGCTTCGTACCTCTGGAAGCACCTGGTGCTGCTCATTGACGACCCGAACCGGTTCGCTCTTGACGCCTTGATCGCGGAGCTCCTGTTGTAAGCGTGCCCATTGCGGTCGTTTCGCTCCAGGAGGAAGGGCATACTGTTCAGACATTTCGTTGACCGAATCAAAGGTCGGCATCCAGACGATGCGTGCGCCTTCGCGTGCTGCGATCTCAACGGCCATGGTATTCATGCCACCGACGGCGCAGTTGAGGACAAGAGCTCCCAGCACATCAACGTCTGGTACGAGAGAGCGAACCAGAGCCGCGCGTTCTGCGGTCGGGACATAATGGGACTTGATCACGAAACCGGCCAGTCCCCATTGCCGACAACGATGGGCAAGCTCAAGGTCAGACGCACTTCTGGGCATGATATCAGGACTGGTGTGTACGTGTAAGTCATAGGCTCCACGCACGAGTTCGCGGGCCCGTGCAGAAGGACGAGGATAGTTTGGCTCAGCAAAGTTCTTCATTGAGAGTACTCTCTTTCATCAGTTGGACGAGTCCTCTTCGTTGCTTTCAGTGCTTCAGCCACATGCGAGAGGTGAGAGCGCATTGCCTCCTCCGCGCGGTCAGGATCGTGGGCAGCCACTGCCTCAACAATAGCGGCATGTTCTTGATAAGACTGTTGTGGCCGACCGGGAACAAGAATAGTACGGAACTGGAAACGCACGTTTTGTGACTTAAGCATGTCAAGCAAGCGCGAAACGGTCGCGTGATTGGCGATCCGCAGCAGTTGCTGGTGGAGACGCGCATTCATATCGGAATAGTCTAAGAGGTCACCTCCTTCCAGAAGCTGCGCTAACTCGTCCAGTAGCGTGCGTAAGGTAGCAATATCGTCCGCGGTGGCGTTCAGTGCCGCGTGGCGCACCGCCAGGCTCTCTAGTGCCGCTCGTGCTTCGAGGATCTCAATCGCCTCTGTTTCAGAGACCAGGCGCACACGTGCACCTCGATAGCGTTCTCGCTGGACGAGTCCCTCCTGTTCTAATCGAGCCAGGGCAGTACGGATGGCGGCACGGCCGGCACCGAGAGACTGAGCCAGGTCCATTTCAATCAGCCGTTCATTGGGATGAAACTCCCCGCGCAGAATAGCCTCCCGCAATTGCGTATAGCATTGATCATCAGTTCTCGCCATGCTGTTTCCTTCCTTCTTTGTGCGCCTTTTTCTCTGAGGATATCTTTTTTTAACGAACAGTCTCCTCTTCCGCAGAGAGCACGGTCTGTGTCGTCTCAACGAAAGGCGTACCAGAGGTGTGAAAGCTTGCGACGGTCGGCGTGCCCCATGCCTGCCCTTTCTGGCGATCCGCCTGGCTCCAGGTGATCGGTTCCCAATTGGGATCGGGGGCAAAGATCAGGTAGCCTCCTTTGGCTCCTTCTCTCTACGTTATGGTCACTCGCTCTGTAAGCAAAATTGTTAACAATTTTGCTTACAAAAGATAGTGTAGTGAAGAAAGGGTTCGAAGTCAAGGGGGTGAGTCTACGCTGCCTTAACCGATGGGACTACCATACAATATACTAGATGGTGATTTCCTCAGAAAGGCAGAGAGAACGATGCAAAACAACCAGAGCTCGAGCAATGAGATGGTACGTTGGGGAGTGATCAGTACAGCGAATATAGGCGTGAAAATCGTCTCTCCCGCTATCCAGGCCTCCTCAAATGGACGACTGATGGCAGTGGGCGGTCGTGATCCGCAGCGTGCTGCGGAGTTGTACGGGTTCGCTCCTAACATCCGTATCTATGGTGACTATGAAAGTATCATCAACGATCCTGATATCGATGCTATCTATATCCCCTTGCCCAACAGCTTGCATGCTGAATGGACTATCAAGGCTTTGCGGGCGGGCAAACATGTGTTGTGCGAGAAGCCGCTGGCAGCTACCGTTAAAGAAGCAGAGAAGATGGTTGAGGCAGCGCATGCCAATAATGTGCTCCTTATGGAAGCGTTTATGTACCGCTTTCACCCGCAAATTGTCTGGGTACTGGAGCAGGTCAAAGCGGGTCTGATCGGACCTGTCAGGCTGGTACGGGCCTCATTCTCATTCGACATCCGTTCGCAGCCTGAAAATATTCGTGTCAATCCCGAATTGGCGGGTGGCTCACTGATGGATACTGGTTGCTATCTGGTCAACCTCTGTCACGCCGTCTATGAGCAAGCGCCGCAGACGGTGACTGCCCGTGTCCATGTACCCAAAGCTGGCGGCATAGACATGGCGACAAATGCCATCCTTGACTTCGGTGATGGCCGCTTTGGCTTGATCGATTCCAGCTTGGAGTTACTAAGGCGCCAGGGGGCAGAGATCATCGGCGAAACGGGGACAATTACCATACCTGTTCCGTTTTCGCCCGGCACGATAGAGACGGTAGTCTTTGTCATGAAGAATGGTCAGATGAGAGAGCAGAGCTTCCCTCGCGTTGATCAGTATCAGATCCAGGTAGAACACTTTGCTGAGTGTATACGGTCTGGAAAAGAACCTGCCAGGCCACTGAGTGAGACGTTAGAGAACATGGCGACAGTAGAGGCAATTTACCAATCCGCAGGGCACGATTGGCCCATCGTGTAGGTGTAAACGTCAAGAGGATACTGAGCCATCCGCTACCAGGAAAAGTGAGCCACTTTTCAAAGGAGTAGTTCGTGTGCTACAAGAGGTAGCTTTGCCAGAGGACTTTCCCATCAATGACCTGTATTGCAGCAACTTCTCCATAGGGAGCTGTGTTCGCGGTACAGCCTCCTTTTCCTGTCGCGAGGTATAGGGTGCCGTTGTTCACTACCTGGGCACATTGTCCACGGAAGCCTGCCAGAGCAAGGAACCATTGCTCAGACGTAGGGCGACCACCTGACCTGTCCACCAGACACTCTGGTTGGTCAATGGGTATAACACCGTTTGCGATGTCACTGACGCACATTGCA
>VBHI01000313.1 GCA_005881495.1 Chloroflexota bacterium
ACAACCACGCGACCTGCTCGGTCTATACACAGAATATGGCCTACGGGGTAAAGCCCCCGGCATTAGGCGAGTGGATTCTCAACCTGGGTGAGGCGGCAGAGTACATGTTCGACCACAATATCTTCCAGGAGAACCTGGTCGCCGTCGACTACTGCGAGCAGATGATGAAGGAAACCAACCCGGGTGTACTTGAGATGGCAAATAAAACCGAAGCTCCGCACGCTGCACAGCATGGCTATCGCACTATCGGTGATATCATGCGGGCGTTCAATCCCTTCACGGGAGAGCTTTACCTCGAGGGGCTCCAGGTGAGCCGATTAACCCGCGAGAAGTTCTGTTTGATGGAGGGGCGCCATGTTCATCCCTCGACCCTCTATCCAGGGGGAGTTGGCACCGTCGCCACCGTCCAACTCTTCACGGACTACCTGGTTCGTCTGATGAAGTACATCGAATTCATGAAGAAGATGGTCCCGCTGCACGACGACCTGTTTGACTTCTTCTACCAGGCATTGCCCGGCTACGAGCAGGTTGGGTACCGGCGGACCCTGATTGGCTGCTGGGGATCGTTCCAGGACCCCGACGTGTGCGACTATGATTATCGCACCATGGACAAGTGGGGACGTGCTATGTTCGTCACGCCTGGCGTGATCGTGGACGGGAAACTGGTGACGACCAGCCTGGTCGATATCAACCTGGGCATCCGTATCCTGCTGGGGCACTCCTACTACGATGACTGGCAGAACGAAAGGACATTCGTTGATCGCGACCCCCTCGGCAACCCGGTCGACAAACGCCATCCCTGGAATCAGACGACGATTCCCAAGCCACAGAAACGCAACTTCGATGGGGCGTATAGCTGGACGATGGCGCCGCGCTGGTTTGACAAGCGCACCGGCGACTACCTGGCCCTGGATACTGGCGGTGGCCCTATCGCTCGCCTGTGGGCGACGGCCCTGGCCGGCATAGTTGACCTGGGAGGCTATATCAAGGCGACCGGCAACAGTGTCAAGATTCGGCTACCCAAGTCTGCCACGAAGCCGGAGGTGGAGTTCGAGTGGAAGATTCCACAATGGAGCAACGCTATCGAGCGTAACCGTGCGCGAACCTACTTCCAGGCCTATTCTGCTGCTGTCGCGCTGCACTGTATCGATAAGGCACTTGCTGAGATACGTGCTGGCCGCACCAAGACATGGAACGATTTCACAGTACCGAAGGAAGCAATTGGCTGTGGATTCCATGAGGCTGTGCGCGGCGTGCTTTCCCATCACATGGTCATCGAGAACGGAAAGATTGCCAACTACCATCCCTATCCTCCCACACCCTGGAATGGTAGTGTACGAGACGTCTATGGCACGCCCGGTCCCTACGAAGATGCTGTGCAGAACACACCTATCTTTGAAGAGAATGGCCCGGACAAGTTCAAAGGCATCGACATCATGCGAGCGGTGCGCAGCTTTGACCCATGCCTGCCATGTGGTGTGCATATGTACCTTGGCGAGGGGAAAGAGTTGCAGGTAGTTCACTCACCGACATTTGGCGTGACGCTATAGGCCCTATAGCGTTACCGACCCCATAAGAGGTGTTAGCCCGGGGAGTTGCCAGGGCAAATCTGCCCTGGCAACTCCCCACGGCTGAAATCAGGGGTGTCCGCAACGCAACTGCAGTGGAAATGTAGTGGTAACTGCGGGTGCCGGGTAGCCGGCACATCATACGTTAGAAAAGAGGAGGATGCCTAATGCAACAAGACCTGCAGGAGCAACAGCGCCGGGCGGAGCGTATCGAGATGCTGATCCAGGAGGTTGCCGAGTTTCCTGACCCACGTGCGCGTGCCACGACCGAGGAACTTGTCCAGGCACTCCTGGATATGTATGGCGAAGGGCTGGCGCACATACTCGAACTGACTGCGCAGTCTGAGGCATCAGGCTACGCACTGATCGAGACTTTTACGAAAAACGATCTGCTTTCATCCTTGTTTTTGCTTCATGGATTGCACCCGGTAGACATCGAGACACGCATCGCCAGGGCGCTGGTTGATGTACGGCCCTATCTCAAGTCGCATGGCGGCAATGTCGAGTTAGTCAAAGTCGAAAACGGCGTAGCCTATTTGCGCCTCGAGGGAAGTTGCCATGGCTGTCCCTCCTCAACCATCACCCTCAAACTGGCGATCGAAGAGGCCATCTATAAGGTGGCTCCAGACCTCGAAGATCTCCAGGTAGAGGGTGTCACCGATCCACCTTCGCGCCCGGGCATGCCAGTCACATTCGTTCCCCCTCGGCGACGCAAGGATAGCACGCACACAACGGAGCAGAACGGCTCATGGATAGCGATGAATGGACTGGACTCTCTGCTTGAAGGAACCCTCAAAGTGATCGCTGTGCAGGGAGAACCACTGCTCTTCTGTCAGATCGCGGGTACCTACTATGCCTATCATGACCACTGCAGCAGTTGCAATGCATCTCTCGATGGCAGCAGGTTAGAGGGAACCACCCTTATTTGTTCCTCCTGCGGGCGGCAATACGACATCTGCCGTGCAGGAAGATGCCTGGATACTCCCAACCTGTTCCTGGAACCAGTTCCATTACTGGTGCAGAACGGCGAGGTGAAAGTAGCCCTGTCAGCATTGACCAAAGACGAGCAAGCTAGCGTGGCCATATCGGCCCCCACAAGGTGAGGTGAGCAGCCATGTCAGCATCTTACCTGAGCAACGATGGCCAGGATCGTTCCGCTGCTCCCATTGGAGCGCTACGTCGCTTTACGCGGGAGCGCAAGCAGACTCGTGCGCCCGTTGAGCACTGCGACCTATGCAGTGAAGTGATTCCGGCAGATCACCATCACCTGCTGGACCTCTCCAGCCGCACGGTGATCTGTGCGTGCCATGCTTGCTCGGTGCTCTTCGGCGATCCGGGAGCCGGCGGTGGGAAGTATCAGCTTGTGCCCAGGCGCTACCTGGCGTTGCCGGATTTCCACATGACGGATGAACTGATGATCCCGGTGAACATGGTGTATATTTTTCATAGCACAGTCGCCAGGCGTGCCATGGCCTTCTATCCCAGCCCTGCGGGCGCTATGGAGTCCCTGCTCAGTCTGGAGAATTGGGAGGTGCTTGTCAGTAGCAATCCCATCCTGAATGACCTGGAACCCGATGTGGAGGCACTACTCATTAACCGCGTGCGGGACACACGCGAGTACTACATCGTTCCTATCGATGCCTGTTACCGGCTTGTCGGCCTGATTCGGATCTCCTGGAAAGGTCTGAGCGGCGGAGAGGAGGTCTGGAAAGCCATTGCAGAGTTCTTTGCGGACCTGCGTGCGAAATCCCAGCCTGTGAGAGGAGAGCCTGATGCCGGACCTGAACTTTGAGGTAGTCGATGCCGAGGCTCCGGCTTTCGCCGCAGTCCCGACGCTCATCTTCAAACTGCGCATCGAGAACGCCATCCGACAAGAAAATATCCATAGCGTTGTCCTGCGCTGCCAGATCCAGATCAATGTGACACGTCGGCGGTACAGTGCCGAAGCACAGGCGCGCTTGCTGGAGGTCTTTGGCGAACCAAAGCGGTGGAGTGACACTTTGCGTCCTTTCCTGTGGACCCATGCCAACACCACAGTTCCACAGTTCTCAGAGAGCATCACCGTCGATCTACCTGTCCCATGCACCTACGACTTCGAGGTGGCAGGCACGAAGTACTTTGATGCTCTGGGGGATGGCGAGATTCCACTCACCTTTCTGTTCAGCGGAACCATTTTCTATGAGGGCGAGACAGGCAATTTGCAAGTTGGGCAGATTTCCTGGTCGAAGGAAGCAACCTACCGCCTCCCAGTTGCACTCTGGCATGAAATGATCGAGCGTTACTTTCCCAACAGTGCCTGGATTCGCGTACGTAAAGATGTCTTCGACCGGCTCTACCAGTATAAAGCTACGCATAGCCTTCCCACCTGGGAGGAAGTCTTCGTTCAACTGTTGCAGGCAAGTGGCGAGGAGGTGCAGTCATGAAGCTAGAGCAAGTGAAAGAAATTGCCAATACCGTGCTCTACGAGGGCTATCTCCTCTATCCGTACCGGCACTCGGCCATTAAAAATCGCCAGCGGTGGACGTTCGGCGTGCTCTATCCACAGGAATATAGCGAAGCAAACGGGGGCATAGAACCCTGGACGATGCATACAGAATGCCTGGTAACAGGATCAGCAGATACAATGCTTGACGTCTACATACGGTTCCTGCATTTGCTCATACGCAGAAACGTGCAATCCGAGGCTGCGACTGCTCCTTCACAAACCCAGCCTGACGAGCTAAGTGCCCGCGAGTGGAGCCTGGCAAGCCGTCTAGCAAACGAGCCATGGGAAGAGGGGATCGAACGCGAAGTGTGTGCTCAGAACCTCTCCGTGAGCGACCTGCTCAACCACCCACGGCTTCTGGAGATCGAATTTCCCCGTGGGCGCATGGTGGAAGAGCCGACTGGCGCATTGGACGCATCTGCAGCAGCGATTGTTCGCGAGCAGAAACCACTTGTGGGGAGCGTCATAATCGCAGCCGAACCCATCAATACAGACCTTTTCAAGATCAGTGTTCAGATAGAAAACAGGACGCCTGGGACTGGCGCGTTGACGGGCAATGCAGTGATGCCGCATTCGCTCGTCTCCACCCACACCATCTTACAGGTACATCAGGGTACCTTCATCTCGCTGATGGATCCACCTGAGGCGTTGAAGGCTGTGGCCCAGGGGTGCCAGAATCTTCGTACCTGGCCTGTGCTGGCTGGCAACGAGGGTGAATATGATACAATACTATCATCGCCTATCATCCTGTATGACTATCCGCAGATAGCCCCAGAAAGCCCTGGCGCTCTTTTCGATGGGACTGAGATTGATGAGATTCTCACACTTCGTATTATGACGTTGACGGACGAGGAGAAACAGGAGATGCGGCAAGGGGACGAGCGTGCCCGCGAGATACTGGAGCGAACAGAGGCTCTTTCGCCCGAACAGTTCATGAAGCTACACGGCGTGATCCGCAATCTGCGACCAGTCGATGAAGGGGGCGAACATGATAGGTAGGGATTTCTCTGGTGAGGATTATCCACCACCGGAATCTGTGCTGATTGCTGGCAAAGAGGTGAAAGCAGGAAACCGCGTATGTCTGCATCCAAAAGCACGTGCTGATGCTTTCGATATTTTGCTTGATGGGAAGACCGCCCAGGTCGAGACTATCCATCAGGATTTCGAGAATCGCATCTATCTGGTAGTGAGACTGGACGACGATCCCGGTAGGGAACAGCCAGACGAGCGAATCCTGCCTGGCCATCGTTTCTTCTTCTTCCCAGAGGAAGTAGAACCCATGGAGGATACGCCGTTGGAGGACATGGAGATACCGTGGAAGGGACCATGAACCATACTTCGCCATCGGAAAGCACTTCCCGGCAAGGGACTTCTCTACGGCGCATACTTATTGCATGCATCGGTAACATCTTCCTGGGGGATGATGGCTTTGGAGTTGAAGTCGCTCAACGGCTGATGAGCCGCGAGGCCAAACGGTACCCGGAAGGGGTGCAAGTCGTCGATTTCGGAATACGCGGGGTAGAGCTGGCTTATACCCTGCTTGATGACTACGATGCGCTCGTCCTTGTCGATGCCGTCCCACGCGGAGGAACACCAGGGACCCTGTATCTCATAGAACCAGACCTTACAGCTATGGTTCCTGAGCAAGGTATAGAAGCTGGTAGGGTTGCACTGGACACCCACAGCATGGACCCGGTGAAGGTGCTTGCCTTTGCCAGGTTTCTTGGAGCCCGGCCAAACCAAACCTTGATTGTTGGCTGCGAACCAGCTACGATTATCACAGGTGAAGATGGTGCAGACATGCAGATGGGATTGAGCGAGCCTGTACGGGCCGCCGTCGATGAGGCCATGAAGATGATCGACTCGCTCGTTGAGCAGTTGCTCACGTCAACACCAGTCACGTAGGACTCTTTGAGAAACGACGAAAGGAAAAGAACATGACTCTTTTCAAATTGCTTGCCCTTGCTCTGGTCATTATGCTTGGATACGTAGCGTATCGATCACTGCCAGATATCCAGCGCTATCTGAAAATGCGATCCATGTAGTGACCACATGGGTACGGTAAGCTTCGCCCGGAATGGCGCATTCGAGGAGTGAGGTTGGATATGCACGAACTCGCGATAGCTCAAAGTATCGTTGAGATTGTTGAAACTCGAGCAGCAGAGTGTCATGCCACACGTGTCAAGGGTGTGCGGCTGCGCATAGGCGAGGCCATCGGGATCGTTACCGACTCGTTGACCTTCTGCTTTGAGATGCTGACCAGCTTCGATCCAACGCTTGCAGGCGCAGAACTGTTGATCGATACCGTGCCCCATCAGGCGCGATGTCATCACTGCGCCAAAGAATTTCCCGTCGTCAACTTTATTGTCCTGTGTCCAACGTGCGGCGAGTGGAGCAGCGAAGTCGTTTCCGGTACGGAATTGCAAATCCTTGAGATGGAGATCGAATCGTCAAAGGAGTGAGGCTCATGCCCAAAGTAACCATCGCCCAAAACATTCTAGCGGCCAACGACACCATTGCTCAGGAAATTCAGCGATCACTGGCAGTATGTGGCATTCGCACCATTAATATCATGAGTTCGCCGGGCGCTGGTAAAACCACCCTGTTAGAAAGGACAATTGAGCGACTCCGCGGGCAACTGGGCATTGGCGTAATCGAAGGCGATGTTGAGACAAGCGCTGACGCGGAACGTATTGAGGCGGCAGGGGCGGAGACGGTCCAGATCAACACGCGGGGAGCATGCCACCTGGAGGCACACATGATCCGCGACGCACTCGCGGAGATCGAATTGGCGCGTATCGAGCTGCTATTCGTCGAGAACATTGGCAACCTGGTCTGTCCCGCTGCATGGAATCTGGGAGAAGACACGCGTGTTGTCGTCGTCAGTACCACCGAAGGGGACGACAAACCGGCGAAATACCCACAAATGTTTGCCGCATCCGAGGTAATGATCGTGAACAAGCTCGACCTCCTTCCTTATGTCGACTACGATGTGGAGAAGGTCAAACGGCACGCGTTAGCCATCAACCCACACCTGCGCATCTTCGAAATGAGTTGCCGTACAGGCGCGGGACTCGATGCCTGGTGTGATTGGTTGCTCAACTTCGCGGCAGAGAAAGACGAGCAACGAGAGGCGTGATGTATGGTATCAGCAATAGGCTCGACAATACAGCGACGACGCATCCTCATCCAGGGGATTGTCCAGGGCGTGGGCTTCCGGCCCTTCGTCTACGGACAAGCATTGCGCTGGGGGCTGGTCGGCTTCGTGCTGAACAATAGCCTGGGCGTCACCATTGAGGTGGAGGGTTCCTCCGAGGCGCTCGATCGTTTCCAACGTACTCTGCGCGAGGAAGCCCCACCGTTGGCGCGTATCGATTCGCTCGTCACCGAACTTATAACGCCCTGCCACGACATGGTCTTCGTGATCGCCCATAGCCAGGCCGGAACAGAACGTCATGCACTCATCTCGCCCGATACCGCTGTCTGTAACGACTGTCTGCGCGAACTGTTCGACCCACGAGATCGGCGCTATCACTACCCGTTCACCAACTGCACTAACTGCGGCCCGCGCTTCACGATCATCCAGGATGTCCCCTATGATCGCGACAAGACTACCATGCGCGTCTTCCCCATGTGCCCCGCCTGCCAGTCCGAATACGACGGCCCACTAAACCGGCGTTTTCACGCTCAACCCAACGCCTGCCCGGCCTGTGGCCCGCAGGTGCAACTGCTCTCCTGGACAAACCGACCAGGCAGCAATGAAGACCCCATCGCCACGGCAGTCCAATGCCTCGCCAATGGAGCAATCCTTGCCATCAAGGGGCTGGGAGGTTACCACCTGGCATGCGACGCATTGAACGCAGAGGCTGTGCAGCGACTCCGCCAACGCAAGAACCGCGAGGCCAAACCCTTCGCACTGATGGTACCCGACCTGGAGACAGCCCGACGACTCTGCCAGGTAAGTGAAGCCGAAGCGACGCTCCTGCAATCGCGCCAACGCCCCATCGTGCTGCTGAACCAGCTTCCTGGCAACCTGGTCGCCCCGGCAGTCTCGCCAGCCTATAACACACTGGGAATCATGTTGCCCTACACGCCACTGCATCATCTCCTGCTGCATGCTTTCGCCGCAACCATCGCGCCAGATCGCCTGGCAGTCCTGGTGATGACCAGCGGTAACTTGAGCGACGAACCCATCGCTTACCAGGATGATGATGCACAAGAACGGCTTGCATCTATCGCAGAAAGCATGTTGACACACAACCGCGAGATCCACATGCGCTGCGACGACCCGGTGGTGCGTATCACTGCTAGCGGCGAACAGCTTTTCCGCCGTTCAAGAGGTTATGCACCGGAGCCGATTCTGCTTTCGTTCGATTTCCCCATACCTCTCCTGGCCTGTGGAGGGCATCTCAAGAACACCTTTTGCCTGGGCAAGGGACGACAAGCATTTGTCAGCCACCATATCGGTGACTTAGAGAACCTGGAAACACTTACCTCGTTCAGTGAGGGGATTGAGCACTTCCAGCGCCTCTTTGATATCCACCCTGAGGCGGTTGCCTACGATCTGCACCCCGAATACCTGGCGACAAAATACGCTCTCGACCTGGATATCCCGCAGAAAATCGGTGTCCAGCACCATCATGCCCATATTGCCAGCGTGTTGGCTGAGCATGGGCTGAGTGGGCCAGTGATTGGAGTCGCTGCCGATGGTACAGGCTATGGAACAGACGGTGCCGTATGGGGCTGCGAGATTATGGAAGCTTCCCTCCTGGGCTTTGAACGGCTGGCTCACTTGACTTACGTACCGCTCCCCGGAGGTGAGCAGGCAGTGCGACAGCCCTGGCGCATGGCAGCCACCTACCTGGCTCAGGCCTATGGTGACGCATTCCTGGAGCTGGATATTCCTTTTGTACACCAGCTAGACCGGTCGAAGTGGCGCACGCTGGCGCAGATGATTGCAAAGAGCATCAATAGCCCACCAACTTCTAGCCTGGGGCGATTGTTTGATGCGGTAGCCGCTCTGATCGGCCTGCGCAGCGAAGTGTTCTATGAGGGCCAGGCAGCCATCGAATTGGAGATGCTGGCTGAAAGATATGGCCCTGCGGATATCTACCCGTTCGCCCTAGGAGAGCGGAGGAACCTGACGACAGGGTATTCACAGGGAATGCTCTTACAGGTGGCCCCAATGATCCGTGCCATCGTGAGCGATATTCAGCAGGGTCTGTCGCTCCCGCAGATCGCAAATTGCTTCCATCGCTCGATTGCCGAGTTGCTGGCAATGACCTGCCACCAGGCACGCGAGCAGACCGGCCTGAACGTTGTCGCTCTCAGCGGTGGTGTATTCCAGAACCAACTGCTACTTGAGCAACTAATGGCCCGCCTGGAGGAAATGGCCTTCCAGGTCTATGTAAATCGACGTGTGCCACCTAATGATGGCGGTTTAAGTCTTGGTCAGATAGCAGTGGCTGCGGCGCGGCTGCAAGCAAATGTAGGAACTGTTTGAAAGCCATCCCTACAAAGGAGGCGAGTATGTGCCTTGGTATTCCGGGTCAGATCATAGACATAGTGGATGATGAAAATCATATTGCCAAAGTTAATGTTTCTGGCGTTAAACGCAACGTGAGTATCGCACTGGTGCGTCTTGAGGGTATCGCCCCTGGTGATTGGGTACTGATCCATGTCGGCTTTGCTATGAGCAAGATCGACGAGGTCGAGGCGCAAGAGACGATGAAAGCGCTGCAACTTATGGGCGATGTTTATACTGATGAACTTAAGATGCTGCATCAGAGCCAGATTGAATGACGAGGTGAATCGTTGACGGTGGAGAAGGACCCGCCCGACTTCCGTAAGCTCGTCGCTACACGCTTCGAGCAGAGCATGTCCGTACCCGAGGTGTTCTTTGCGACCGAGACAGGGCGGATCGCCGAGGCTTGCTGGGCCATGGCATGCCGCTTCTACCAGGGAGGACGTTTGCACGCTTTTGGCAATGGTGCCTGGGCGACCGACGCTCAACATGTCTCGGTCGAGTTTGTGCACCCGGTGATCGTTGGGAAACGAGCACTCCCAGCCATCGCACTGACCAACGATAGCGCTACACTCAGTGGTATGATGGCAGGAGGAGATGTTGCCATGTCTTTCGCACGCCAGCTCAATGTGCTGGCTCGGCCACAGGACATGGCGATGGGTTTCTCGCCGGATGGACGGTGCGCCAATGTCGTAGCGGCTCTGAGCAGAGCCAGGCAGATGGGTTTGCTCACACTTGGCTTGACAGGCGGCGATGGCGGACTGCTAGGGCAAATGGGGCAGACCGAACTCGATTTCTGTTTCGTTGTCCAGACACACGACCCATTGGTGATACAGGAGACGCATGAGACGCTCTACCACATCTTATGGGAGTTGGTACATATTTTCTTTGAACACGAGGGATTGTTGAAATGAGTGAGATGACGGACGAACAGCGAGAACCCATAGTCGCACATCCAGGGGGCACTTTGAGACACGAGATAACCCCTGCCAGCGAAGCGCGTTGTGAACTTGGCGCGGACGGGATGAGGGGGCACTGTGTGACATGTTCCGACGAGGCATTGACTGCTTGCGTGCTGCGTGTCGATCAGGAGACGGGCTTAGCACTGGTGGAGATAGTGGCGGAGAAGCATACGACGGAAGAGATTGATATTACGCTTGTAGAAAATGTGGTTCCAGGCGATTTGCTCCTGGTGCACGGTGGCGTGGCAATTGCTAACCTGTAACACTTCCTTTTTGGCATCGCTGCTCTCTTGCTGACTGAAAGTAGAAGCGCTACAGGAGAGCACAGTTACAGCGTTTGATACCAAACAAGCGAGGCGAACAATGCGTGATTCGGAAGGGTCTGAGTACGACCGATTATTTTATCCCTTCCTCTTCGAGGGTGGCAAGGCCAGTATAGAGGACGTACTGGCGCGGGTGCGTCACTCGACGCTTGAGAAGTGTCGCGAGGTGATAGCGCTGCGCCGTATAACGCTCGAAAGTTCTGGTGAACAGATCGTTGCCGCTGGTCAGGCAATAGCACGAGCTTTTGCTGACGGGGCTACCCTGCTGGCCTTTGGCAATGGGGGCAGTACCACTGATGCTCAAGACCTGGTGGCCGAACTGCTCAACCCGCCTTTCTCCGATTGGTTGCCTTTGCCAGCAATTGCGCTGACTAACGACATCGCGGTAGTCACGGCGGTGGGGAACGATGTCGGATTTGACAATGTTTTTGCCCGTCAGATCATTGCATTCGGGCGACGAGGTGATATCGCCCTGGGTATCTCAACAAGCGGCAATTCGATCAATGTACTGGTGGCCCTCGAGCAGGCAAAGAAGCAGGGGCTGCTGACAGTAGGGCTGGCTGGCTACGATGGCGGAAAGATGATGCGCTCCAAAGCTGTGGATTTTTGTATCAACTCCCCGAGTGATCACATCCCGCGTATCCAGGAGGCGCAGGCGACGGTCTATCACGCGCTCCTCGAAGTTATCCAGGGCGCGATAAACCAGGCCCCTATGAATGAAGAAAGAGAAACTTGAAAGCCATCCCCAGGCAAGCCTGAGTCCTCCGATACATCGGGGACCTACAGGAGACCCCGATGTATCGAGGGGCGAGCGAAGCGAGGGATGGAAGGAGGGACCAGATGAGCATGAAGTATGTTGACGAGTACCGCGATGCGGACCTGGCGAAACGCATCTCTGGCGAGATTGCGAAATTAAGCGCTGATCAGTCTTTCAAGCTGATGGAGGTCTGTGGTGGGCATACCCACACGATTTACAAGCACGGGATTGAGGACGTGTTGCCGCGCAGCATTGATCTTGTCCATGGGCCGGGGTGTCCCGTCTGTGTACTGCCGATGGGTCGAATCGACGATGCCATTGCCATTGCCCGTATGGATGGAATGATCTTCACCACCTTCGGTGATATGATGCGCGTCCCTGGTTCCAGGGGAAGTCTCCTGGACGCTAAGGCCGACGGTGCTGATGTGCGCTTCGTCTACTCGCCGCTCGATGCACTCAAGCTTGCCCGTCAGCATCCAGATCGCCAGGTGGTTTTCTTTGCCATCGGCTTTGAGACCACTGCACCCTCGACAGCCATCACGCTCTTGCGGGCACAGGCGGAAAGAGTCAAGAATTTCTCAGTCTTCTGCAATCATGTGACCATCATACCCGCGATCAAAGCAATTCTTGACTCGCCCGACCTGCGCCTGGATGGCTTTATCGGTCCTGGGCACGTCAGCATGGTCATTGGCATGCGGCCTTACAACTTCGTTGCACGAGAACATCACAAACCTGTGGTCATCGCCGGTTTCGAGCCACTCGATATTATCCAGTCCGTCTATATGATCGTGAAACAGATCAGCGAAGGTCGAGCGGAGATTGAGAATCAGTATTCGCGAGTCGTGCGCCCGGAGGGTAACCTCAAGGCGCTCGAGGCCATGGCTCGCACCATGGAACTGCGGCCTTTCTTCGAGTGGCGTGGCCTTGGCTTTATTACCCACAGTGCACTGAAGTTACGTTCGGAGTTCGCCGACTGGGACGCCGAGTTGCGTTATAAGGTACCTGGGCTGCGTGTGGCTGATCCCAAAGCCTGTCAATGTGGTGAGGTGCTCAAAGGGGTCATTAAGCCATGGGAGTGCAAGGTTTTCGGGACTGCCTGCACGCCTGAGACGCCCATCGGAACCTGCATGGTTTCGCCAGAGGGAGCATGCGCCGCCTACTTCAACTACGGTCGCTTCTCCATGGCCACTGAGCGCACCAGCCTGAATATCTTTCCGACGGCAAGGTAGCCGTCGGGGCAGGAACCTGCTGGGCGCCCCAATCGTGAAAAGAGAAGAGATAGGCAGGAGGTATCCATGGACACACCGGCACAGAACGACGAGGGAGGGGAGCGTATGTCGGCAAGGGAAGCGGAACGCAGTGAGTGGAGCCGACAGAGCGATGCGGGCGGGGACAAAGGACGCATCGACGACGTACTGAAGAAGATCGAGCGCACGAGGCAGGCGCGCCGCCATAAATTCTATTTGCGTGATGAGAAGATCACGCTCAGTCATGGGAGTGGTGGCAAGGCTACCCACAACCTGATTGAGGGGGTCTTTGCACCCGCCTTCTCTAACCCGCTGCTTGATCCTATGGACGATGCAGCGATCTTTGGGATCGACGGGACAGACCATCGCCTGGCCTTCACGACGGATACCTACGTCGTAAGCCCACTTTTCTTCGCAGGTGGAGATATTGGGAAACTGGCAGTCCATGGCACAATCAACGACCTTGCCATGGCCGGTGCAGAGCCTTTATACCTCTCGGCAGGCTTTATCCTGGAGGAAGGCTTCCCTATCACCGATCTGCGTCGTATCGTTGCGTCGATGGCTACTGCGGCGACAGAGGCGGGCGTCGCCATCGTCACAGGCGACACGAAGGTGGTCCAACGCGGTAAAGCGGATGGTTTGTTCATCAATACTGCTGGTGTGGGAATCATCCGTGCCACCTGGCAATTGGGACAGGCTCAGTTACGGCCGGGGGACAAGGTGTTGCTGAGTGGCCCTGTTGGTGACCACGGCATCGCTATTATGCTGGCTCGCGAGGCGCTGGATATCGAAACCGATGTAGAGAGCGACACCGCGCCACTCCATTCTCTGGTAGCTGCACTATTCGCGGCAGCGGGCGATGGTGTGCATTGCCTGAAAGACCCGACACGCGGCGGCGTCGCGACCGCGTTGAACGAGATGGCTTTAGGCTCGGAGGTTTCAATCGGCCTTGAAGAGCACGCCATCCCTATACACCCTGGAGTGCGGGGAGCCTGCGAGATTCTTGGTCTGGATCCTCTGACAATCGCCAATGAGGGCAAACTCCTGGCCATCGTTTCTCCCGAGAAGGCAGAGCTTGCGCTAGCAGCTTTGCGTGCCCACCCACTGGGGCATGAGGCTGTGATCATCGGCACTGTCCAGGCTGAGCCTCCTGGGATGGTTTTCTTGCGCACTGATATTGGAGGAATGCGAGTGCTCGATATGCTGGTGGGAGATCCACTACCGCGCATATGCTGAGTAGGAATATACCTCATGCAAGGAGCAGTCTTTCTCGTTAAGATGCACAGTCGGTTGATTCCCCATAGCCTCATGTATGATAGCGTTTATACCGTGATTGATACAGCCCATAGTACCTTTATGGGGTTCACCAAAAAGTGCAAAGAGGTCTCATAATGTCTCCTTTTTATCGCTTTTTTATCGCTTTGCTATGTGATTAAATATAGTAGTACACAAAAAGAGAGTGCTGGACTCGCATATGCCGACTACGTTTACTTGGAGGATTCAATGTCTATGCTCAAATCGCTTAGCCGCTTACTTTTGTCGGGCATCTTCATCTCCGGGGGTGCTGATGCTTTTCTAAAACCAGGGGGGCGTGTCAAAAAAGTAGCTGCCTTTGATATACCGGAGGCTGAACAGGCCGTCAAACTCAATGGAGCGACGATGGTTTTTGCCGGTACCGCGTTGGCGTTGGGCATCGCTCCCAAGGCTGCGGCAACCGTACTTATCGGTTGCTTAATCCCAACAACGATTGTTGGCCATCCATTTTGGAAAGAGGAAGATAGTGGCAGTCGCAAGAATCAGCAAGTGCAGTTTCTCAAGAACCTTGGTTTGATGGGAGGCCTGTTGCTGGTTCTTCTGGAGAAAAATAAATAAAAGGGAAATAAATAAGTGAACGAACAGGAACAAAATAAGACCGTGGTGGTCATTGTGGCCCATCCAGATGATGCAGAGTTCGCAGCGGCGGGCACTGTTGCAACCTGGGTAAATGAGGGTTGGGAAGTATACTATGTCATTTGTACTGATGCGTCAGGTGGTGGTCCCGATGATGCGAGAGACGTGGGGCGGGAGGCGCGTTTGGTGATCTCCAATACACGGAAGAGTGAGCAGCGCGCAGCCTGCGCTATTCTTGGGGTGAAGGATGTCA
The DNA here is from genome assembly GCA_005881495.1 of Chloroflexota bacterium. The sequence goes on from VBHI01000313.1 coordinate 15,010, forward strand.
TCTTTCTTGATTATCCAGATGGCCAGTTGCAACCAAATATAGAACTACGTCGAAGCCTGGTACGTCTTCTTCGGCAGTATAAACCATACCGCGTCTTGTGCCAGTCGCCTGAGAGAACATGGACGCCGGTCTATGCCATTGGACGCTATCACCCGGACCACCTGGCAGTCGGCGAGGCTGCCATAGCAGCGATATACCCTGCATCTCAGAACGGGTGGGATTTTCCCGAATTGCTTAACGAAGGCTTGCACCCCCATAAAGTACGAGAAGTATACTTCTCGGGGGCACCCAACCCAAATTATGCCGTCGATATTACCGGAAAGTGGGATTTGAAGCTAGCTGCATTGCGCGCTCATACCAGCCAACTTGCTGAGAGATTTGATGAAATAGAGCGTATGATCTACACTCGTTCTGCTGAGTGTGGGGCAAAATATGAGATGGCCTTAGCGGAGGAGTTTCATCGCGCTGTGAACCCATAGGATAGAAGCGTCCCTTGTTGAACGCGGATGCAGTGAAAATCCTTGCATTTGACCAAGCTTTTATGACATACTTATAAAAGAGACCTTCGGGGCAGGGTGTAATTCCCGACCGGCGGTGAGATGTAAAGTTGATACTTTTTCGTCAAGCCCGCGAGTCAACAGCGAGTCGTTTTTGGCGAGTTGTTTGGCAGATTCGGTGCGAATCCGAAGCCGACGGTTAAAGTCCGGATGGGAGAAGGTTTAGCATACATGCGGATTCTTCATACCTTGCTGCTCACAAGCAACAGGGTCTGTCAGTGTATCCGTTGTGCTCTTCTAATGTCTCCCTCACAAGCCTCCCCGAGTCAGTTGAATTGATGGGTTCTCTTTGTCTATGGAGATACCTATCAAGAGAGCTATGACTGAGGGAAGTAAATGAGTGTAACAACCTCTACTGAGAAAGGCGTATCTATCGGGATACGCAAGTATGCGCGAAGTGATACAGAGATATCTGTATCCGAAGGCAAACCAGCGCGCGCAAACGTATTTGCTGTCGCACAGCGAATACTGTCTATTATCCCCCCTCTTACGCTGGGCCTATTCTTGTTGATTGGCTGGTATGTGAGTACAGCTTTCGGGCATGTGAACAGCCTTGTCCTACCAGCGCCTGGAGATGTCTTAGCCAGTTTAAGCAACGGCTTGAGCTCTGGATTGTTCCTGAGTAATGCGCTGGTGACAATCCAGGAAAGTTTGTTGGGCTTTCTCCTGGCTTTGGTTGTGGCTTTGCCGCTGGGGTATGGATTAGCAAAATCTCGCTTCATAGCAACTGCTGTCCACCCTTACCTGGCAGCGGGACAGGCTATACCCGCTATTGTCATTGCACCGTTGCTCGTTCTCTGGTTAGGTCCGGGTTTAGTCCCCGTCATGATTGTGTGTATGCTGGTGGTGTTTTTCCCAATGGTAATTACTGTTGTACTGGGAGTACAGACCATTGACAAGACTCTCACCGATGCTGCAAGAGTCGAAGGGGCTTCTGGCTGGCCATTGTTGGTGTCTATAGAGTTCCCCCTGGCATTGCCTGCGATTCTTGCTGCCATATGCACGGGTCTCACACTTTCTATTACAGGCGCGCTGGTTGGGGAATTTGTCAGTGGAGGGGACCTTGGTCTTGGGGCTCTGGTGCAGATTGCCAAAACCCAGTATAATACGCCGTTCATGTTTGCCACACTGGTCGTGTTGGGAGCGCTGGCCGCGCTCTATTACGGTGTCAGCTGGTTGCTGGTAAAGCTGGCAGAGGCAATATATTAGCCGACTCGGAAGTTCCACGGTACGGTACGTTACATACTACAGACCTGATAGGAGAATAAAATAATGCACAGACGCCATCGACTATCTTTAGTGTGGCCTTTTTTATCCATGTTGATCCTGCTCGTTCTTACCACCGCTGCTTGTGGTAGCACTACGACGACGGGTGGCTCTACTTCACCGGCAGCGTTGACGAAAGTATCTATTGGCCTGGGTTATATTCCCGATATCCAGTTCGCGCCATTTTATGTTGCACAGAGTAAGGGATATTATAGGGATGCAGGCCTGGATGTGACATTTCACCATGGTATTGTCAATGATTTGATTGGTTCGATGGTGCTTGGTCACGACACCTTTGTTTTTGCCAGCGGTGACGAAGAACTGGTGGCGCGAAGTAAGGGGCTAAAAGTTGTCGATGTGGCAACTGTCTTTCAGAAATACCCTGTCAGCTTGATCGTACCTGCTAACTCCCCAATTCAAACACTTGCCGACCTGAAAGGTCACACAATTGGTGAACCTGGACCTTTTGGTTCAACCCATGTAGGCCTACTGGCTCTCTTGTATCAAGCGCACCTGACGCCTGGTGATGTGCATATTCAATCAATTGGCTTTACCCAGGTAGCAGCGCTGATTGGACATCATGTTGACGCGGTGGTTGGTTATTCGAATAATGAGCCGCTGCAATTACAAAAACAGGGCTTTGCTGTGCGTACCTTCGCGGTATCTGATTATCAGCCACTCGTTTCCAATGGTATTATTTCCACTGAAGACACGCTGCATAATCAGCCGCAATTGGTGCAACGTTTTGTGCAAGCGACATTAAAGGGATTGAAGTATGTCATTGCCAACCCGGCTGACGCGGTGCAAATCAGTAAGAGCTATATTCCTGGGATGGATCCTGCGCGGGCAATGAGCGTTTTAGAAGCGACGATTCCGCTCTGGCAAAGCGCCAACGGTCAACCTGGCTATAACGATAAGGCTACCTGGCAAGCAATGGAGCAGTTTCTGGTGACGCAAAACATCATTCCTTCTGGAGAAGATTTTTCACAGGCGTATACGAATCTCAATGCTTCGTAGGCAACTGAGGGTGTGATGGAATGGGGGTAGTCATAGTAGAAAAAAGGCAGTTCGAGATCTTCTTTTCTCGGACTGCCTTTTTTATTGTTGACATTTCGCCAATCTACTGCTATCCTTTATTATAACAACTACATAGCGAGTCTGACCCGCGTTGAGCGAACATAGTATGAGATTGATCTCCAACAGCGATCCGATGTTTGGTGAAAGTTCGGAATGGATGTACCAACTCAGAACCGCGTCGTGAGCGGCTGGCCGAAGAAAGCCTTATTCCGTAAGGCAAGTAGGATCAGGTGGGTGGTTCCCAGGCAGCAATATAACCAGTAAAGTGGTCACAATCTCTTCGTCACAGAGTAGTGAAGAAGACAGGGTGCGCTGGAGCAGAATTAGTGACAAGATGGGTGGTACCACGGGAGCAGTTGTAGATGACGCTCTCGTCCCTTCAGTTTCGAATTGATGGGGACGAGGGCTTTTTTATTGCCCACTTCTCTCCATCACGCTCATTTCTTTTATGCAAGATAGGAGCAGGATGAACATGATGAAGAAGATCAGCGTTTCGATTGTGAATGTGACAAGCTATACCGGGCTGGAATTGCTGCGGTTACTTTCACAGCATCCTCATTTTAGCGTGGAGTCGGTGACGGCGCGTAGCGCTGCTGGTAAGCGGTTGTATGACGTTTTTCCTCAATTCAACGTTGGATTGAAGCAGCACGCTCAAATCTTTCCTGGGTTGGATCCCACCCTCATGATTGCGGAGGAACCCGCACAAACGGAGCTCGCTTTCGTTTGCTTGCCACATGCCGCGGCGGCTGAGTCGGTTGTAAGCTTATTGGAGCGTGGGACAAAGGTTGTAGACCTCTCCGCAGATTTTCGTTTGCACGATGCAGCGACATACGAAGAATGGTATAAGCATACTCATCCCGCACCTGCTTTGTTGGAGACGGCGGTGTATGGATTGTGCGAGCGTTATCGTGAACGTATAGAAGGGGCAACACTTATCGCTAATCCCGGTTGCTATGCGACGGCTGCTCTCCTTGGCCTTATGCCAGCAATAGCTGCAGGTGTGATTACTCATGATATCATCATTGATGCCAAATCGGGGGTTAGCGGAGCCGGTCGAAGCCTGACGCTGGGCACTCATTATGCTGAAACCAATGAGAATGTGAGCGCTTACAGCCTTTCTGGACATCGCCACTTACCCGAAATTACCCAGGAGTTGGCGGCAGCGGCGGCAGCGGGCGGACACCCGCTCAACCAATCTCTGAGAATTACATTTATACCGCACCTTATACCAATGACGCGCGGTATCTTGGCGACATGTTACGCTGATTTGAAGCGTGATACGAGAGCTACAGCTATAGGGGTTCGCGCGCTTTATGAAGAGTATTATGCGGAAGAACCGTTTGTGCATGTTGTGGATCACCCACCGCATACCAAGTGGTCGTATGGCAGCAATGCCTGTTTTATCTCTCCAACGGTGGATGTTCGCACCGGGCGCCTGGTGGTAATTTCTTGCCTGGATAACCTCGTCAAAGGTGCCGCAGGACAGGCGATACAGAATGCGAATCGGCTTTATGGAGTGCCTGAAACAACTGGATTGCCGCCTGTGTCTCTGTATCCATAGAGCGACCGTTTGTTCTTATCGCACCTATTAGTAAACGATTGAAGAGGGATGATATTCGATTATGGCTATTACATTTTCTTTGACAGCGGAAGGCGACGTGATTAACGATTATCAGCTGATTGTCCAGGTATTGGGCGAGGCGTTTCCTTACATCGACTTTTTGAAGGGGAAGACACTGGTGATAAAATTGGGGGGCAGTACTCTGGAGCATCAACGCGGTGTCTTGCAGGACATTATCTGGCTACGCGCTTTAGGCGCTAATCCTGTGCTGGTGCATGGCGGCGGGCCATATATCAATAAGTGGCTGGAGAAGCACGGGTTACCCGCTCGTTTCGAAAACGGTCTCCGTGTCACAGATGCAGCAACACTTGATATTGTGCGTATGGTATTGTTAGGTCAGGTCAACCAGGGCCTGGTGCTGATGACCTCTGAACTGGGCGGGCGCGCTATTGGCCTCAGTGGAACCGACGGGAGTATGGTCTGCGCACGCGTAGTTGACGAGCGGCTTGGTTTTGTAGGGGAAGTTGAGTCGGTTGATCCTACACCTGTTCAGACCCTGATTGATCAAGGCTATATTCCGATTGTCGCTCCGCTCGGCCAGGGGCCAGGGGGTAGCTGCTTGAATATAAATGCTGATCTGGTAGCAGCCCATTTAGCGGGAGCGCTCAATGCAGAGAAACTGATCTTTCTGAGCAATGTAATAGGTATCTGTCGCAAAGACGGAACGTTGATATCAGAACTGGGCGAACGAGAAGCAAAGCAACTGATAGAAGAGGGTGTGATCACTGGAGGTATGATTCCCAAAGTTTCTGCCTGTCTGGATGCCCTACTTGCGGTGCCGCGTGTACATATTGTTGATGGTCGAGAACCGCATGTGTTGTTGCGTGAGTTATTGACCGACCAGGGAGCTGGTACGATGATTAGAAGGCATGAAGCATGAGTAGAAGGTAGTTTAAGGTACAGTTTATGAAAAAGCGTGTTGAGCGGTTACGTGGGATGCATGATATCTTACCGGATGAGTATCAGCATCAGCGCCGGGTTATTGACAGCCTG
>VBHI01000314.1 GCA_005881495.1 Chloroflexota bacterium
AGCAGCATTTACAAGCAAGGCGACTCACACTCTACGCAGAGTCTTTCCCTCTCCATGGTATAATGGATTCCATTGACTAGAAGAAGGAGAGATGCTGTGGCAAGGACCACGTTAGACACGCAATTGCACGAGATCAGGACAAGGATCATCCAACTTGGCACCCTGGTTGAAACGGCCCTCGAGCAAGCTATTCAGGCGGTGCAAAGCAGTAACCTGGCCCTGTGTGGGCTGGTGATTGAATCGGATCGGACCATCGACGGGGTGCGTTCCGAGGTAGAGCAGTTGGCTTTTCAGTTGCTCACCCTCCAACAACCGCTGGCAGGTCACGATCTGCGGTTTCTCTCGTCCGTTCCTGCCATTGCAGGAGACCTGGAACGAATAGGAGACAACGCAGCTGGAATTGCGCAGTTGCTGTTGCGTATGGCCCCACTGCGTCAGGATGTCGTGAGCCAGGATCTCGTCATTGCTTCGGAGAGGGCTGGGAGCGCGCGAAGACATCCACTTGATCGCGTGGTGACAGAAGCATCCATCGTGTCACAGCTGGTTGAGCTGGGGCAAGAGGCATACCTCTTGCTCCAAGGGGTGTTGCGTGCCTTTGAACTGAGCGACGCACGTGCAGCGCGCACTATCTGGCATGAGGATGACGTGGTCGATGGGCGCTACCATCTGGTCCGCCATGACATCATGACGATGCTGACCGATATCCACGCCATTCCGGCACTGCAACAGGATGCGCGCATCATGCAGCGTATGACCTACTGGCTCTGGATCGCGCACAATCTCGAACGCATTGGAGATCATTGCACCAATATTTGTAAGCGCATCGTCTTCCACCTGGAAGGAGAGAGAAGCATCTGACAGAAGAGGAATGACGATTCTCAAGGATGACCTTTTGGAAGCATTGACGACCCCATTGGTTCTTGCCCCTAATGCTGCCATTAACCTCCAACTGCATACCACCTACAGTGATGGCACATGGACGCCTTCGCAGCTGATGGTAATGGCTCACTTGAGCAGGATAGCCCGCTCTGTATTGTAGCGATGAAGAAAGAGAAGCAAACAGACCTCGTGCGAAGCAGAGACTCTCAAAAAGTCCGTAAAACAATGGCCCTGGCGATACTCCGTCGGAATGACCTGCCACATCCGCTGGCACGTCTGGCAGGCTCCAATTCCCAACGGCATAGGCGATCACTTGACGCGTCCTGCGGCACAGGGCAATCCAAATCCAGGAGTCGTTAGCTTTTTTGAGCACAAACGACCAGAGTGCATCCAGTTCCAGGATAAAGGTGCGCGTGAGGCCGCGTAGACTGCCGCGTTCTTGATAGACATGCAGGATCTCCTCGGGCGCGCTGGTGGATAGGCGGGGGTGTCGGATTCTCACGGCATTGCCGTCGGCAGGCACGGCAGCGATAGAGCCGTTTGCCATTGGGGGCATGACCATTGCGCACCAGAGCGTCTCTTGCATAATGGATACATCCAGGCGTGAAACTTTGAAAGAAACTTGTATGCCTGAGTATATCAAATAGAGTATAGCTGTGTATATATTCAATACGATATCGTCAATGATTTTGACATTCCGAATGTGCAGTGCTATGCTCTGTTCGGTCAAAGAACTTACCGAGGGCCAGTAAGCTGTCAACTTCGCTGTCAAGGTATTATAGGCGATACGTAGAAAGTGAAAAGACTGAGGCCAGGAGCGACTTGTGAGATCGAGGGAATACATCTTTACCCCCAGATGTACTTTTTATGGTAAACTATAGTATGCATATCTTAGCTCATAGAGGACCCAATGGAAGTCATTAAAATTTCACCACGTGGCTATTGCTATGGGGTTGTCGATGCGTTGCAACTGGTACGGCAAACAGCCAAAAACCCTACTGTCCCGCGTCCCATCTATATTGTCGGACAGATTGTCCATAACCGTCACGCGATAGAAGAATTGACCAATCTCGGCGTAGTTACCCTTGACGGGCCTGACCGCGCGAGTATCCTGGAACAGGTTACCGGGGGGACCGTTATCTTCACGGCACACGGTGTATCCCCGCTTGTAAAACAGAGGGCGCGCGAACGCGGCCTGAACTGTATCGATGCCACTTGCCCTGATGTCACCGTGACGCACGACCTCGTCCGCGACCTGGTGGCAGAGGGCTACTATATCCTCTACATCGGGAAAAAGGGACATCCCGAACCTGAAGGTGTCCTGGGTGAAGTGCCCGGACACATCAGCCTGATTGAAGATGAAGCCGACGTTGACGCTCTTGAACTCACTCCGGCACAACAGGAGAAGTTGGCCGTTTCTACCCAGACAACGCTCTCACAATGGGACACGCGGCGCGTCATCGCGTTTATAAAGAATCGCTATCCGCAAGCCGAGGTGCATATCGACATCTGCGCGGCGACGCAGACGCGCCAGGAGGCTGTAGTAGCGCAGGCCAGAGGCGCCGATTTGACCATTGTCGTCGGTGACCCCCGCAGCAACAATACCAATCGTCTTGTGCAGGTATCCGAGGAACTGGCCGGCGTTCCCGCCGTACGCATCGAAGATCTTTCGCAACTGAAACCCGCCTGGTTGAAGGGCAAAAAGCGCGTCGCCGTCACCGCGGGCGCCTCGACCCCCAGCCAGTTGACGCGCGAAGTGATCCGCTACCTCGAGCAATATCAACCCGAAATCGAACAATAGAAGAGATAACAGAAGCCTTTGTAGGCGGTTTTTAGAGGTGTTTTGAATGAAAACGTTTAAACAGGAACTGGTGAAGTGTACAGCGCAGCAGCTTGAGGAAATATATCATTTGTGGGGTCTGGATGGGCTATCCGATAAAGGGACGCAAAAACGCCAGGACATCCTGCTTACTCGTGTAACAGACCCTATCGCGGGGCGTTTCGTCTGGGAGAAACTCTCACAAGACGAGCGCCAGGTCTTGTACCGCACCCTTGGACATTCAGCACGCAGCGGTATGCGACGCGATCTCACACAGAAGAAGTCCCAGCTTTCAGAAAAATCATTTGCACATATCATAGCTTCTCTCGAACATCGTCTCCTCCTGTGGGAGAACACAGTGAAAATGCGCTCCGATCCCTATCCTTACAGTAGAAAGAGCGTAGCAACAGTCGAAGAAGTAACGCTACTGTATCCTTTTTCGGAGTGCGCCGAAGCACTCTATAGTGCGGGCAAAGAAAATTTTTCTCCGAAGTCTGATCGCTCACAAATGCCCCTTGATAAACTTTTGACGATGTTCTACCCTGGGTATGAGCTGGATACTCTCGGCCAGCGCTTCGGCTTTGAAGCGGGCAGCTACTACACGCGCATCGATTTACGCTCAATGATCCTTGATGAATTGACGCAACCAAATGGCGCTTTTGAGATGCTACAGAAACTCTCATCCGCGCAGCGAGACATCCTCAAATGGTTCTGCGAGCAGGGGGGAAGGGTATCCATGGAGGCTGTGCGCAAACATACAGGCTATGACGATAACACGCTCTATATCACTCTCCGTGCCTTTGAGGAATATGCCCTCGCCTTTGATACATTTACAGCCGAGGGACGGGTGCTTTTTGTGCCCTCCGACTCCTACGAAACTCTCAAAAAGGCCACCGCGATGAAGCAGCCTCTCGAAGAGCGCAACGAATTTGTGCCCATCTCTGCTCCACCCAGGACGATACATGCTGGTGAAAACGCCGTAATCTATGACCTGGCGGTCATTACTGGCGCGATATACCAGCAAACCATCGAGCCAACACAGGCTGGTAAGGTCCCCAAGCGCATTGCCACCAAAATCCGGCCAATGTTGCATGGGAAAGAACGCCACCGCTATACTGATGAAGATGATCTCTACCTGGATATGCTGTTCGCTCTGGCGCAGGAACTTGGTATTATGAGCCTTGCCAGGACAACCCTGGATGGCGTCAAACCACATTATGAGCCAGGACCCCAGTTAGAGCAGTGGTCAAAGCTGGACATTGTCGAGCAGACCCGCCGTGTGCTGGAATGCTGGACTAAAAGCTTTCGCTGGATGGATATTGTGGGAGTAGATTTTAAGCAGTGGGACCCGTACACCTGGAATCCGATCAAAGCACGCGGTTCTATTGTCGAACATTTGCGAGAATGTCTTCCTGGGCAATGGTATAGCGTGTCCTCGTTACTGCAAAAGATCTGGGACAAGGACCCGTTCGAACTACGCCCGCTGCAATACAATGCACGGCGAGTAGAGCGCTCGAAGACAAGCGCCCTGCGTACGAAGTGGAACAGCAGCGAGGGCGAATACTACGTTGGGTTGCTCTCTTCTTCTCTCTGGGAATTTGGCGTTGTGACACTAGGCTCCCAAAAGCATGCACAAACCAGCGAGTTTCAGAATCCAGATGCCTTTATGCTGACCGACCTGGGCAGCGCCGTCCTATCCGAAGAGGCAAAGCCCGCAGCGCATCCCCTGGTGTCTCCACTCTCCAATGGCAATGGTCATCGCTCTCTGGTCTTACAACCCAATTTTGAGCTGCTCTTGCTGCATCCCGATATGCCAACGCTCTATAGCCTCTTGCCGTTCGCGCAGGTGAACCAGGTCAATTTGGTGAGCCGGTTGACGTTGACACGCACCTCTGTCCTGCGTGGTTTGGAAGCGGGTGTTACTCTTGAGAAGATGTTGCAAGTTTTGGGAGAAAGCAGTCAGAAAGAAGTACCTCAAAACGTTGCTTATACCCTGGGTGACTGGGGCAAGCTGTACAAGGATGTGAAGATTTCGCAGGTATTGTTGTTTGAAGTGTCGAGTGAGGCCATTGCCGATGAGATCTGTGCCTCGAGTAAGCTGAAAAAATATAATCTGCGCAAACTTGGCTCCACTATACTCGCCGCTGGTAACGATATAAACCTGACAGATTTGCGCCGTGCTTTGGAGAAGGAAGGCATTGCTGTTCGCATTAGCGGTAATATTATGACTCCCCAGAACCGCTATGCTACGACTTCCGACAGGTACTATTAGCTTTTTGCAATGAGCTCGCTGGCCACAGCCAGCGAGCTCATTGCAAAAAGCATTACCTTATATCAAGCCAATCTAAACTTTCGAGAAGCCTTATATTTTATTGTGGCCCAACCAGCGTATGGCGAATCAACATCAAGTGGGTAAGTGGGCCGAGTCCGCCAGGCACCGGCGTTAGAAAAGAGGCCACCTCTTTTACATTGGCAAAATCGACATCGCCAACCACTTTCCCATTCTCAGCATTAATGCCAGCATCCAGCACGATTGCGCCCGGCTTCACCATATCGGCAGTGATACTGACCGGGCGTCCCATACTCACAACCAGAATATCGGCGCTCCTGGTAATACTGGCCAGGTCCTGCGTATACGAGTGACAGATCGTTACCGTAGCGTCCTGCTGCAGTAAGACAAGCGCACTTGGTTTGCCACCAATATTACTGCGTCCTACAACGACTGCATGGCGACCGGCCACCGAAATGTTGGCATCGCGCAAAACGGTCAGGATGGCATCGGCAGTGGAGGGAATGAAGCTGGGAAAGCCGAGCAGCAAGTTCCCAGCGTTGCGGGAGCCAAGTCCGTCAACGTCTTTCTCCGGGCGCAGCACGTCAGTCACAATGCGTTGTCGAATATGTGCCGGCAACGGCAGAAGAAGGACGACGCCTTCAGTGTTGGCATCATCGTTGAGAGCGGCCACCTCTGCTTGTAGTTCATCTTCTTCAATTTCAAAAGGGTAGGCCAGCGTTGCGCAGCCCAGGCCAATGTTCCTGCAAGACCGCACTAATTGTCGGCTATAAACCTCCGCCGCGGCATCATGTCCCGCCACCAGTTGCGCCAGGCGCGCTGGACGATGGTGCTGTTTGCGAAATTGAGCCGCTTCGCCGCGCAATTCTTCGGACATTCGCGCCACAAGTGGCCTGCTATCATAAATCGTTGCTGACATATTCCTTCCCGCCTCCGAGTAGTTTTTATCATATCACATAGCTATTCACTCCCGTAGGGGCGGATCGTCACATTCGTAGGGGCGGGAGAGGAGAGGAGAGGAGAGGAGTGGGGACGCTTGCGTCGCCCATGGGGGGGCGGGTGGGAAGCGGCAGGGGAACAGGACGCCGGGCGACCCAAGGGTCCCCTCTCTTCCTCCCTGCCACCCCCGCCCCTACGAGGCGAATCCGCTTCCCTGCTCGTTTCACAAAATACCTACCCTTGGGGGTAGGGTTGTGTGGAGTGTGGACGCAGCCGCATTCGGGGAATGATGAAGGCAGCGTTGCCCTGGCCACTGAGAGACTTGGGTGGTATTATGGCAAATACCAGAAAAATGCGTTACAATGCCTCACAGATAGACAGCATAATATTTTTTGCGACATGAAGTGGGAATATCCCCTTGATAGCCATTCTGTACCAATTACACATCAAAGAGAGGAATTCAATGGCTGGAGAATGTTCATTTGATATAGTTTCACAATTTGACGAGCAGGAACTGGTCAATGCCCTTGACCAGACACGGCGAGAAGTTCAGACTCGTTACGATTTGAAAGATACAAAAACTGAGATAGCACACAGTAAAACAAGCATCACTATCCTCACCGATAGTTCACTCACACTCAAAAATGTACGCGATATCCTTGAATCGAAAGCAATTCGTCGCAATCTTTCTCTGAAAATTTTTAAGCTTGGCAAAGAGGAGAATGCAGCTGGCGGCAAAGTGCGGCAAGTAATCGAATTGCAGCAAGGGATTTCACAAGAACTCGCAAAAGAGATGAGCAAATTCATTCGTGACAACAACCCCAAAGTGCGCCCACAGGTCCAGGGTGATGCTGTGCGGGTATCGGCCAAGAGCCGCGATGATCTCCAGGCAGTAATTGCTTCCCTGAAGCAAAAAGATTACCCGGTCGCATTGCAATTCATTAATTACAGAGGGTAATCCATTAGGATACTCTGGTAGGACATAAGGTACTTTAGTACCAGAAGATGCGGCCCATAACAAGATTTGTAGTACCCTAATTTTGACTGAACTTGTTAAGTTTGGGCGGTGCGATACGTTGCACCTCTCATTTGTAATACCATTTGAGAAAGTGAACCTTACATGCCTGGGAACAGACAAGCCTTCAGTACGGCAATGAACGCAGCGGACCGTTACCGTTGGGATAGCCAATGGGCAGAAGCTGCACAGGAGTACCAACGAGCACTAGCGGAGTTCCCAGATGACGCGATGGCGCGGGGTGGACTAGGTTTCTGCTTTATGCAGACCAAGCAGTGGCAAAAGGCTCTCGACGAGTATGAATATACGCTGAAGCGTGATCATAACAACATTATTGCTTTAAGCAAAACAGCCGAATTGTACGGCATTCTTCATCGGCGCGATGACGCGTACCAGGCGTACCTGCACCTGGCGGATTTATACTCCCAGGCAGGGCAGGGGACCCGTGCCGAAGCTGCCTGGCAGAAGGCTGTTCAGTTGTCTCCTGGCGACCCCGAGCCTCATGAGCGTCTCGCAGCCTATTACTTTGGGAAAAAAGATATTGCCTTTATGATCCAGGAGCGTCTGGCTGCCGCTCAAGGGTATCTTCATCGGAATGACATGAAGGTCGCTCGCACACAGTGTGAAGAAGTACTGCGTGTGGACGCCACAAATATACAAGCAAAACAGCTGCTCTCATTGATGAATGGGCACAGGCAGCAACAATCAGATCCTCTTCCAATAGGCGCGGAGGCAATGTTTTCATCAGTAGCGGGCGCAATGGCGAGTTCGCCATCGGGCCCGTTAGCATTCACAGGTAGCCCAATGGCCGAGATGGCTGTGTCGGGCAACATAAGCGGAGGGAATACAGGCATCATGGGTAACATGGGTAGCGCGGGCAATTTTGGCGGGGTGGGCAATAATGGACCATCTTTTGCCGGTAGAGGCATGGCTGGCAGCATGGAATCAGCTCCACGTAGACGAGTGACTGCTAGCCAGGTCACAGGAGTGTTGAAACAAGCTCAAACCTTTCAAACCCAGGGTCGTTTTAATGATGCTATCGACCTCTGTGAACAGATCCTGGAGAGCGGTTTCGATCGGCCAGACGCACGGTACTTTTTAGGCTGGTTATATCAAGAGCAGCAGCGTTGGGACGAGGCTATCAATCAATTCCAGATGCTCCTCAACGACCCGGATTATGCGCTTTCTTGCTACTATGCGCTAGGACAGTGCTATCGCGCGCGCGGAGACCTGCACACCGCGACGATTCACTTTGATGAAGCCGTTGATCGCGTGAACCTGGATGCGCTGACGGTTGAAGAGTCTGATCAACTGGTACAACTCTGCCAGGAAGCAGCGGAGGCACATCGTGCCTTAGGCGAGCAGGAGCAAGCCTTGACTGTCTACAATGCCCTGCTTGGTTTCTTGCGCAGTCGTGGCTGGAGCGATAAGGTCGCCCAGGTCGAGTTTATGTTGCAGCAGCTCATGAACGCGCCAGCGGCTGTTCGGCCTGTGACGCCGCCACCAAAGATGCAGCAACAGCCGCTGCAAGATGCTGCCACTATCACCTTTAACGCGGCAAGTAAGCCCCCAAATGCGCCGCCTACTGCGCCAGCACAGCTGCCACCATCACCGCAGGCATCCATACCGGGAGCCACGAATTCCAGTACCAGTGGAGAACTGCCGGATTGGTTGACGGGTATTTTGAGCGACGCAGACAAGACCCAGATTGTCAACAAAACGGCTGCAAACGCCGCCTCCCAGCCGTCCCAGGTTGCCGGGCAGCCCACGTCTGAGCAGCGTATCCCTTCTGGGCCGATAAGCGAAGCGGTCTCATCGGCGGAAACTACTGTTGTCAACACCATCCCGCCCGCTGCCGCGGCGTCATCTACGTGGCTCACAGAGGATGCAAAACCGGGCAATGCGACCCGTATCATTCCGCCCGAGACACAACCCTCTGCTCCCCCCACGTCGGTGTCTCAGCCTGCACGGCCTGAGCCAGAAATTGAGGCGTCACCGGTCGCACCAACTTCGCCAGTATTCGCACAGGAACTGGAACAGCTCAGCCCTGTTCTGCAAAGACCACCCACGAAAAGCAGCGGCAAAGGGGCCGAAGATTTGTTGAGCCAGATGGCTGGTTCCAGCAATAAAGACGAAGCCTTAAAGCAAGTCGCGGAGGCGGTTGTCGCCAGTACCGCTTCTCTGCCCGAAAACGTCCGTATGCAAGTCGTGCAATCCATGCAGGATATCCAGAAGTATATTAATCATGGACTGCTTACGGCGGCTACCGAGGAATGCCTCCACGTAATAGATATTGCTCCGCAATATCTGGACGTTCACCAGGTGCTCTGCGAGATCTACGTTCGCCAGGGAAAGGTCGAGCAGGCCATTACCAAGTACGCCATCCTCGTCGATACCTATATTGTGAGTGGCCGTCACGACGATGCCGTTGCCACGTACCGGCGCATTTTGCAACTTGAACCAAACAATCTTACCTATCGTATGCGCCTGATCAATCTGCTCTCCTCCCAGGGAAACAAAGAAGACTTGCTGCGCGAGCGCACGCTGGCTGCCGAGTCGTACCTGCGTTTAGGCTATATGGATCGCGCTCTGACGGAACTTGAGCAAGCCTTGCAAGAGAGTCCCACCAGCGTGCCGACACGCTTGAACTATGCCCTGGCTTTGCAAAAATTGGGACGCAGCCAGCAGGCCGTTGCTGAGTACCAACGTGTCCTGCAGGTAGACCCGCGTAACGTTACTGCGCTGGTTCGCTGGCATGTCGCGATGATCACCACCATGGGTACGGCACGTGCCACTTCACTTGAGGTGATTTCCCGTATTCGCTGGCAATTGCGCGGTGAGGGACAACGAAAATACGAAGCGGTGGTCCGCGATTATAACCAGGCCGCGGAAGCCTATCCCAACAATACTGATGTGCACTTTGCCCTCGGGCAGATTCACCAGCAATCTGGTCAATTTGATCAAGCCATCGCTGCTTACCAACTGGCTATGCGCGACAGTGCGGTTGATGTGCTGGCACGGGTCAGTACAGCCCAGTGTCTCTTGAGCCAGGGAAAACCCGAAGATGCTATACAGCAGCTGGAACAGGCACTGCAGATCGTTCGTCGTAATACAACAGGTTCGATAGACCCCGGCACCTGGGCGGCACGTCCACGCGAAGAAGGCGAAGAGCACCAGGCGCCTGAGGTGGAAATCTCTATGCTACTCGCCAAAGCCTATGGACGTACCGGCAAAGAGGAGCAGATGCAGGCCATCTTGCGCCAGGTGAAACAGTCCACTACCCATCAGGACGAAGTTTCTTCCGCGCTCGCCGAGATTTCCGCGCGCCAGGGAGATATCGAGAACGCCCTGCAAGAGTATGCTGACCTGGTGCGTCATTACCGTAGTAAACGCCAGGCGGAGAATGCTCTCAGCGTCCTCAATGAAATGGTGCGCCTGGCGCCGCGAGACCCGCGCGCACATAATGAACTGGCGGAAATCTACCTTAATCGTGGACTCCCGGAAGAGGCGATAGCGGAACTGCGTCTGCTTGCCAATATCTACCAGCGCCAGAATCGGCGAGTGCAGGAGGGCACGACCCTGCAGCGTATTGGCAACATCTATGCTGAAGCGGGAAATCCAGAAGAGGCGATGATCAATCTGCGCCGTGCCGTCGAACTTATGCCCGATTCGATGAACCTGCTGCGCGAAGTTGTTGGCATCTGTATACAGCTAGGCCGCTCGAATGAGGCCGTCCAGTACCAGGTGGTGATTGCGCGCCACTACTTCGATACGCAGCAGGTCAAAGAAGCGGTGGCAGCACTCCAGCAGTTGATAACCATTGACCGCAATAACTACGAAGCCTATGATCTACTGGGTCAGACCTATCAATCTGTCGGCGAGTACGAACAGGCCAGCCGCGTCTATCGCAATCTGGCCAGAGTCTCCCCCGAAAACGCTATCGCCAGGGAGAGACTGGCAACTCTGCAAGAATTGCGGACAAGGTAAATCAGTAGGGGCGACCCTTGGGTCGCCCTAATTGGTCCCTGTGCCCCTACATGTTATTTGCCCCCTTTTTTCTGGCATCCCGCCACCGCTTCACATCCAACATCCGCTTGTATGCCCCATACACCAGCGGCTGGTAAACCAGGTCATGGGTCACCAATGAGCAGATCGGGTATCCCCCAAAGCCGCGTTTGAAGAGGTAGACGCCCCACAATTCCTGCCCCTCTTCCAGCACGTCTGGGATGCCGCGGAAATTGTAGTACCAGCAATCGTGCGACTTTGCCCACTGTATCCCGTTCCACTGCAACAGGTGATTGGGCATCAGGTTGCGCTGCTCGTTGGACGAGGCTCCATACATATACCAGCTCCAGCGCCCAAAACGGAGTACGATGATGCCCGCGATTGCTTCTCCCTCGTACTCAGCCAGGAAGAGCGCCGCGCGATCCCCCTCGCTATACAGGCGCATGACATCCTCGTAATGTGACTTGTTATGGATAAAAAATTGGTCTCGCTCACTCGTAGTCTCGTAGAGGCGATAGAAGGTATCCACGTCAGCCTGCCCCCCCCTCTCCCACTGGCCTCGTCGCACGGTAACACCTTTGCGGCCCGCAAGACGAATGTTATAGCGCCACTTCTCTTTCATATTCGCGAGCAGCGCCTTTTCGTCGGGCCGGATATCCAGCACCCACTCGTGGCGTATATGGCTGGCGTAGGGAGTGGTCCGAAAGCCGCGTTTTTGTAGCGCGTTCAACCAACGCTTGTCGCCATCCGCTACACTTGGTTCGACTTTGAGCATGAATGCGCCACGTTTGTGTGCCTCTGCCTTCACAAAGTTCAGCAGCACGGTCATCGCTGGAGTGTCAGGCTCGTCAATGACGGGACCGCGTGGAGCATAGAAATAGGTTCTGCGCAGGATTGGGACGGTAGCGATGAGTACCAGCATAGCGGCGCAAAGCTTCCCCTGATCGTCCACAACCCCAGCATACAGTGCTTCTGCACCCAGGTGGGGCGCTAATTGGCCCCACTCAAACGATTGTGTGATATTACAACATTCCGAGCCTGCCACAAAATCATTCCATTGCTGGCAGTCGGTGATAATACGTGCTTCCATTTATTCCCCTACGAGCTATTCTTGCCCCTCGCTGCGCGTTCTAATTCGACTTTTTTGCGTTCGGCGTGGCGACGGGCACGGCGCATTTCAACAAAATTGCGCCATGCGTTGTAAACCAGCGGGCGATAGGCATAATCCTGTGTGGGAATGTTTAGACGGGAGAACCCACCAAAGCCCTTCTTGTATTCATAGACACCCCACATCTCTTCTCCAGGCTCCAAAATTTCGGGAATAGTGCGAAAATCGAAGTAGCTACAACCGCGTGATTTAGCCCACTGGATACAGCGATACTGCAAGAGATAGGTTGGCTTCAGGTTGCGCTTGTTATTGGATGAAGCGCCAAACATATCCCAGCACCAATCGCCAAAACGGATCAACATTTTGGCGGCAATAGTTTCTCCCTCGTGCTCGGCCAGGTAGAGTATCGCGTCACCTTTACTGGCAAAGTGGCGCAGGATTTCCTGGTGATACTCTTTGTGGTGAATAAAGAAGGCGTCGCGCTCGCTCGTGGTCTTCAAAAGCTCGTAGTAGGCATCGAAGTCCGCCTCGTTTTTAGCCTCGCGGATGATCACCCCTTTGCGCTCGGCGCTGCGCACATTCTGCCGCCAGGTCATCTTAAAGTTGGCCAGCAGTTCTTCATCACTCGGTCGAATATCCAGCACCCAACTTCGCCTGCCGTGAACGGCAGTGGGGTTGATCTGAAAACCGAGTGCGTGGTACGCTGCAAGCCAGTCATCCATGGCCGGATCATCATCGGCTATATTCGGCTCCAGGCGCAAGACGACGACGCGCTCTGCGCGGGCAATGGCGTTGGCCTTTTCAATCAAAGCGGGGAGTGCGGGCGAATCAGGGTATTCGACGGTAGGGCCACGGGAGCCATAGAGCCAGTGAAAGCGCAATCCGGGGAGTGTCACCGGCAGAGGTACCTGCGCCACAGAGAGCATCAACGCACCTACCATGCGCCCCATACGCCCCATACGCCCATCGTCCAGGGCGCCCAGGCGATAAATACGCCCGCCCAGGTAGCGATTCAATTCTCCCCATTCATAGGATTGCAGCAAATGGCCACGTGGCTGGCTTGTCAAAAAGCCGTTCCACTGTCCGCTATCAGTAATTTCTTGAACGGTGATAGTCATGCAGCAACACTCATTTGCTTATTTCAGTATTTTGTAGATATTCGCGTCTGAGCAGGCTGCTGACGCGCACGTCATTGTATTTGCCGAAGCGTAGGATAGCTTCTCGCAGCGTACCCTCGTACTTAAAGCCGACCTTCTCGTCGGCACGCCAGCCGCCGATATTCTCCTCCATGGCCTGGCTTTGTATACGATTAAGGTTCAATTCCATAAATCCGTAACGTATCATCAATTCGGTGGCCTCGGTGCCGTAGCCTTTGCCCCAGGCAGTGCGATCACCGATGATAATATAGAATTCTGCGTTCTGGTTAACGTAATTGATATCCTTTAGCCCAACCAGTCCGATCAAGCGATTGTCTTCATTAAGGGCAACCCCAAAAATAATATGTTTGCCATCTTTATAGAGCAGTTCCAGGCGTTCTTTGCCACGTGTATCGCTAGTAGGATAAATAGAAAAATAACGGCGAATCTCTTCGTCGTTCATCCAGGTTGAATACAGGTGATTATCTTGTGCAGGCTCCAATGGCCGCAGGTAGATGCGCTCTCCCACGATAAATGGATTCTGCATGTTTGAGGTGTCGTATGTCATAAAAATACTCCCTTCTCACTGTTCGATGCCAAGTATAGCATAGTGAGAGAAGGGAGGCAATTTTGTAGCGGCTACTGTGCTGCTAATTGGTACTCTTCTTCTTCTTTGAAGTAAATCTATCGACAAGGCTATCCGCGTAACCGCTGACGATGGGTATTCTGAAATTTTTGCCGCGATACATCTGGAACATCAAGAAAAGCCAGGCGACAACAGCAACGACCGTAATGACTGTGCTGATAAAAGAGAGGGGAATACTTAGAAGAACGCCAAGCAGGGGAACAATGCCGATCAGATGCAAAACTCCCCATAACAGAGAAATGCCGCCAAAAAAGATGAACGACTGTGCAGCGTGAAAACGGACGAAACGATTCTTTCTTTCAATCACGAAGAATACCAGGGCGCCGAGCCACCACAGCGCATAACCCAGGATGGCTTCAGTTCTAGCGCTCAAAGGTGTCGTAGTCGGCCCATAGGCGCTCATCGTCGGAACTGCGCTGCTTGGCGGCTGATAGGTGCTATCCTTGTACTCCTGTTGCTGGAACTGCTGACCATAGGAGGACTGTTGATACTGCTGAGAGCCTCCCTGCTGTTGTTGGCTGCCCTGTTGAGTGCCACTCTGGCCACCTTGCTGTCCATACTGTGGACCACCGGGGGTATCGCCCGGCTGCTGCGGTGTGGTGTAACGACCGTAGCCACCATAACCGGTTCTATATTCGTTCTCTGCGTTTTTATCCTGTCCCATTGTAGTATATCCTTCTCTCTGGTTTATCACGTCCATTATATACTACGTGCTGCACCCTCTAAAGTTAGAGGCTACACCTCTTCCAGAACCAAGAGGTTCTCTTACCACCTGATCTTGTTCAAAGCGATAGACCTCGTTCAGGTCATTGATATGTGTTAGGATGAACTCAAGATCTTTCCGTTGTCCGCTATCATTGAGATATTTAGCACTCGCTCCATTGACGATCTCTTGGATGGGGACACCTTTCCAGCGCTCTACGATAGCAGCTGTTCTCGCATCTTGTGGCTGGTAGTTAGCTTCAAAAAGACTCTCCGCAATCCAGGCACAGCACATCTGATCCTCTTCACGAAACTCCCCTCTCGACCCGGCGCCAATCACAGCGACCCTCGAATGGTGAGCTGCTAAGTGAGCCGCCTGGGCTTTATAATTTCGAAGGCAGGCAACATACGCGTCTCCCGCTCCTTTAGTTTCACAGATGAGCCTGGTGCCTGAGGTAGAAAGAAGGAGAATCGGACGATGAATATCAGTGCGAGACTGCAGGTCGGTAGGACTATTATTCATATCAAAACCGGCAGGCATATCTCCGTTGATCTCTCCAGCCAGCAACGGGTTGATCAATTTCGCAGCTAACGGGGCTATGGCTTCGAGTGATGGAATGAGAAAACACCTTCGCCCGAGAGCAACGGCTGTTACAGCTGTTGTTGTCGCTCTAATGACATCGACCGCTACAATTGCATGGCTATATTTGTACGCTTGTATGTCCACCGGCCAGCAATCAATAATGACCGTCTTCACTGATTGTGCAACACCTCTCTATAATATACTAATACAAGGACGTAGAAATAACGCGGGAGTATATACTATCGCAAAGAGCCTCTTTTTAAGAACATCCGGACTCCTGCATTATTTCAGCAAGGCTGTACTTGATCCAAAGTAAGCAGGCCGTAAGTTAGGTATTTCGAATGCATCTGAATGAAGACCACGTCGAAAGATCTCGACACGTAGTAGCTCTTCTAGACGCACATTACCAAGTTGAACCTTCTGCCCAAAATATTTGAGTAGTCCGAATTGACTTGATTTATTAGGAGCCTCGAATATGATAACATCAAGCCCGAACGCTTCTACAAGTCGATCCGCAAAGTGTGGATTGAATATTCCATTGTCGTCGAACATTCCAACTCCGCATGCACTCTCACGAGCTTCGATAACGAGTTTTTCAGCTCCTGCGTTAAGCCAGGTCTGTCCAAGTGCAATCTGTTCGTTGAGCGTCTTCCAGGTAAAAGGACCTTCGTGTTTCTTCCCTACCTCGAACTGGACAGCTAATCCGCGCTCATGTGCCATCTTTACAACCGTTCGCGGGTCGACCGATAACGAAGTGAAGCTTTCACCGCCTTCGATCCGTGTTACGCCCAGGTCAGCACATAAGTCGAGATAAGTCGCAAGCTGTCCCTGGGCTACAGCTATCTCAAAAGGACCCCCTCCCGTGACTACAGGCACTTTATGCGTTCGAGCTGCTCCGATTTTTCGCCGAGTCGCTCCTTCATCGGCAATTATCCAACACGCCATCGAAATTTTCAGGGAAGCCATGAGATGAGCGCTCTGATCTAAATGGCTCTCGAGCGTAACCGGGTCATAACCGGGATCAAATGGGCTTGTGAGTGGGGGAAGATCTGGCACGCCGATTAGGCGTAAATATTCTTGTGTATTCATCGTTTTATTGGCATTTCTCATCGATACTCCTTTTCATCCTACACCATATATACTAGATACTGCCTTTGTGTCTTCTTTGATCAGGCTAATAACACCCCCCTACTCTACGGCTTTATTTTTGAAATGATCCGTTTTTGATGGGTATGCTTTGTTGTCTCAATAGAGGCTCAACCAGGTGCCAACGTCATTGGCCAGGGCTCTTCGATAAATAGCCTGAGCGCAAGCTATATCCTCAATAGCTATTCCCATAGGGTTGAGAAGAATAATTTCCTCGTCAGACTCCCGCCCTGATCGAGAACCGATAAGAATCTCGCCTAGTTCAGCATAAAGCTGCTTGCGAGAAAAGCGCCCTTCCAATACTAACTGGTTAATGACCTTCTTCTCTCGGTTGCATTGGTCCCAATCATCTACAACAACCTTGTCAACCTTGAGGAAGACATCCTTGTAAACATCCATAATAGAAATGTTACTGAGAAATGTGCCCTTGCATAACCATTCGTATTGAATGTAAGGGCTCTCTGTGACTGTACTAGCAACTACTACTTCTCCCGCTTTCACTGCCTCTTCCGCTGACGCCATTACGCAAAACGCTACTGAAGGAAAACGCTTTTGTATCTCAGCTTTCAAATGCTCAGAGGCATCCGGGTTAAGATCGAAAAGTTGAACTGTAGTGATTGATGAAAACTGCTCAAGAAGCGTAAGCAGGTGCATCTGAGCAATAAACCCGCAGCCAATGCAAGTCAGGTGATGAAATCCCTTCTTAGCTAAGTAGCGTGCGGCGAGAGCCGTAACTGCTGCTGTTCGCATACCACTGATGAGGCCGGCTTCCATAACAGCGATAGGGTAGTTGGTTTGCGGATCATTCAATATAATGAGTGCACTGGCCCGCTCTAATCCAAGATGCGACGGATTATCATGTTTGCTCCCGACCCACTTTAAGCCTGAAATAGGCGTTTCTCCACCCAGGTAAGCCGGCATAGCAATGATGCGATCTGCGACATGACTCCTTTCTCCTTCGACTCGTAAGTAGGGTTTGAGAGGCTGAACAACCTCATTACAAGCATGAAGAGATAGAGCGTGGAATACTGCATCTATATAGAGCTGAGAAGTGCTGCCGCCTGATTGAACAATATCCGATCTGTTCAAATAGAGAATCATAGGTAAGTCTAGGCGAGCAGCAGATGTCTCCATAAAGAGTCTCCTCCGTTACGTTCATATCTCTCATTTTACCAGCCCACGCAACCCCTCCTGGGCAGTTACAATTGATCTTCATAATCGCGCCCAGGACATTACATAGCAGTAATCCCCGAACCGGACCATCGCTCGGCCAGGTCGCCAATCAACGGCAACTTAAAGATTTTACCCTGGAAAGCGTTGATTATGGCTATCAGCCAGCCTACGAACAATCCAATCGGGATCACGGTGTAGCCCAGGACAAGAATCAAACCTCCCAGGTTGCTGCTTACGAAAGCCAGAGCAATACCGACAAAAAAGAGCACGAAGAATAGCACGAATCCGCTGACGGCCAGCAGTACTGATTGCAACGTATGGAAACGTACAAAGCGATTCTGCTTCTCAATAAAGAAGAAAATGAGCCCAACGAGCGGGATCAGGTAGCCCAGCCCAGCGGAGATAGTCGGGTCCATACCTATTGAGCTAGGACCAAGCGGGCTGACTCTAGGAGGCGCGCCATAGGGCGGCTGCTGCCCATAGCCACCTTGTTGATATCCCGGTTGTTGATATCCACCCGGTTGCTGATACCCCGGCTGTTGATACCCCGGTTGCTGATACCCTGGCTGTTGCCCCGGTTGCTGGTAGCTGCCTGGCTGCCCATATGGTGGTTGTCCTTCACCAGGTGTGCCTTGTTGCGGTGGAGCATAGCCGCCATACTGGTTGGGCTGATTGGGGTCTTGCCCCTGGTTAGGATTCCAACTCATGTTCGTATCCACCTTTCTTCTATGAAGGAAGAGACTTCTACACACAAATCTATTAAATGTGTAGAAGTCTCTTCCATTAGGCCCCCTCTCAGGGAGGCATTGCCCGGCTTACATGCCTGCAACACCCTGGTTCGCATATTTCTCAGCATAATCGCCAACGATGGGCAACTTGAAGTATTTGCCCTGGAAGCCGTTGATCATTAGTACGATCCAGCCCACCAGTCCTACAATTCCCACAACCCAACCAAGGAGGAACGTAAGATACCATAGAACACCGAAATTGCCGATGACATTGAGAATAATATTGATTACGGTCAGGCCGCCAAAGAACAGGATCGACTGCATCGCGTGGAAGCGCACAAAACGATTCTGCTTCTCCACTAAGAAGAAAATGAGGCCTGTCACCCAGCCGAAAACATAGCTCAGGCCTGCTGCAACATTGGGTTGCATGCCCATAGAGGAAGGTCCAAGCGGGCTCTGGGCCCCAGATGGAGGCGCTCCATATGGTCCCTGTTGATAACCACCTTGTGGCGGCTGATATCCAGGTTGCTGATAACCACCTTGTGGCGGCTGATATCCACCGTATTGCTGACCGCTTTGCTGCTGTCCATAGCCGCCCTGCTGTCCGTATCCCGCCTGCTGGCCTGCTTGCGGGCCGCTGTAAGGATCGGTTGGCTGGGGTTGTGACGGTGGCGGAGTGTAGCCACCATACTGGCCTGGCTGATTGGGGTCTTGCCCCTGGTTAGGATTCCAACTCATGTAAGTATCCCTCGTTTCTGCTTAGTATAAGACCATCGTAGTAAAAGGTGTGTCCTTCGACATTTGGTAATACAATAGCGTAGAAGCCTGAGCATTGAAATGCAGGTTTCACAACTGCCTCTACTTATGTAATACGTAGTATACTCTTAAAGGTTATTTTTGTGAACTATCCAGTTCACATAAGAAACGGTAAAATCACCATTTTCTTAGCGGTTTCGCGTATCGGTTTCCTTTGCGCGTAAATTTGGATAAGAATCACGCGCAACGCGATCCACCTGAGGAATAATTATTGGAGAAGGCTCCTGTTCATCTGTATCTCCCTCGGGTAGTTCATTGACAGTAAAACCAGTGCGACGCAGTTGGTCCCGGTTACCAGTGCGTTGGTCATTATTCAATGGGTTAGGTTCGGATGGTGCCTGCCCCTTCTGGTTTTCACTCTCGGTTTCCATGGGAGGAGCGCCATGTAGGGCACCTTCGATGACCTGGTCCATTGTATCTACAAAGGTAAAACGTATACGCCGTTGGATTTTAACTGGTACTTCCGCCATGTCTTTCTTGTTTTCCGCGGGAACGAACAGGTGGTGAATGTTCGCTTGGTAGGCTGCCAGCACCTTCTCTTTCAGTCCTCCCACTCCTAGTACGCGCCCGTGCAGGGTAATTTCACCGGTCATAGCGACACTCGCACGTATAGGTTTCCTGGTAATCGCCGAAATGAGTGCCAGCGCAATGGTAATACCCGCAGAGGGGCCGTCCTTGGGAATAGCATTTTCAGGGAGATGAATGTGCAGGTCGGTGGTTTCTTGAAAATTTGGGTCAATCCCCAGCCATTTTGCGCGTGAGCGTACATAGGTCAGCGAGGCCACCGCTGATTCGCGCATTACATCACCCAGCTGGCCTGTAATCAATAAATCGCCCTTTCCTACCAGGGTGACGACCTCTACCGGAAGCAAAATACCTCCGTATTCGGTAACGGCTAAACCCATTGCTACGCCTATCTGTGTTTTTTGCGTGGTGGGCGTGAGCGTGTAACGAGGGGGTCCCAGGTATTGCTCCAGGCTGTTCGTTGTTATGCGGAGATACGTTTTTGGATTCTCAATGATACGACGTGCTGCTTTGCGGCAGATCGTCGCCAGTTGGCGTTCGAGATTGCGTACACCGGCCTCTCGCGTGTAATCTGAGACGATATGTTGCATAACAGACTGCGGGATTTTCACCTGTTCAGGGGTCAGCCCGTGCTCTGTCAACACCTTGGGCAAGAGGTGCCGTATACCAATAGCGACTTTCTCTTCAAACATATAGCCAGGAAGGTCGATGATATCCATGCGGTCGGCCAGCGCTCGCGGTATCTGATATTTGACGTTTCCTGTGCAGATGAAGAAGAC
>VBHI01000395.1 GCA_005881495.1 Chloroflexota bacterium
CTGCTACGCGGGGGGCCAGGTCGCGTCCATCTGCGGTTGAGCCAAGGAGTACAATGGATGGAGCGTACGTTTGAATGGCCCGTACGAGCACGGCGGTATATCCTTCAGTAGTATGGTGAAAAGCTGCCATCTTTTGCCACAAATTCTCACAAAATATAACCATCTCTTGCAAAACCCAAGCAAGAATTGTCTACTTACATAGATGAAGTTGTCGAGTTATGCCAAGCAAATCGGGATTCACTACAACACAGCCTGGCGCATGTGGAAACGGGGCCAGATTGATGGCTACCAACTGCCTACTGGCACGGTGATCATCAATCCGCCAGTCGAGCAGATGGTTGCAGCGCCACCGAAACAGCAGCTCGTCGCCATCTACGCGCGCGTGTCTTCGAGTGAGAACAAAACGAACCTGGAGACGCAAGCGCAACGATTGATGAGTTGGTGCAATGCGCAAGGCTGGTCGGTCGGCAAAGTGGTGAAAGAATGTGGCAGCGGGATCAATGATCAGCGCCCCAAGTTCCTGGCCCTGCTTGCCAATCCCCAAATCAGCCGGATTGTGGTAGAGCACAAGGATCGAGCATCTCGTTTTGGCGTTGCTTACATCCAAACCTTGCTCGCCATGCAGGAGCGAGAACTGGTGGTCGTCAATACGGCGGACACAGTGGAGGATGATTTGATGGGCGATTTCGTCGCGATTATCACATCATTCGCCGCCCGGTTGTATGGACGCAGACGGGCGAAAAGAAAAACCGCACTCGTGCTGGCTGCCTTGCAGCAGAATGGGACGACGCATGAGCCACAAACCAGAGAGAGCTAACGACCAGGGCCAGAAGAAACGCAAACGCAAAAAGAGGACGAAGCAGACCATCACCTGTGCCGTGACGCCTATTCGTCTGATCGCAGCGAATCCTGGCAAGCTCGCGGCGTTAGATCAGCTTCTGGAAGTTTATCTGCCTCTGTGCCAGCAGTATGTGGCGCTGTTTTGCACCCAGGAAACTCTCCCTGACAAGTACGCTGATCCCGTTTTTGCCACAGTCCTCTCCGATCGCTTGCATCGGGTGGCTATGCAGCAAGCGGCAGGCATCGCCAAGTCTTGGCGCACCAATCGGCAAGCCGCCTACGATGCCTACCTGGAAGACCTGGCTGATTACGCGGAGGCCAAGACTAAAGCCACGGCATCGGGAATGCCCCTTGACCCCAAGCGGATAGAACCAACCTGGAAAGAATGGAATCTGCCAGAACTGCGTGTCCCAGCTATTCAAGCCAATGCCAACGTGGTGGCGGTGGAGCAATCAGAGGACTCGACGTTCGACTACTGGCTTCGCATTTCCACCCTGGACAAAGGGAATCCCCTCCACATCCCTGTCAAACTCGCTCCCTATCATAAAAAAGCCCTCCAAGGGCGCACCCTCAACACCTCCACGACGCTCCACAAGCGCAAAGGGGTCTGGTGGCTCACCCTGAGTTTCGATCTGGACGTTCCAGTCGAAACTGAGTCCTCAGCCCAAAAAGTCGGCGTGGATGTGGGCATCGCGAACTTCATCACCACCTCAACAGGAAAAAAGTATGGGAGTTTTCATGGCAAGCTGGCTCGGCGGCACACACGCGACCGGGAAAAGCGCCGAAGAAAGGCCAGGTTACGTGCCTGTCTCAAGAAGAAGGGCGTGGAAAAGCTCCCTTCCACGAGCAGTGCGAGTGGTCAACGGCTCGGCCGCCATGTGCGCCAGGAGATCAATCGGGCAGTCAACCAGATGATCGCGGATCACCCCAACGCTCGCATCATCTACGAGGATCTCTCGGTCGCCTCCATGCGCTTCAAAGCACGCTCCATGAACGCCTACTTGTACGCTTCCAATCTGGCACACATCCCGGAACAGATTGCCTGGGCGACTGCCAAACGCGGGATGGCAGCTCATACTGTCAAAGCCGCCTACTCGTCACAGGAGTGCCATCGTTGCCACTATCCAGATCGAGCCAATCGACCTGACCAGCAGACGTTCAAATGCATTCTCTGTGGGCATCGGGATCACGCTGATCACAACGCCGCTCTGAATCTCGCCAGACGGTTTGGGGATACCGAACTGGCAGCCTGCAAAAACAAGGGCGAGGTCAAAACGAGGCTTTTGTGGCGACATGAGGAATGGAAGAAGCAATATGGGTTGGCCGTAGTCCAACCTGCCGTCCAGTTGGGTCTTTGGGACTACTCAGAGGCTTCAACGGACGTGTGCGACCCGTTTCGTCGAAATCGGTGCAAATCGAAGGATGACGAACTAGCGAAAGCTAGACAACTTGTTCCTTGATGAGAGGCGCAATTCCTCTCCCCTCTGGTGATGAGGGAACAGCATAAGCCCTGAGGTAGCGACTGGCCATCAATCCTCAAAGCGGGCTTAAATGGGGAAAAAGTATAAGTCTGATATACCAGTATCTTCTAGCAAGTTACCATGGTTAGAAGCTCGCCTCACAAGACGAGTAAATCGAAGGCACAAACGAACCATCGTCATGAAGAACAAGCCTACGCAGACTGAAAGGCTTGCCCAAAAAGGGAATATGGATTGGAGAGTAAATTACGTCCGTTACTCTCATCACCCTAGATATCCATCGGTGGATAGTGCCGACCTAAAGTAACGTAAAACGAGGAGCAGGAACGGTGAAACCAATGGAATGCTCTCATAGGCGGTCGATACTATGAGTAGGTGCCAACCGCATGCACCCATTGGAAAGATTGTTCAAGAAGCTAATGCCTGGTGTAATGACCAGGATACGCTGACGTGAACACGGTTCTACAGAAGGAAAAGGCACAAGTAAGATGAATGATAGGAAAGCACCCAAGGCCCAGAATACCCTGGACCTTGCGAGTGAGGCTTGGAACAACATCCCCTGGCGCAAGCTAGAGAAACATTGTTTCCGCATCCAAAAGCGCATTTTCCGAGCAAGTCAACAAGGCAACCACAGAGCAGTTCAGAAACTGCAAAAACTCTTGCTCAAATCCAAAGCAGCACAAACATTAGCAGTCAGAAGAGTTACACAGGATAACCAAGGGAAAAAGACGGCAGGGATTGATGGAATAAAATCCCTTCAACCAGCCGAGAGACTAAGGTTGGTCGAACAGATTGCTCCCAAAAATTGGCCGAAGAAATCCCCTCCGGTACGCAGGATCTACATCCCCAAACCGGGTAAAAATGAAAGGAGGCCATTAGGCATTCCCACTCTCGCGGAACGCGCACGACAAATGCTCACAAAGCTCGCGCTTGAACCAGAATGGGAGGCAAAGTTCGAGATAAATAGCTATGGATTTCGTCCAGGTCGCTCCACCCACGATGCCATTGAAGCTATCTTTTGCAGCATCAGCAAGAAAGATAAATATGTATTGGACGCGGATATTAAGGGGTGTTTTGACAACATCCGGCATGAAGAGCTAGTGAAAAAGCTCTCAACATATCCGCAACTAAAACAAGCGATCAAATCATGGCTACAAGCGGGAGCAATTGATAACGAGGTGTTTACAGAAACGCCATCTGGAACCCCCCAGGGAGGCGTGATCTCGCCGTTGCTGGCGAACATTGCGTTACATGGGTTAGAAACAGCCATAAAGCAAGCGTTCAGACCAAAGGAAGAAATTCCCCAAGTCATCAGGTACGCTGATGACTTTGTGGTTTTACATCCCACTCTGGAAGGAATCAAAAAAGCCCAGGAAATAGCCACCCAATGGCTACAAGGTGTTGGACTGGAATTAAAAGCCAGCAAAACCAAGATTACGCACACGCTTAAAGCAGTAGAAGGACAGGTAGGCTTCAACTTTCTCGGCTTTACAATCCGACAGTTTCCCGTTGGAAAAACTCATGCGGGAAAACATAAGAGCGGAAAACTGATTGGCTTCAAAACCCTCATAAAACCGAGCAAAGAAAAAGTCAAACAACATCTTCGAGAAATCAGTCAAACCATTCATGCACTGAGAGGAGGCCCCCAGGAAAAACTCATAGCAGAACTGAATCCTAAGATCGCAGGATGGTCCAGATACTATCAAACGGTAGTGTCCAAGGATACCTATAATACATGCGATTATGGGATGTATTACATGCTCCAATCATGGGTAAAATTTCGGCACCCGCAGAAAAACGTGCACTGGAGAGCAAAGAAATACTGGAAATCCGTTGGAAAACGCCAATGGGTGTTCGGGGATGAGCAACTCAAACTCAACAACCACAGAGACACTGCTATCAAAAGGCACGTAAAAGTAAAAGGTGCAGCAAGCCCATATGATGGAAATCTCCTCTATTGGAGCCAACGACTCGCAAACCACCCAATGACGAAAGGTCAACTCGCAAAGCTGCTACGGAAACAACAAGGGAAATGCAGGTGGTGTGAACTCACCTTCAGAGACGGAGATCAGATAGAGATCGATCATATCACTCCGAAAAGTGAAGGAGGCGGAGAAGAATTGAGTAATAAATTCGCTCTCCATCGGCACTGCCATGATGAAAGGCACTCAAAGTTGTCAAAGACAAGTGTCAATGAAAAATGACTGTAGAACTGAGGAGCCGTGTGTATCGAAAGATACACGCACGGTTTTGAAGCCGAGCAAAGGGGGCGACTCCTCTGCTTACTGACCTCGCGATAAGAAACTAAAGCAAGTAGCCACACTGACGGGAGCAGCTTTTGATGATCTCCTTTTTATGTCGCAAGCGTTCTTTGGCTTGAATGAGTTTGCGATACAACTGATCGAGATCGTAACAACAGACATTGCCCAACTCCACCCGCTTGAGATAATTCCAGATGCCTTCATCTGGGTTCAGATCAGGGGCGTAACCCGGCAGTTGTTCCAGATGCAAGCGCTTGGCCGCCCCGCGCCTGAGAAAGTCTTTGATCTCGTGCCCGCGATGGATCGGCGAGCCATCCCAGATCACCACCAGTTTGCCCGAAATCTTGCGCAGGAGCACGCGCAGGAAACCCACGACGGCTGCGGCATCATAGGAGGCAGGACGCACTTGCATAAACAATCGCCCATCGAAAGTGATGCCGCTGATGGCCGAGAGATGATCGCGCGTCAACGGCACTCGCAGAATTGGTGTGTGTCCCTGTGGCGCCCAGGTGCGCACCGCCATCGGCAACAGATAAAAGCCGGCTTCGTCTACCCAGACGATGGTAGCTTTGTCCTGCTCGGCTTTTTTTTAATTTCCGGCCAACGTTCTTCCGACCACTGTTTGATGGCTTCTTCGTTGCGTTGGGTGGCTCGCTCGATGGGCTGCTGTCGACTCCAGCCTGCCTCTCGCAGCAACCGCCCGACATGATCGCGATGATAGTGCACGCCAAAGGTGCGCTCGATAACGACTGCCACGCGACTGGCGGTCCACACCTCTCCGCGAAAACCATAGGCTTCAGCCCCCTTCGCTAACAATGCCGGGATCTGCGCCTTTTGCTCAGGGCTCAATCGCGGCTGCACTCCCTTGGGGGGATGTGCTTTCAGGGCTTCGAGACCTCCTGCTCGCCCTCGTTTGAGCCATTGACTCACGGCTCCTTCACTCACCCCCAGGGCCGCTGCAATATCCTTTTGTCGCCACCCTTGTTCTTTCAGGTTCCAAGCGCGTTTGCGCCGCTCTTCTCGCCAATCGGCTTTCTTTGGTGCTCCCATGCCTCCTATTTTAACATACTTTACTTGCTTCCGCCGAGATCAGTAATATCAGTCAATGCCTTAGGTTATGCTCTGCGTATCGACCCAAATACGCTTCGTCGATGGATTGAAAGCGGCAAGCTACAAGTAGACGGCAGCCAAATCGTAAGGGAACGCAGCAACTACTTTGTGAGACGTGACCGCATTGAAAAAATAAGGGAAGATCTTAATCTTCAAGCTAAACCAGTCTCAAGCGACGAGTGGCGTCAAGAATTCCTTGATTATGCGAAGAGCCGTATTTTATCAAAATCCTACAAACCAGTGCTTGTTAAGGCTCTTTTTAAACTCGTTGATCGTGAAGGCAAGGC
>VBHI01000396.1 GCA_005881495.1 Chloroflexota bacterium
TGGCATTCCCGATGAAGATCACATTATCCGTCCGCTAGTACGCCGCGGCTTCTCCGCCAAGGGTATGGCTATTTCACTCCCCGCACTCGAACCGGAAGTCACGGTGAATCGCGAAGGTGTCTTCTGGCATCCTGTCGCGACCGATCCCGATTTGCTGATCTCATCCTCCATCTTTCCGGTACGTGACTCTGTAGAGCGCATCAAAGAGATACGGGAATCCATGTTCATGGTTACCGCAGGTGCAGCTACCCGTTATCGTTGAGGATAGACCATCTGGCACTCCGTGTGAGTGCCTTAGCAAGGATTATCGAGTAGATGACTTGTCGATTCAGATCAGGACGCACTGGTTGCTTCCAAGAATGCTCAGTGTGCTTCCTCAAAGGAAATGAAGTTGTGTGGCAGATTCAGGGCCTCATCTTGACCACGCACGCCGGAATCTGGCCAGCTATGCTTTCGGTATGAATGATTCTGTATTTTGGAAATAGCTGATCAAAATGATCCTTCATCGACCCGACATAAAAATCTGGATTCGCCTCATTCAGAGAGAGTGATTTTGGAAGATACAACATTACCTGATCTGAAATAGGAAGACTCGTTACCGTAGGATTCTGCTTCTCCGTAAATTTTTGATAATTGCTAGCTAGCCATTGAGCCGCGGGCTTGCTGCATATCCGCCAGTAATCGATATCATATTTCCCATTTGCCCCGGAAACACCTCCAACGAGAGCATTAAAATACGTGTATTCATAAGGATGCAGATCGCTCATGTCTTTAATAACAAACACATAATTGATACTGGTGGTAATTACTAGTGCTGCTAACAGTATTCTCGGCAAGCGCTGTTGCCTGAGCAATAAAAGGTCACACAAGCTTAGAAATCCGTAAGCAGCGATAAGTATCATCACCGGGATGAGGAAGGAGAATTGCCTTGGTCCATCATACAACGTCGCATGGAGCACAATCATCAATGCTACCGGGACGAGCAGTGCCATATAGACAACTACCACCCGGAGGTCTATCATCCTGGTTTTTATCGCTCTGCCCAGCGGCAAAAGAAATCCAAGCAGCGTGAATAGAACGATGATGAGGGGTGAGCCAATCGCAAGCCATACGGGTATATAGCTCCAGGGAAGCCTTTGACCTGGATATATACCTCCGTTAAATATGACTGGTCCATTCCATGGATATCTTTGCATAACTACAATAGAATGATAGAGATTTTTGAAAGGGTCGAGGAAGATATAGGGCCAGAGTACCATCATTGTCAGAAACGAGACCACTCCAATGAGCAACGCTGAGACAACTTGCTTTTTGAGTGCAGCAATCACCTGTTCTTTGTTGAGCGTTTTGCGCAGATTTGTGAGCCACCAGAAAGCTGGAATGAAGAAAAGCATGAAATACCACATTACCGCGGTTACCCGAATAGAGAGAGCCATGCCAATACATAGGCCAACAAGAATACTATTTCTGACGTATCTACGTTTATCATTCCATTGACCGACCAGCAGAAGCACAGCCCAGAGGATAAGTGTCATAGCAGTAGCAAAAGGAATGTCCTTCGAGTTGTTAAAGATCGACCCAAAAAATCGTGGGTATAACCATAAGAATAGCCCGGCCACGAATGCCAACCAGTATCCCCCCAGTTCATAGCCACAAAGTGCTATCGCTAATACTCCAACGACCCCTGCAAGGCCATTGACTACCGCCCTTGTGTACCATTCGTGCCCAAATATTTTTTGCGCAACCGCTACAATGACTTCAAAAAAAGGACCATGCTCGGGCATGTATAATTCAGAATCATAGTGCAGGAAACCATTGTTCTTACCGAGGGTCTGATACCATGTTAAAACTCTGTGTCCATAGCTATTTTGAAGGGTTTCGTCCGGTGTGATACCATAGTCGTTTGCTGCGACAAAAACGGTGAAGATCATCATCAGGAATAAGCAACCAAGAAATATTTGAGGGATGAATTTAGATGAAAATACGGTTTTTTTCATCTTCAGTGGTCTCTCACTTTCAATTGCGACTTAAGATTTGGGGAGTTACAATACCCAGTGACCTGTCAAGAATTGAGACAGCAAGAAGAAGAGCACTGCCCCAGAAACCATCAGATAGCTCATGTTGAATGTACGACTTTTGATGCCGACACCCGCTAGCACAATGAATGCTGGAAAGACCTCCAACAGGTAGCGCGAGACCGATTGTAGGGGAAAAAGGCCTGTGCCGCCGACCGGGAAGAGTTGGAACAAGATATAGAGTGCAACGGCATAGAAACAATAGGACCAGAGATTTCTGGAGAATCTCCACGGGCCAATAAAAGTCCCAACGATCAAAGCCAGAAAGAGCAGGTCTGGCAGGAGGTCAGTGAGATTACGCAGCACATAAAAGTTGAGGAAGCCGCCATGGCGATAAATAACCCATGCTGATTTGAGCATTGCGTACCAGGGGACATGCAGTGCATGGTTCCAGTATGTCTCTGCATGAGAGAACTCCAGTGGATCGTTGAAGCGATAATAGCAGTAAAGTGAAAAGAGACCTATGCTGGCTGGGATAAGTGCGCTACTGACGATATCGAAACGAATAGCTTTGAGGCGAAACTGGTGTTGGAGCAGATATTCATAGCAAAAAGGGATCAAGAGTAAAAGTGCCACTGGACGGGTCAGGCCCGCGAGAAAACCAAAGAGACCAGCCAGCCACCAGCGTCCATGCCGCATCTCATAAAAGCTAAGGAGCGAGAGACAGAGGAAAAGCGACTCGTTATAAGCGGCCGCAAAGAAGAAGGCAGTAGGAAACACAGAGAGATAAAGAACTGTACGAAAAGCTCGCTCCTGGTCAAAATCTTCTTTCACCAGGCGATAGAGTACCACCAACATAACCAATCCAGCTATATTTGAGATAAACAAACCAGCCGTGAAGGGATTATCATGGGTGAAAACCATACCAACTCGTTCAAATATGGGATAGAGGGGGAAAAATGCGGTATGGTTATACACATTATAGCCACGAGTTGCAATGATGAGATAGTATCCGGTGTCCCAGTGATGCCACGAATTCCATAGCGTATAGATTGGTACAGAACCCCATGCAAAGTCACGAATACCATATAGGGGAGCCAGGCAGGTTATCACGAGAAAGGCCAGATGCACCCCAATATAGATTGGGAAGATACTTCTAAAGGCTCTGAACCACTCCAGAGAAGTAGCTTTGAGCCCAGCAAACCTGCCAGGGGTGAGCGCTGGTGGGTTTGTATCTTCATCGGGATGTTTGGAAGACGTACGATCGCTCTGATCGTCAGTAATAGTTGTTTCCTGGGTATCAAAAGTGTCCATTATTGCTCCTGAATAAATCAGTGTCCCGTTAGAAACAGCTTAACATATTCATATTTTATCAGAAAAACTGTCTAGGAGCAGGGGGTAATAAAGGGAGTGCGCGGACTCAAAGGAGGAACCAGATGCGCACTCCCGATTTCCAGGCTGCTGACGTTTTCTATTACAGAAAACGCAACTCAACAAAAAGCAGTAACAGAGTGGCTATATTTTCTTATGGGGTTACTTGCAAGAGGCCTGTTCGTCTTCAATCGTAGTAATACCCAGTATTTGGGTAAGTGCAATGCTTTAGCCATCCCTGCAAAGTCGCTATGTGCCTGGTGCTTCATTCTCAGCAGGGCTGATAGGAGTTATTTTTGGTGAATATGTCTGAAACACCAACGGCAGTTGAATTACAACCACCGCTCCAAAAGGAAGTGACACGCCAAGGGGATAGGAGCAATGCCGTAGTCTGGCAGTTTGTCCGTTTTGGCATGGTGGGGATTCTTAATACACTTATTGATGTACTCGCACTGAATATTCTTCTCTGGCAGTTCCCAACCCATAACGCGAATCTCTTACTGATCTATAATTCGCTGGCCTATACGCTTGGTGCTTTGAATAGTTTCTGCCTGAACAAATATTGGACATTTAAACGAAAGCGTTCGACAACTGGCGGAGAAGTAGTGCGTTTCGCTATCATCAACGTAATAGGTATTGCCTGTAATGATATAACTATCTGGGTAGTAGCCAGGATACTTCATCCGCTGATCAGCAGCAATATACTGTGGGCCAATATTTCAAAATTGAGCGCAATCTCAGTAACGCTCCTTGTCTCGTACTTTGGTATGCGCCTCTGGGTATTTGCAAATGCTCCACAGAAGCGTCAGAAAAACATTTCAGCAGAGGTGAATACCGTAGAGCCGCAAACAATAGAAGAGATCAGAGAAATGATCCAGCAAAAGTCCGAGACAAATGGCCTTCTTGTGCGTACTACATACAGTCTATCAGTCATTCTACCAGCCCATAACGAGGAAGTGGCGATCGCTAGCACAGTGCAGGAAGTTGTTACTGCTCTGGCGGACTGGCTTGAAGATTTCGAGGTGATTGTTGTCAACGATGGGAGCAAAGATCAGACGAAAGCCCTTGTAGAAGAGATTGTTACTGCCTACCCCTGTGTTCGACTCATCAATCACCCGGAAAATCAGGGTTATGGGGCGGCTCTGGTCAGTGGCTTCGAGTCGATTAGCAAAGAACTTGCCTTTTTTATGGATTCTGATGGTCAGTTTGATATACATGATCTGGAGCGTTTCTTCCCTCTCATTGACGAGTACGATGCGGTACTGGGGTATCGCATTGATCGCCAGGATACGCGGATGCGCAAGCTCAATGCCTGGGGCTGGAAAATGCTGGTACGTCTTGTTTTTGGTCTGCGTGTACGCGATGTAGATTGTGCCTTTAAGCTCTACCGTTCTAAATTCTTCTATGAGCACCGGCTGGAAACACGAGGTGCTATGATAAATACAGAAATTCTGTATAAGTTTACGAGGGAAGGTTATACCTATACCCAGATTGGTGTACACCATTTACCCCGCAGGGGGGGACGTGCTACAGGTGCCAAACTCTCAGTCATAACACGAGCGTTCCGCGAACTGTTTGTTTTTGCTCGCAAGTGGCACCGCGAAGAGCAGGAGGCTACGAAGCAAAAGCAATAATTATCCTGCGCACTAATTGAAACATCGCTCGACTGTCCAGCCAGGTCCTGAAGACAGCAGTTGCGTGCGGCTACAGGTCAGTTTTTTTATCAAACCGCGCCGTAAAACCCTTCGCTTCAGCGATAGGGATATAAGGTGCGTTCCTTTTAAGGTGGCTTGGGAGGTTGGGTGACAGTGTCCATTGACAATATATGGCTTTGTGCTGTATACTGTCTCTATGAGCAAGATAGCCTACAAGTCCAATCGGAAGGTGTTCTATTCCTGCAAATACCACATCGTCTGGTGTCCCAAATACCGGCGCAAAGTGTTGGTGGAGGGAATAGTGGAACGGCTCACCCAGATCATTGGAGAAGTCTGTCAGGAACACCAGGCAGAAGTCTTGAGCTTGGAAGTAATGCCTGATCATGTGCATCTGCTGGTCGAGTGTGACCCCCAGTTTGGTATTCACCGCTTGGTACGCCTCATCAAAGGCCGAAGCAGTCGGCTCTTGCGCCAAGAGTTTCCTGTCTTGAAACAGAAACTTCCCACACTTTGGACCAATAGCTACTTCGTTTCGACAGTTGGAGGCGCGCCGCTCTCCGTCATCAAGCAGTATCTTGAGAATCAGAAAGGCCAGTAGATGCAGAAGCGAGCCTACAAGTACCGATTCTATCCAACCGATGAGCAGAAGAAGATACTTGCTCAGACGTTCGGATGTTGCCGCTTCGTCTACAACTGGGGGCTTTCGACGCGCAAGACGGCCTATTTCCAACATGGCAAGAGCCTGTACTACAACGATCTTGCAGCCATGCTGCCTGCGCTCAAAGAGCAGTATCCCTGGTTGCGTGATACTTCCTCTGTTCCCTTGCAGCAAGCCCTGCGGCATTTGGACCGCGCCTTTGTCAACTTCTTTGAAGGCAGAGCAGCGTATCCCACCTTCAAGAAAAAGCGTCATGAG
>VBHI01000397.1 GCA_005881495.1 Chloroflexota bacterium
GAACGTTGCTATTTGAATGGATTAAGACAAATATCGTTATGTTTGTCAATGCCGGGTCGTTAATCGGCACAACAGTAGTAACATCAGTACTTGGATTCGCGTATTGGTGGGTAGCGGCGAGATGGTTCCCGCCAGAGGCCGTAGGCCTTGGTGCCGCAACTATCTCAGCTATGATGCTGCTTGGAATGGTCTGCATATTGGGATTGGGCACCCTGTTAATTGGTGAGTTACCCCGCCGACCAGGCGAAGAAGGACCACTCATCAGTGCGGCTTTGATTGTAGTTGGGGGAGTAGGAGGATGCGCTGGTGTTGTATTTGCACTTGTTGCACCTTTCGTGGCGGCTGACTTCCAAGTACTTAGAGCAAGTGTCGAAGATATACTACTTTTCGCAGTGGGGGTTAGCCTCTTTGCTATCACTTTAGTTCTTGACCAGGCGCTAATCGGACTACTGCGTAGTGAGCTGCAACTCTGGCGTAACACTTTTTTTGCTGTAGCAAAACTTGCCGCGCTCTTCGTGGTGAGTCTTTGGCTATCGCATAGGGTAGGGTTGACGATTTATACGACGTGGTTAATCGGTAATGCATTCTCATTGGCAGTCCTCACCGGCTACGTCATATTGAAGAAGGGATGGTCGCGAAGGACATATCTGCCGCAATGGGGATTGCTACGGATGCTAGGGTTTGCTGCGCTACAGCATCACATTTTCAATCTGCTGTATCAGTTACCATCCTTGGTTTTGCCAGTGCTGGTCACGATACTGCTCTCGCCGACGATGAATGCTTGGTTTTACGTCTCCTATATGCTTGTAAATTTTACCTTCAGCGTGTCTTTTGCACTTACGACTACACTCTACGCAATGTGTTCTGCTCATCCCGCTATTCTGGCACGTAAAGCTCGCCTGACATTAGGTCTCGGAGCAGTGGCGGCTATCTTAGCAAATTTCGTATTCCAGTTTGCTACCAGTCAGGTATTGGGGGTGTTTGGCCATATCTATGCTGAACAAGCTACGTGGAGCTTGCGCATCCTAGCGCTGGGAGCTTTCCCATTTAT
This sequence comes from Chloroflexota bacterium, assembly GCA_005881495.1. Next base: position 1,052 of record VBHI01000397.1, read on the forward strand.
AATCAGAAGCCACTATGTAGCTATATATCGTATTCAGGGTCGGGTACTACATGCTCTACTGCCAGTATCGGCTGGTATGCTTATTGAATTGGGTGCGGCAGCACTTGGTGCACGACTCGGCGGTCTATCAGGGTTGAGCCTCGGCTGGATTGCAGCATTATGTGTTGAGGCGGTGTACATGTCACGCACCGTATACCGGGTCGCTTTCCCTGCCAGCATAGTAGTTTGGTTTTGGTGTCAGGTGAAGAAGCTCGTGCCTACCAGTCTCATTGATAAAACCTCAATGCGAGAACGAGAGGGTCTGTAAATATGTGGTTCTATGGGTCTCTGCGAGAGGACATACAGTCTCCAGCCAAAAAAACGAAGCGGGTTTGTAGAAGGCAAGCAAAAGGATGAGATCAGTACTACCACTAAGGATGACATCCCTACTACCAATAAAGCCGCATATTGTTACGCATTTGAGTGATATTACCGGTGTGGTGCTTCCTTTTGCTGCCATCGTGCTATGGTCTCTTTCGCTCCCCTCCGTAGATGTTGGACGTATGACAGACCTCGGCCTGGTTTCAGTATTACCAGTTTCAATCATCATTGCTCTTGTTATCTTGACGATTAGTTTCTGTCTGACCTTGCGGCAACCTAAGCTGCGGATGCCTATCATCCTGCTCCACCTTTTCCTGCTGATTTTTATGTTGTATGGCATAACGACCCTCGTTGAAGAGGCACCACGCTTTACCGCAGTGTACTGGAACGCGGGATATACTGAATATATTATGCGCACCGGCACGGTTGATCCAAGTTTAGATGCTTACTTTAGCTGGCCGGGCTTCTTCGTGTTAAGTGCTTTCGTGACCAGAATTACTGAATATCACGATATACTCCCCCTTGCAGCATGGGCGCCAGTTTTCTTTAACCTGATCTACCTTGGGCCGCTTTACATGATCTTTACCTCGGCCACAACCGATAAACGGCTGGTATGGCTTGGGCTATTGTTCTTTTACCTGACAAATTGGATTGGGCAGGATTATTTTTCACCTCAAGGTTTTAACTTCTTTTTGTACCTGGTTATTATCGCCATCTTGTTGAAATGGTTTAAAGTAACAACGGAGGCACAGCCACGCATACCAGGGCCACTGCGGCAACATTTGGGGCGTTTCTCGCCTCCGGTGCAGGGGCTCTATACGTGGTTGACAGCACCAGATACGCTCTGCACACCTAGCCAGCCACGGCAACGTATAGCTCTGCTCATTTGCCTTGTGTTCGTCTTCGCACTCGTGGTTTTTAGCCACCCTCTTACACCTTTTTTTGTGCTGGCGAGTGTCACCACCCTTGTTATCTTTCGTCGGTGCACTCCACGCTGGCTGCCCATCTTGATGGCTCTCATGACTGGCGCATGGATCATTTTTATGACACAAGCCTTTTTAGTCGGGCACTTGTATTTTGTGACTGGCGACCTTGGTCAGGTCAGTAACACTATTACGGCAAATGTAACTGCTCGGGTGATGCAAGGTAGCCCGGAGCATATCTTCATAGTCGTAATGCGTGTCGTTATGACTGCTGCTATATGGGGGCTTGCATTTGTAGGTGCAGTTTTTCGTCTGCGGAGAAGGTATCGCGATGTTAGCTACATCTTACTGGCAATCGCACCTTTCTCACTGATCGTGGCGAACTCCTACGACGGTGAGATGCTGCTGCGTATATATCTCTTTTCGTTGCCACCGATGGTTTTTTTCGCCGCCGCCCCCTTTTACACTACCTCTAACTCTGGAATGTCACGAAAGATGACAGCAGCAGTTGCAGGTGTAAGCCTGATATTACTTGGCGGTTTTCTTTTCACCCGTTATGGAAATGAACGTATGGATTATATAACCTATGCCGAGGTTGATGGCGCTCATTATCTCTACAGCATAGCCCCTCCGCACTCGCTTCTCATTGCAGGCTGGGATGTTGGTCCGATGCAGTTTCAGGATTTTGAGAAATATAGCTATGCATCATTAGCTGATGTTCCTTCTAACGCTATTACAGCCCAAGACGTTAACGTTATTGTCCAGCTTGCACAAAGCCAAAAGACTTCTGACGCATACCTGATTATCACACGCAGTCAAAAAGCGGCGGCAGAATTATCTTCAGGACTGGCACCCGGGGCAATGGATCGGTTAGAAGATGCCTTGCTCAGATCTGGAAAATTTGAATTGATATATAGTAAACCTGATGCACAAATATTGAAATATGCCCATTAGTTAATGAGGTGAAAGGAGCACATTGTGAAGCGATTACCATGGTTGTGGCCAGCAATCATCGTTCTCTCCACAGTCGCTACTTGTCTTGTCACTTTTGTGATCACGGATATAGCAGTGCGCCCATTTATAGTATTGTGGTTCCTCTTTGTCTGTCCAGGCATGGCACTGGTGCGTTTCTTTCGTCTTGAGGAACTGGTAGTAGAGTGGATACTCGCCCTTGCCCTAAGTTTTGCCGTTGATGCCATCGTAGCGGGCATACTGTTATATGCTGGAAGTTGGTCACCTACGGCGACGCTCGGAATATTGATGGGCATCAGTCTTGGTGGCGCGATCTTGCAAATAAGATTAGATTCTCCCATAAGTTTGATAAGGCGAACCCGAGTTTCGACCAAATAATAATTGTATTGGATCGCGGTAAAAAAAGTGTTGTGACCAAAAAAAGCTGGAGGGTACTTCTATGGAGGAATGCATTCCCACATCTATTAAACCACTCATTGATGCGTATCTCCATGTCCTTGAACCTTTGCGCTCTCATTTCTACGGTATCTACATCTTCGGCTCTATCGCCCTCGGTGCCTTTGAAGAGCAGAAAAGCGACATCGATATTGTAGCCCTGACACAGGAGGAGTGGGCAGGGCATGAACTTGAGCAATTAAAACACTTCCATACGCAACTAATCGATGCATATCCCCTTGGCAATCGCTTGGAGATTCTGTATGTTCCCCTACACGATATCGGAAAGAGCGACGCCGAAATTGCGCCGTATCCATACTTTGGCGGGAAAGGTAAGTTCTATTCCGCTGGATACTATGGCCTTAATGCTGTGACATGGTGGATAATCAAGTATAAAGGCATCCGACTGTGCGGCCCAGAACGCTCCGCCTTGCCGCTTGAGGTGACATGGGAGGAGGTGTTGGAGGAGATGCGTTACTATCTCGATACCTATTTAGCAGACAAGGCCAAACATCTCTACCTCTTCCTGCTCGATGGGTGGATCTGGGAGGTGGTCCCAACGCTCTGCCGCGTTCTGACAACGCTTGAAGACGGTGAAATTATCACGAAACCTCTGGCCCTCATGCGCTGGCGAGACCGCCTTCCCGCACGCTGGCACCCTCTCATCGACGAGGCATGGCGCATCCGTCATCACCTCCGCGCACCGTCATTGTACCGCTCTCGCCTCAAACGGATGAGAGAGATGCTAGCATTTTTCGAGTATGTACGCGAGCGAGGAGGTAAAGTATTGGAAGCATCTTCTCAGAGATGAGTAATCGGAACTATTCTCTTAGTAAAGTCGTCTTTTAATGGATTTCGCTCGTTGTCGCTTCGATTTGATATTGCCATAGAAGGAGGGTAAAGAGATGAAACAGGGAATGATCAGTAGAGATTTGGAGGCGCTCATGAGCCAACGCGACAATCGTGCCAGCGGCAAGATCGTCAACACTATCAGCCCTGCCCCGAGGGACACCTGGGAGGAGGTGCTCCAGAGCGACCCCCTCGCGCTCGAAACCCAGTCACCGGCGTGGGCGGATGCCATGTGCGCCGCGGGTGGGTTCGAGGACGCGAGCCGCCTCTACGAGACGGCCGACGGACGGAGGCTGGTCCTCCCCCTCCTCCGGCGGTCCTTCGCCGGCGGAGCGGTGGCGTTCGAGGCTTCGAACCTACCCAACTGCGGGGTCGGTGGGCTCCTGGCTCCGGGGGGAGCCTACGTCGAGGAAATCGCCGCCGTGTTCGACGATCTCGCGCAGCGCCGTGTCCTCTTTCAATCGGTCTGGCCGAACCCCTTGCTGGCATCGGCGTGGGCGGCGGCCGCGCCGGCGTGTGCCACCGCCATCCCCGGCCGGGCGCACCTGCTCGATCTGGAAGGAGGATGGGAGGAGGTCTGGTCCAAACGCTTCCGGGGCACGAAGCGCACCGCCGCCCGCCGAGCTGAGCGCCTCGGCGTCACCGTGGAGTGCGGCACGTCGGGCCGGCTGGTGCCCGAGTTCTACCAACTGCTGGAGCAGGAGGTCGCTCGATGGGCGAGGCTGCAGCATGAGCCCTACTGGCTTGCGGTTCGTCGCCTGAAGCATCGGGACCCCCGGGAGAAGTTCGAGGCCGTGGGGAGGTTGCTGGGGGAGCGGTGCCGCGTCTGGCTTGCACGGGTGGAGGGCCGACCGGCGGCGGCCATAGTGGTGCTCCAGGGAGTCAACGCCTATGACTTCCGGGGGGCGATGGACGAGGAGCTGATGCAGTACCGGGCCAACGACCTCCTCTATCGCCTCGCGATCGAGGACGCGTGCAAGGCGGGCTGCCGTTACTACTACCTGGGCGACGCCGGGCGGTCGGTCTCCCTGGCACAGTTCAAGGAGCGTTTCGGCGCCCAGGCCTACCCCTATTCGGTGTACCACCTCGAACGGCTGCCGCTCTCGAGAACCGAGCGGGAGATCAAGAAGGTGATCAAGTGGGTGATCCGGTTCAAGGACTTCTGACCCGGCGCCTGCCGACGCCTCCCTGGCACATACCGCGGGCCGGGCGGCCGCGTCTTAAGGAGACTCACGAAAATAAAGTATTCAAAAGTAAACAGATGTGATAAGCTGAGTGCACGATAGATTTCTCTCAGGAAGATCAATACAAAGTGATGCACGGATTGCTCAATGAGTGACAGTGGCGGCTGTATGTGGCAACAAAAGAAGGGCAATGTAAAACAATGCACGGCGTCG
>VBHI01000315.1 GCA_005881495.1 Chloroflexota bacterium
TACTCAACTGACGGAGGAAGAATTGACGCCTGCCCGCGCTGTGGACTGCCCTATAAACAATGCCGCTGCGATCAATCCTCAGCTGGGCAAGGGAGCAACCTGCCCAAAAAGGCCGACGGTATCATCCGTGTTATGCGCGATCGCAAGCATCGCGGCGGCAAAACAGTCACAGTAATCACCGGCGTTCCCGCCTCTAATGAGGCTATCGCAACCCTTGCGCAACAATTGAAGAAACTCTGTGGCTCCGGCGGAACCGTAAAAGACGGCGTCATCGAGGTCCAGGGCGACAACTGCGACAAAATTATAGCCAGGCTCACCGAGCTTGGCTATAAAGTGAAACGTGCCGGCGGGTGACAACTCTGAAGGACACCGCTCAGTTTAAAGAGGAACAACAAAAAATCGCCCGAATAGCACGAAAGCGGCTAATGCCAGGAGGACAATGTTCATCCAAATACTGGAAAATTCCCCGCGCCGCCCATGGACAATCATTGCTCCTACCATCGTCAAGACTAAACCAGCCGCTGCCAGTGGCGTTAACCACGGCCAGATGCCCGTTACGGCAGGGAGAATCAGTCCAATAGCCCCCAGTATTTCTAAGATACCGATAAGGCGCACGGTCCGGGGGGCTACGTCCTCCACCCATCCCATGTTGGTAGCCAGCCTTTCAGTCGGCTGCGTAGCCTTCACGATACCAGCCGCCGCAAACGCCAGAGCCAGTAAAATTTGCACAACCCAAAGTGCAATATTCATCGTTCATTTCTCCTCAAAAGAATGTGGGTGACACTCATTATCGTTTGCTTCACCAGCACAAGGGAACTGCCACCCTATTAGTTCCCAATATACTATTATTATTAATATGGAAGTAAGTATATATGAGAAAGTTACTATTGTCAAGGATATTTTTTAGAGGAAAAATATGCTATACTGTACCTATGAATACAACGAACCACCCACTTACAACTGAACAGCCAGGCGCCTGTACGACGCATCCAATGGGTCATGCCTTGCGTTTGCTGGGCGATAAGTGGACGCTCATGCTCGTCTACACTCTCTTAAGTGGCCCCCGGCGCTTTGGTGAATTGCTGGAAGCGTTGGGCAATGTCAGCCCCAAGACGGTGTCACAACGCCTCAAGATGCTCGAAGAGAGCGGCTTTGTGCAGCGCCAGGCCTTCGCTGAGATTCCCCCGCGTGTAGAGTATCGCCTGACGGAGAAGGGGCTGGCATTAGTGGACATCATGGAAGCGATCAGGCTGTTTGCGGAGCGCTATCTGACCGAGAGCGAATTGGCATCACCCGACTCTCCAACTACATCTCCATCCTGCCAGTAATCGAACGGTGTTTCCGCCGTGGAGTTCTTCAAGCATCCGAAGAATAATAGATGCTCATCATTAGATAGCAGCGCGTAAAAACTCCCTCACCCACTCCTCCGCTCTCTCGAACGCTCCATTACCTCCATCAATCCACATGATCCTCGTATCTTTGCGGAACCACGTCAGCTGTCTTCGCGTGAAATCATGGATGGCGAATTTGAGCCGTTCAGCCATTGCTTCTTCGCTGGGAAACTCACCGCGCAGCCAGCGACTGATAAAGCGATATTCCAGTCCCAGAGCTTCCAGGCGCTCATGGCTGACTCCATTATCCAGGAGAGTGCGCACCTCCTGTACCATGCCCAATTGTATCCGTTCATCGACGCGCCGGTCGATTCGCCGGTACAACTCCTCGCGTGGCCACTGAATGCCCAGTAGCAGGCTGCGATAGAGCGGTGCCGCAACTCTCCGCTGTTCGGAGAAAGGTTTGCCGGAGGTCAGGCACACCTCCAAGGCACGAATGACGCGACGGCGGTTGTTGCGGTCGATAATAGCCGCGCTTCGCGTATCCAGTTCCTCCAGTTGCGCCAGCAGTTCTGCCAGCGGCCGGGCCTCAAGCTCTGCGCGCAGCGCGGGTTGGGGGGGGACAGCAGGGATATCCAGGTTGTCTACTACCGCTTGAATATAGTGAGGTGAGCCGCCCACGAGAAACGGCTGCAAGCCGCGCGCGGCGATGTCATTAATCGCGGCGATGGCCTGCTGCTGGAACTGCGAGACTGTGTAGATCTCTTGAACATCGGCGACATCCAATAGGTGATGTGGGACGAGCGCCCGCTCCTCCGCTGTCACCTTGGCCGTCCCAATATCAAGACCGCGATAGACCTGGCGCGAATCGGCTGAGACAATCTCCCCGTGAAAACGCTGTGCCAATGCAATACCTAACGCGCTTTTGCCCGAGGCTGTTGGGCCTGGCACGACAATTAATTGTATGCCGCTATCTTTCATCTATACCGCTTATTACAACTGGTCAACGCACATGACAAGCGCCAGGGCTATCAAGCTTCCCACCAGGACGCCAAAGAAAGTGAAGATGCTCAATGCGAAACCAATCGTCAGGAGGAAACCCAGCAGACCACCAGATGCTATCCATACTCCGATCACCAGCCAGCGTGCGCGGTTCAATGGCCAGTCCACTCCATTGATTATTCTGGCGCTCACCAGCGGACTTATGCCGGTAACGCTGCCCAAAGCGGCCGCCAGCAGCATCACAAACAATTGGAGCGCGGGCGCGTGCCCTTGAAACAGGAGCTGCCAGGCAAGTTCACAGAAGGTCAGCACAAGCAATGCTGTGCTTAAGCCCGTACACGTTCGGTAAATAGTATTTCTCATGCCCCATGTGCGACTCCAGTTAACCACCAGCGCGCCCAGTGTTGCCGCCGGCACAATACCCAGCAGGACAACGATAAACCACGGATTAGGTGGGAGGAGGGATTGATGTGTCAGGAAGGGTACCTGCGAGAGGACAGTATAGAATAAACTGGCGAGCATAAAAGAGGAAAATACGGTTAAGCCCCGTTGTAACCGTTGACGTTGTAAGGGAGAAGCCTGCAATGGTTCCCAGCCGTTATATGCAGCGTTACTTCCACCGCCGGTTTGCTCGCCATACTTGGCTGAGTATTTCTCGTAATGCGCTTTGTTGCGCGGCGAAATGCTTGCGACATCGTTTTGTGGAGGATCCATGGACATAGGTTTGCCGCTGGCGCTTGCCATTACCGCTGCTTCATCCTCCTCTTCCAGGTAACGATTGCCTGCTGCTGCTGCTCTATTCTGTCCGTTGATGCCTGAATCGGGATATGCGCCAGTTCTGCCCAGCACATCCACTTCAACTTTGACAGTAATGTCCTGTTCCTCGTCCTCCTCGTCGGGCATCACAGTAATACTTCCGCTGTAGTGCGTTGCACTGCGCAGGAGCGACGAATTGACCTGTACGTTGATCAGGGTGCTGATGCCATCAAAGCTTGTTTCATCAAGTTGAATCCACGGCTCGTCTGTAGCAACAGTGCCGTGAACTCCACTCGTATCCGTAATGGCCAGTACCAATGGCCCGGAGATGCCTGGATACACCGCTCCAAAATCCAGCGTAAGCGGCTCTACAACGATTTGTGGGACACGGATCGCAGGGGATGGCCTGCGCGATGTCCATTCCTGGCTATTGCGGTACTCCCCGCTCTGATGAGGTGGCGGAGCTACAGGGATGTCAGTGCGGGGGGGGCTGCTCCTGGTGACGGTTGACTGTTTCCCTGAGCCAGTACGGATACGCACATTTGGGCCTAGTACCGCGTGTAAGAACTCGTCAACTGCCTCATCGGGATCGCTATGCAGAGCACGGATATTCCTCGTTTGGCGCGCCAGGTTCGCACTGCCGATTTTTTGCAACCACGTCTCAATCTCACCTGTGAATAAGTAATCGGCTGCCTCATCGGAAAAACGGGCGCAGAGTTCCGCCAGTTCCTCGGCCGTCTCCGCCTGCTCACCACTTTCAAACAGGAAGGTGTTATCACTAAACAGTGCGCGCCGGAACGCTTCGACACTCTGGTAGCGGTCCTTAGGCGCGAGAGCGGTGGCTTTCTCCAGCGCTCGCGCCACGGGAAGCGATATGTCTGGATACATGGAATGGACATCCGTAAGCCCAAAGCCCTTCTCAGAAAGCGTATTGGTCATTAGTTGAAACAAGGTCATTGCCAGCGAATAGACATCTGAACGTTCATCGGTCTGTGCTTTGCCATATTGCTCAGGCGGTGCATATCCGGGTGTTCCCAGCAGTTGTGTATCCTGCGAAATGGAGTGACGGAAGAAGCGAGCAATGCCGAAATCAATCAGTTTGACGTGATTATCGCGCATCAACATAATATTGCCCGGCTTAATGTCGCGGAAAATAATTGGCGGATGCTGGCTATGCAAATACGTCAATACATCGCACAATTGCTGTGCCCAATCCGACACACGAGCCTCGGAGAAAGGCGCATTGTTACGCGCCAGGTATTCATCAAGGGTCAGTCCCTCGATATACTCCATTACCAGGAAGTGCCGCGGCCCCACGGTAAAATAGCCCGTGACGCCGGGTAGATTGGAGTGCTTCAAGGCCAACAGCATCTTCGCCTCGGTCAAGAAGTTTTTCACGGCTTGCTCGCGCTCTGGAGGCGGCACCATTGAGAGGCTCATCTCCTTGATCGCACAAAAGGTATGGCGTTTTGTGTCCTGCGCCTGGTATACCGCTCCCATCCCCCCCTGCCCAATCGTGCGCAGTATCAAATAGCGCCTCATCAAAAGCGTGTGCGGTTCCAGTCGGCCAGTCTGTGTATTTTTTGGGTCTTGCTGCAAGTTTATGACGACCCTCCGTCCCTCTCAAAAAACGTTGCGCATACCAGTATAGCATACTGCTTATAGGATATACTACCTATTGTAAACCCTCTTATGGGTGGATGTTGACATGAACATGGTACAATCGGTATAAATTCTCAGTATTTGCTCAAGGTATTTACATCTCTGTGTTTCCATCTTTGTACCTAATTTGACGTAATATACGCCTTATTTTTAAAACGTCCACTAGCCAGGAGATTAGTTCAAAACATATGATGAGCACGCAGTTTCCAGCGGATACAATAGCCAACCGGCATCGTACTCTGCAACAACTCTTTCAGTTGTTCATGCTCAGTACAGTTATCCTGCTTATTGGCGCTGGCGCTGCCCTGCTCTGGGAAACTCAACATATTGGAAAGGCTTCAATGCCCGTCCATGCTGTGGGTGATGTTGGTGTGTCTGGTTCACCAACAATCGCTGCGGCGACTGTCAACACTATTTTCGCCCGTCTTGGTAGCCCAATGGTCGGTACAGGCAAACTCGTGGAGCAGGTCTCGCGACAGACAAGCATTGATGACGCCTTTGCCCTCGCTGTCTGGTGGACCGAGACCAACGACGGCGCAGCGGGCGTTGGCCTGGCCGACCGCAATCCCGGCAGTGTGCGTGGCAGCGTCGGCTACCCCTCGGCCTTCGATGGCTATACCATCTATCCCTCCTATTCGGCCGCTATTGTGTACTGGTTCAACATGCTCAGAGAAAACTATGTCAATCGCGGCCTGGGGACCGTCTACGCCATCGCGCGCCCCTACGTCGGCACCACCAGCTACCCATTGTGGGCGGGTAAAGTTATCGCCCTCATGTACAAATACCGCGGCATTGCCCCACCCCCGCCACCCCCGCCGGCTTCGTTGCCTGAACCAAAACCAACCGTCAACCCGCTTATCATAGCCGCCAACAAGGCCAGGATACACAAACTCATCACCTGGAGGCAATACCTTAGCGCCCACAACCTTTCCACGCTAGCAATAAATAGAGGACAGGTTCAAGAGATCAATATCGTAACGACCACAGCATCACAACCGGCAAACAGCACTCCCAGCCTACCTTTCGGTGTGAATCTTGCGATCGTCCTCTTCGGCCTCCTGACAGCTCTCGCCATCGCCCTCTATGCCCGCAAACTCCCTGTTGAGCAGCCACAAGGAGATCAGCCATCCGCCCAAAAGACCATAACCGGTCAGCCTCTCGCTAATAACCAATACCTGGCCCTTGTGCGAATGATACCCTCATCTTCCCCACAAACTTCTACCGGTGAATCCGCACCCTCACCCACTGGCACCTCTATCACAAATGTGCCCGTTGCGCCCAGAAAAATTTCGCTCGCGCCCGCCTTCAACCTCCCCACCCGCAACCAAAACACGGACGCCTTTCCGCGCCGCATAATGCTGTTACCCACCAGAACTGACGAAAATATATCTACCGGGTCCCTACTTGACAGGTACGGCCAAAAAGACGGCACATATAATTGAAGCCCCTTGCTTTGTTTTTATGTAGGAGAAACTATGCTAAATACCCAATTCGAGGCACCACGAAAACGCCCTGCGCTGGTTACGATTATAGCAGCCCTGCTGGCAGTAGAAGGCCTGGTATGGTTGGTGCTAGGTATACTGGCATTTATTGCTGTCATCACAAATGGCAAAGTCAATGTGTTAGGTGGTTCCGCTGATTCGGTAAATGTCCTTTCGGTTACGTGGCTGGTTTCAGCACTGGCCGCGCTCTTCTTTGCCTGGGCACTGTGGACGCTCAAACGCTGGGCCTTTTGGGCCACACTGGTCATCGAGTTACTCAACATTCTGTCGTGTATTCTCCTTTTGACGCGGCCCAACCCTCTCTATCCACAAAGTATAGGCAATATCGCGGTCAGCCTCATTTTTGCCATTTTTATTCTGGCCTGCTTCCTGATATCTAGTAAGGTAAGGGAGGCGTTTGCGATATGAGGCCTCCTCAGACTATCTGATCGAAGACACGCGATCATTCGGTCGCTAACAAAAAACAATCAGGAAAAACATGTGAGTTGGGCAGAAGACTACGAACTCTAGACAACCGCCCTATCTCGCTTGACTCGCATTCATTCATATGCTATTCTGTGCCTACATTTGTACCGGGCTGCTAGCTCAATGGCAGAGCAGGCGCCTCTTAAGCGCAAGGTTCAGGGTTCGACTCCCTGGCAGCCCACTTTCTATCCTCATCATTTGCTGAAACATCCCACGCTCGCCTCGCTCTTGTTTGCCATCCCAATTTAAGCAGTGATACAATAAAAGCGTAATCTGCAAGGCAAAGGATGGATAAAAAGCATATGCATCAAAACCCGACAGTTGCCCATTCCGCGAAAGAGTTCGATCAACCCGATCTCTACATAAATCGCGAACTGAGCTGGATTGAGTTCAACCGCCGCGTCTTTGGTGAGGCAAAGGACAGCCGCCATACCTTGTTGGAACGCGTCAAGTTTGTCTCAATATTCGACTCAAATCTCGACGAATATATTATGATCCGCCTGGCGGGCCTCAAAGATCAGCTTGCCGCTCACGTCATCTCTCTCAGCCCGGACGGCTTAACCGCTGAAGAGCAATTAGCTGCTGTGCGCCAGGTGCTGACCCCTCTTATCCAGGAAGTCCATTATTACTGGCTGCATGATCTTATTCCCTTGCTCACGGAGCAGCATATTCATATCCTGGACTATGAACAACTCGATAAAGAACAGCGCGCTGCGATGCTCTCCTATTTTGAGCGCGAGATTTTTCCGGTGTTGACGCCGTTAGCAGTCGATCCTGGTCACCGCTTTCCACATATCTCCAACCGCAGCCTGAACCTGGCGGTCGTCATTACTGATCCTGTGCATGATAAACGCTTTGCTCGTGTGAAAGTGCCCCCAACTCTCCCTCGCCTGGTACCTGTCCCTGTCTCGTCAGAAAGCCCGCACACGGTCGCCTTCGTGTGGATCGAGCAGGTCATCGCTGCTCACCTGAGTATGCTCTTCCCGGGCTTCGAGGTGTGGGAGTCATACCCCTTCCGCGTACTACGTGACGCCGACATTGAATTGCAGGAGGACGAGGCCTCCGATCTACTTGAAGCAATCGAACAGGGTATACGTGAGCGCCGCTTTGGCTCGGTGGTTAACCTGACCGTCAACCCTGCCATGCCGCCGGGCATTCGTAGCCTGCTGCTTGACAATCTGGAGATCACCGAAGAGGATTTAACGGTCATCGATGGTCATCTTGGCCTGGCCGACCTGATGGAGTTGTACGGCTTGGAACGCCAGGACTTGAAGGATCTCCCGTTTACGCCGCGCCTGCCTGCGGCACTGCGCAAGGATCAAAATCTCTTTGCAAATATTCGCCAGCAGGACATCTTGATGCATCTTCCCTACGATAGCTTTAATTCTGTGGTGGATTTTATTCGTGCCGCGGCCTACGATCCCCAGGTTTTAGCCATCAAGCAAACGTTGTACCGCGTTGGGACACACTCTCCTGTAGTGAAAATGTTGCAGGAGGCGGTAGAGAATGGCAAGCAGGTCGCAGTGCTGGTGGAGCTAAAGGCGCGTTTCGATGAGGAGAATAATATTGAATGGGCCAGGGCGCTTGAGAGCGCGGGAGTACACGTTGTATATGGAGTGGTAGGATTGAAGACACATGCGAAAGCCGCTATGGTCGTACGCAAGGAAGAGGATGGTTTGCGCTGCTACGTTCATCTCGGAACGGGCAACTACAACGCTACCACCGCGCGTATCTACGAAGACCTCAGCCTCTTCACCTGCCGTCCCGATATTGGCGCCGATGTCACCGACCTCTTTAATCTGCTTACCGGCTATTCGCGCCAGCGCACCTACCGCAAGCTGCTGGTGGCGCCCACCGGTCTGAGACGCAGTATTATAGAACGTATCGAGCGTGAGGTTCAGGTACAACAGGAGTATGGTGACGGTCGCCTGATCTTCAAAATGAATGCGCTGGTCGACCCCGAAATCATTCACGCGCTCTATCGCGCTTCGCAGGCAGGCGTGAGAATTGACCTGATTGTACGCGGCATGTGCTGTCTACGCCCCGGTGTTCCCGGTGTGAGCGACAACATCCATGCCAGGGGGCTGGTAGGGCGCTTCCTGGAGCACAGCCGTATCTTCTACTTTGGCAATCATGGCAATGAAGAGATCTACCTCGGCAGCGCCGATATGATGCAGCGCAACCTCAACAACCGCGTCGAGAGCCTCTTTCCCATCGAAGACCCCGTCCTGCGTCAAGTTATTCGCGAACGTGTGCTACAAACCAACCTGGCCGATACCGTCAACGCACATGAATTGCTGTCCAACGGCACCTATGTGCGCGTGCAGCCCGAACCTGGCGAGCCGCTCTTTGACAGCCAGTCCTGGTTTATCACCCATCGACTGATCGAGCCGAGTCAAGAAGGCAATGGCACCGCCACCAGCGCCTTACCTTCAGGCTCATAGCAAATTCACTTTATCTTAATGATGGAAATACTGCGCCCCGTAAATACCGTTTGCCCATCGCTACCTGTCCCTGTTATCTCCGATACCAGGAACGTCATAGGACCACTGCGGCCGGAACGCTCACGCATATCAACGACTCTCACCACGCACGTCACTTTTTCACCAATACGCAGGCGGCGTGCATACCTGTATTCTTGCTCGCCATGCAGCAGTTGCATCCTGGTGGAATCTACTTCAAGTCCTGGGATACGCATTCGAAAAGTCGTCGGAAACGTAGGGGGCGCATATTCCAATGGCTTGCCATCCTGTAATGCGGGGTCCTCCGTGGCCTCCATAAAGCGGTGCACCGCTTCCCTTTTGACCTCAAATGTTTGTGGCGAAGAAGATTGACCAATCAGGCTGTGATCAAGAGGCATAGCGATGATTTGCTCCTTTTGTGGTAGTCGCAGGCCTTATTGCGCCACTTCGTGCATCCTACTGTGATCTATTATATCCCCTGTTAAAGAAATTGTCAGAACGCATTGCGCGTCATGGTCGATGATACGTCTGGAGAGACGTTTGGTTGAACGCGTACAGGTTATGATCATTGGAGCCGATGTAGACGACTCCATCAGCCACCACTGGCGAGGAGATGATACCGCCCCCCGTAGCGTAGCTCCAGAGCTTCTCGCCAGCCTGAGCGCTCAGCGCATAGAGCGAGTGATCCTGTGAGCCGATGTAGACGACGCCCTCTGCTATCGTTGGCGACGAATCAATAATCCCGCCGGTAGTGTAGCTCCAGTACTCGTCACCTGTCCTGGTATCCAGGGCATACAGGCGGTGATCATGCGAACCGACATAGACAATACCGTCGGCTACGGCGGGCGAGGAGTCAATGATGTCTCCAGCCCGGTAGCTCCACAGTACCTTCCCTGTGTTGGTGTCCAGGGCATAGAGCTTGTGATCACGCGAACCTGCATAGACGACTCCATTCACTACTGTGGGTGAGGATTGAATGCCGTCTCCCGTCTCGTAGCTCCATCGCTGGACCCCGTCGAAGGCGTCCAGGGCATAGAGCTTGTGATCCTGTGAGCCGACATAGACGCCACTCTCAGCCACGGCTGGCGAGGAGACAATCGCACCACCGGTCGTGAAGCTCCAAAACTGCTCACCGGTGTCGACATCAAATGCATACAGCGAGTGGTCGTGTGAGCCAACGAAGACCATCCCCTGGGCCACCGTCGGCGAAGACACAATACTTCCGCCGGTGGTCGCACTCCACAGCTTCCCTCCTGTGCTGGCCGCAAGGGCATAGAGCGTGTGGTCCTGTGAGCCGATGTAGACTCTCTCGTCGACGACGGTGGGTGAGGAGTTGATGGTGTCTCCGGTGAGGTAGTTCCATAATTCCTCACCAGTGAGTACATTCAGGGCATACATCCGATGGTCGTGTGAGCCGACATAGACGACTCCATCAGCCACGGCTGGCGAGGACTCTACCCTGCCACCGGTCGTGTAGCTCCACAATATGTCACTGGTGAACGCATACACGGTTCCGTCCAGCGAGCCAACATAGAGCATCCCGTTGGCAACGGCCGGCGAGGAGTCAATCGCGCCGCCAGTCGTATAACTCCAGAGTTTTTCACCTGTGACAGAGGCAAAGGCATACAAGGTGTGGTCCTGCGAGCCGACATAGACGACTTCATCAGCGACGACCGGTGAGGAGTCAATGGCACCTCCGGTCCTGTAGCTCCATCGTTCATGCCCTGTCCGGGCATCAAGGGCATAGAGTGTGTCGTGATGCGAACCAATGTAGACGATGCCATTGGCGACTGCAGGCGAAGAGAGGATGATCTTCCCTGTCTGGTAGCTCCACAGCTTTTCGCCCGTGTTGGCATCAAGAGCATAGAGTTGATGGTCCTGCGAGCCAAAGTAGACGACCCCATTGGCAACCGCAGGCGAGGAGCTGATGCGATCCCCGGTGGTGTGGCTCCATACCCTGGCGCCTGTGCTGGCATCAAGGGCATACAATGTGTGATCCCATGAGCCGAAAAAGACGATCCCCGTGACAACAGTTGGTGAGGATTGGATACCTGCCGATGTCGTGTAGCTCCAGAGCATATCACCGGTATCTGCGTTCAGAGCATACAGGGTATGGTCAGTTGAGCCAACATACACCACCCCTTCCGCGACAGTAGGGGAGGACTCGATTGCATTGCCTGTGGTGTAGCTCCACAACAGAGCACCTGTCCGGGCTTCAAAAGCATAGAGCGTTGCATTCTGTGAGCCGATATAGACGACATCATCAATGACTGTTGGTGTAGAGTAAATGGCGCCTCCCGTCGTGTAGCTCCAGAGCTTCTTGCCGGTTCTGGCGGCAAAGGCATACAGGTTGTGGTCCTTTGAACCGATATAGATGATCCCACCGGCAACGACTGGCGAAGATTCAATGGCATTTCCCGTCGTATAGGTCCAGGCCTTTCTCAAGTGAGATACGTTTGCTGGATAGATCACGTTATTAGGAGGAGAATTCTGTGCCATCCTGATCTCCTTTGAATTTCACGTTGCTGCCAAGGTTTTTTACCACGATTCGAATATATCTTAGAACTCTTGCTGTTGATCTTCTACACACGTCATTATAGCATGAGGGATGGCGAGCCGTGGTGCCTTAAAGGGTTATCTTCTTCCGCGTGCTGTCGAAGTCATCACCCTGGGCACACCCACCTCATCGATATTAGGGTGGCACGGCCCGCCGATCTTTCGCCCAGTCGATTGCTCTTGTCCTCCATTTCACCAAAAGTGATGGTGTTCCTATTTCAGAAGTGGCAATGAACCCTCTCGCTTCGTTAGCGATGTTAGAAATGTACGCGAAAGCGGGGTATAATTCACGCGGAGGAATCGTTCCGATCCTGGCTGTCCGAGAGGCGGAATAGTGCCGCTTTTTGCCGAAAATCACACTCAATGGAAATGGAGCACCATGTGGTTACTCGTTCGCCCATCACTCTGCCTGGCTATCGCGTCGGCCAGACGCGCGCCGTGTAGGCGTGATGAGTACGTCAGATAAAGCGGTCTCGACCTGGGCACCACTGCGCATTGGAATCTTCCGCGCGCTGTGGCTCGCGGTCCTGGTGAGCAACATCGGCTCCTGGATGCAGACCGTGGGGGCCCAGTGGCTGTTGGTCAACCAGCCGCACGCCTCGCTCCTGGTCGCGCTGGTCCAGACAGCGGATATGCTGCCAGACGTGTTGTTGGCCTACGTCGGCGGCGTCCTCGCCGATACGTTCGATCGGCGTCTGCTCCTCATCATTGTCCAGGGGTGCCTGGTCATTACGGGGATGGCGCTCACCATCCTGACCATCGCAGGCCAGATGCCGCCTGCCCTCCTGCTCACGCTCACGTTTCTGCTCGGCGCCGGGTCGGCCTTCTCCGTGCCCGCTTATCAGGCGCTGATCCCCGATCTCGTCCCGCGTCCCGAGCTACCCTCCGCCTCCGCCCTCGGCTCGATCAACGTCAACCTGGCGCGGGCCGTCGGCCCGGCGATCGCCGGGGTACTGATCGCGCGGATCGGGGTTGGGGCGGTCTTCGCCCTCAACACAGCTACATTTCTCGTCTTTGGGCTCGTGGTCGCTGTCTGGCACCCCCCCGCAGGCATGTCATCCCAGTTCCCCGAGCGCTTCGCCTCGGCGCTGCGGGCTGGGGGGCGTTACGTGCGCTTCGCCCCAGTGGTCCGTCGCATCCTGGTCCGTTCAGCGTTGTTCCTCGTGCCAGCCAGCGCACTCTGGGCGCTGCTGCCCCTGATCGCGAGTCAGCGGCTCGGACTCGGTGCGAACGGCTATGGGCTGCTGCTCGCCGCGCTGGGCGTCGGTGCCATTGCTGGCGCATTCACGCTCCCGCACATCCGCGCCAAACTCTCAAGCAACGCCATGCTGCTTGCCGCCAGCCTCGTCTACGCGGCGGCACTTGTTGCACTTGTGCTGGTGCCCAACGCCGTGGTGATCCTGCTCGTGCTCATACCGACAGGGATCGCGTGGATTGCCGTTCTCTCCTGCATGAATGCCGCGATGCAACTCTTCCTCCCCGCGTGGGTGCGCGCTCGCGGTCTGGCGGTCTATCAGATGGTCCTCTTCGGCGCCCAGGCAATCGGCGCCGTGATCTGGGGCTTCATGGCCGGGCCGGCGGGACTGGTGGTGACCTTTCTCATCGCAGCGGCGGTCATGGCCGCAGGGGTAGCGACCATCCGTCTCTGGCCCCTCCTGGACACGAGAGGCATCGACCGCAGCCTGGCGGTGTACTGGCCCGAGCCCCACCTGGTGCTCGAGTCCGACCCGGAGGACAGGCCCGTGCTCGTGACGACTACTTACACCGTCGCACCGGAGAACGAGCAGGCGTTTCTCCACGCGATGAAATGGGTGCGAGGGTCGCGGATGCGGACCGGGGCGGTGGAGTGGGGTCTCTATCGCGATGGCGAGACAGCGCGCCGCTTTGTGGAATACTTCGTCGTCCCCTCCTGGGAAGAGCATCTCAGGCAACACAGGGATCGGCTGACTGGCTTTGACCGGCAGCGTGAAGAGCAGGCCGATGCCCTGTCCAACCCGCCATCGCAGACGGTGCATCTTATTGCCGCCGACGTTCCGGACTGATGGCCGCCCTGTAAATGTCGGAATTCTGATTTGATGTTGTTTTCAGAATCGAGGAGGCTAAATACCTGTTGGATCAGGGAAATGCATCTGTCACCGAAGCTGCTTTGAGTGTCGGATATAACGACCCCAATTATTTCTCAAAGGTGTTTACCAAGCTGGAGCATGTGACTCCACATGACTATCGAAAACGAAAAAAAGGGAACGAGTCATCTTTGCAGGCGAAGCAGCTTATCACTAGCCCTGTTTACTCTCGCTCAATTCAGCCCCACTCGTAACCAACGGCAAACTGAAGGATATCCGTGTTCCTTGCCCGGGACTACTTTCCGCAGTGATGCTACCGCCATGAGCCGTAATGATAGCTTTGACGATGGAGAGGCCGAGTCCGCTGCCCCCCGCGGAAGCCGTGCGGGCACGGTCTACACGGTAGAAGCGCTCGAAAATATAGGGTAGATCAGCTGCCTCGATACCTGTGCCGCTATCGCTGACATACACGCTGAGCATTCTTCCTGCCGGTCGAGCACTGACGGCAATGGTGCCTCCCGCAGGTGTATGACGCCGCGCATTGTCCAGCAGATTGAGTAACACCTGTGTAATGCGGTCGCTATCGGCCAGTACAGGCGCTGTCTGGGGATCTATTTCATTGCGGAGGGTAATGCCTCCCTGCTCGCATTCTGGCTCGATCACCGCCAGCGTCTCATCGACCAGCGCGTGCAAATCAAGCGGAGCAAGCTCAAGCCGGGCGCGTCCCGACTCAAGCGAAGACATGTCCTGCACCTCGCTCACCAGTCGGCGCAGTCGCTGCACCTCGCGTCCAATCAACTGCGCCGTCTCCTGACGAGCCTCCTCGTCCGTGATGACGCCATCCGCTAGCGCCTCGCTAAAGCCTTGTATGGCGGTAAGAGGTGTGGCAAGATCGTGAGTGATGTTGGCCAGCAAATCACGGCGCAACTGCTCCTGGTGATGCAGTTCGTTCACGTCGGATTCGATGGTATCGGCCATGGCGTTAAAGGTGACTGCTAAGCGCTCCAGTTCATCCTTGCTTTTTGGTGGATTAGTGCGCGTGGTATAATCTCCGCGTCTCATCTGGTCGGCGGCGAACGTCAATGATTCGAGCGGACGTGTCAGACTTCGCGCCAAAAACAGGCTGAAGAGGATCACTATGAGAGCCACGACCGCACTGGTAACCAGGATTGCCTGGTTGACGTTTACCAGGAAATCTAAAGGCGGCGAACCTTGTACGTAACGCTCAGGTAACGCGGCAACCATCGCCCCGATGATTTGACCATCCTCCTGCCCATTGTAATGGAGCGTTTCAGCCACATAATAGCCCATGAAGGAGTTGCTGTCATTGCTGCCTTGTAGACGCCCCTCCGTCTCCTGTCCCTGCAGCGCCAGTTTGAGAGCCTGTGTAAGCGTGGATTGATCGTCCGCGCTAATCGTGAGCGAGGCAGGCCCTCTCTGAAGGAGAGGCACTTCATTCTGGTCTGTGATGATGAGCAGGGTGGGGACACTGGTTTGAATATACTGTAATGGTATTCTGTCCCAATCCTCACCTTCGGCGCGGTAGAGGTGACCAATCTGTGCTGCCAGGTACTCTACCTGTGCGTTTAATTGAGCTTTTTGTGCACCGGCAAAATAGTTTTGTATGGCTAAAGAGACGGCAATAGCCAGGATAAGAATGGCACCCAGCGCAACCATGAGGTAGCTGAGTACGAGTTTCAAGCGCAAACCAACTGAGGGGAGCACGAAAAATCTTCTCATGCTAGCTACTCCTGTTCCTCAAGTGAGAACTTGTAACCCACTCCCCAGACGGTTTTGATGTAATGAGGAGCATCCTTGACCGCCTCGATTTTCTTGCGCAGCGTTCCTATATGCACATCGACAGTGCGCCCATCGCCCACATAGGTATACCCCCAGACCTGGTTGAGCAGCCCTTCACGCGTGAAAACACGCTCTGGAGCGGAAGTAAGCATCGCCAGTAAATCGAACTCTTTGGCTGTCAATGTCACTCTCTGCCCATTGACCTCGACGCGCCGCTCGGGAAGATAAATTGTGAGCTTTTCAAAGCGCCGTACCTCGTCATTTTTGGCTTCCTTGCTCTCGTTCGCCTGGGCACTGGTTTGTTCTCCGCTGCTGCGACGCAGGATCGCTTTGACACGGCTCACCACCTCTCGCGGGCTGAAGGGTTTTACCAGGTAATCATCTGCCCCCAGTTCCAGGCCGGCGATACGATCATCTTCGCCAGAGCGCGCTGTGAGCATAAGTATGGGGGTAGAAGCCCAGGCGCGGATGCGGCGACAAACTTCCATACCGTCAAGAGCGGGCAGCATCAGGTCAAGGATCACCAGGTCGGGATGTTCGCGCGCGTGCAGTTCCAGTCCAGACACACCGTCGCTGGCAGAGATCACCGTGAAGTTTGCCTGCTCCAGGTAGAGCCGGATCAATTGTACGATATTCGCTTCGTCCTCAATAATCAGTATTTTCATCAGTGTTCACTTTGCAAAAAACGGTGTAGCGGCGGGAGGACCTGTGACTAATCCTTTCCACCGCACAATTATAATCTACAACTCAAAAATAAAATAGCTATGCGAAAAGTTTAAAATTTTTGTAAGGTTTAGCTTAACCATTCCAGTGGGGGCAAAGTTCCCTGCCCTCTAGTATGCCCCATTTGTCGCTGCATATCAAGTGGACTTCCAACCTTTGACACATATGAAAAGTATGCATTACGATATAACAGCTTATCTGGACAACCACTATCATCCGGCGGGGTGGAATTGGAGAGCACACAAGCAATTCATCGATCGCACTTAGAACATAGCGAAAAGCCGGGAGATCAACTATTCTAGCGATGAGAAGTTTGGAATGACTTCATGAATAACACCGTAAGGAGCGTACACACGCATTGAAAAACATTGTAAAATACTGGCTTCTCATGGCCGTCATCGTTACTGGATTATCTGGACTTACCTATACAGCAATCCAACAGGTTCTCAGGCAATCTGCTGATGATCCACAAATCCAAATGGCTGAAGATACCGCGGCAAAGCTTGCTGATGGTCAGCAGCTTCAAAATGTCGTGCCACCAGAGAAGGTTGATATTGCCACAAGTTTAGCGCCATACATCATCGTATTTGATGCAAGCGGCAAACCCATCGCCTCATCGGCTCTTTTAGATGGTCAAGCCCCAACAATTCCCTCTGGAGTGTTTGACTATGTGAGACAACATGGCGAGGATAGAATTACCTGGTCACCGCAATCCGGCGTGCGCAGCGCAATCGTGGTGACCCAATTTCATGGGCCAAACCCAGGTTTTGTTCTTGCTGGCAGATCCCTACGGGAAGTTGAAATTCGCGAAGATAATATCTTGAAAATTATATTTGCCGGCTGGATTGCCATACTCGTCGTTACCTTCCTTGCAACAGCGCTCATCTTCCGATTGCTACGGAATGATAGCTGACGTCTCTCCGAGTATTTCAGCCGCTGGCCCGTCCTGGCGGCTTGCCTTAATTCGACTGTGGACACACATTGAACCCATAAATCGTAACAATTTTGCCATACTTCTCGTACATGATTTAGCTATACTGATTGTCAATTAGAGACGGAGCAGCATTGTCCTGTCCCTCCTTACTTCTGTGACTGGTCTCGATAGCAAGGCATCCTCATGCCCGGATTTCCGGATTTAAGGACGTCTCAGTCCAACTCAAGAGTTTAATCATCTACAAGAACTAAAGGGAAACTTTGCGTATGGCCAAGACATTTGATGAAATAGCTGGATTCACTGGCTCAACAACGCTGGCACGTTCACTTCGAGCCGTCTCGACGTTGCGCCTGGTCCTGGGACTGACGGCCCTGCTTGGTGCCATCATTTTTCTGGAAGGCACCAGTTGGGATATTCAATGGCACTCTTATATCGGACGCGATCGCACGCTCATCCCACCTCATCTCATGATGTTGAGCGGAGTCGCCCTCAGTGGCATCTCCGGCTTGCTCAGCGTGCTCATCGAGAGTTGGTGGGCACGGCGCAACACGCTCATCGCGCAGTACAGCGTCGGGTTTGCGGGGATCTTCTCTGGTCCACTCGGTGCGTATGTTGTAGGCTTCACGGCACTCACGGCCGCCGTCGCCTTTCCCCTGGATGCCTACTGGCATGCCCTGTATGGCATTGATGTCGCCATCTGGGCCCCCTTCCACATCATGTTTATCGCCAGCATGGGACTCGTTGCGCTTGGGGCCGCCTATATGCTGAGCTCAGCCGCGCACCTGGCTGCCAGACTTGGCACGGCCGGTATCAGGACCAGGCGCGCGGCCTCTTTGGGAGTGGTCCTGGCCTTGGCCACGGTCCTAAGCCTCTTCACGCTGCTGCTCTTTGATGCCCTTGAGGACAAGAATTTTATCAACTTGGGGTTCATGAGTCTGAGCGTCTTCCCGCTGCTCTCAGGCCTGCTGGTCGCTTTCACCCTCGTCGCAGCCGCTTATGCCATCCCCTGGCGCTGGGCAGCAACGGCCGTGAGTGTCTGCTACCTCGTGCTGGCAGGGATCATGGCCCTCTTTGTGCAACCGGCCACCGACTGGTTGCTCACCGTGGAACACTTGAATTACCGGGAGGCTCCTGCCTTTACCTCGGTCGTAGCGCTTCAATGGTTCCTCACTCCTCTCGTTGTGGCCATACTGATCGATGTATTCATGCACCGGGCACGGCGCAAGCAGTGGTCCCGGAGCAAGCTGACACTCTTCCTGGTTTTCACCGCCGAGCTTGGCGGGGCTCTGCCGGTCGTGTTCATCTATCCCCTCTTACCCGTAGCGCTGGCAGTGCAATTGGGGATAGCTGGCTCCCTGGCCTCACTCCTATTGGGGTTGGCAGGGACCTACCTTGGCACCATATTCGGTCGGAACGTAGGCGAGTCGCTCGACTCCCTGGAAAGGTAAAAAAAAGATGGCGAAGCCATTCCAATTTCTGCTGCTCGCTGTTGGAGTGCTTGCGCTGCTGGCGGTCGGAGGAGAGATCATCTACTCGATCGCCGCCACCACCCACGGCAGCACACCGGCGCGTGTCGTGCAGGTGCAAGCTGGCCCCTATCCGCTCACGGTCAGCCTCTACACGTCCCCTGCCCACGCCAGCTACGCGCTGCCCTTTGCGATTGCCCCGCAGCAGTCAACAAGTGGCACCCTGACCTATGAGGTCTCCTCGATCCCCGATCCATCAGATGTGCCTGCGACCCCCGTGCGAGCCAGTCTCAGTCCAGATCCCAACGTGCGCAATGGCGTACAGGGAGCCGCGGAGATCACGGTACAGGGCAAGTGGGCCCTGGATATCGTCGTCACAGGGAGCGCTGGTCGGGGAGAGGCATCCGTCCCTCTCACAGCCACCGCACCGCCTGCGATTCCCACCTGGCTGGGTTGGGCCATTGGATTTATCCCGCTCTATGGATTACTCGTCTTCTTGCTATTGCAACGAGGTCGCAAAGCAAGACAGGAATAGACAGCGGCAACCAGGTGATAGCACCCGTCACAGTTCTCAAAACAAGACGCAAGTAGTACAACAGGAGGCACTCCAAATGCGGGGTGTCTCCTGTTCGTGTTTTGCCATGGCTTACCTGTAACATCGTCTAAACCCGCCTGCCAGGTACCGAGCGCACTACACCTTAACCGTGATATACCCCAGCCGTTCCAGCGCCATATACGCAGCAGCAATTTGCCCTTGCACAGCAAAACTCCCATCGTGTATCAATTGCAGCAGTTCTTTGGGCGTAACAAACAGATTCTCGATAACCTCCACGGGGTCAACCTTCTGCTCTCCCGTTTTACACACATTGCGCGCCAGGTACCACCAGATAAGAGTGCGCGCTCCCGTCGGATTAGCGTACATGTGCGCCAATAGCTCAATCTGCCCGTCTTCAACGCTGTACCCCGTCTCCTCCATCAACTCTCGCTGTGCAGTCAGCAGGGGATCATCCTCGTGATCATCGATGCCGCCGGCAGGAAACTCCAGCACCTCGCGCCCTATGCCATGTTTATACTGCCTGTTAATGAGGAAATGGCCGTCTTCAGTTACCGGGACAATACCCACCCAGCCGCGATTCTCGATAATGTAATAGTCCGGAATAATGGGGCCGTTGGGTACAGCTACCTGCTCGCAGCGTATTTTCAAGTGGGGATTATCGAGTATTTGTTGGTGCGAGAGCACCGTCCAGGGCTGGTGTATCGTCATGCTTGTTCCTTGTGAGATTTTGTTGGTGAATGACAGATAGAGTGAAATGTCCGGGTGAAGGGAAAGAAACGTTCCTTTGCCACCGTACACTCCCCGGCATGCGAAGTAGGGGCGACCCTTGGGTCGCCCGGTGACGAGGCCGTTTCGCACTTTCCTCTACGAATTTTTCCACTGCGGCTTACGTTTTTCAAGAAAAGCTTGTAAACCCTCGGCGGCGTCATTCGTGCTCATTACCTTTGATAGATAGAACTCGTCGACCTGCTTGAGCGCTTCCAAACGTGCCGCCTGTTCCCCTGCACCTCCCGCTGTGGCATGCGCGCCTATGCGTGTGCTTGCCTTTGTGAGACGCAGCGCCACTGCGCTTTTTTCGCGCAGCATATCCAGGATGCGTGTCATCTCGGCATCGATCGCGTTGGTAGGGACGGACCATGTAACATACCCCAGCTGTAGAGCCTGTGCGCCCGTCAGGGTATCATTATTCTCATCGCCCATTAAGCCTACCGGCAGCACAGCGTTATGAGCTGCCAGCGTGAGGTCGGCGACCTGCATCAGCGCGCTGGCCTCGGCGGATATTGAGCCGCGCACAACCGCTAACACAGGTGACTCTATCGCTCGTACTGCCGCAGTGGCCTGCTGGATGACGTTTGGGGAAATAGCTACCTGATCGGGGTTCGACTCGTAGACTGATTTGAAATCCAGTACGACCGCCTTGATACCGCTGCTGTTCTCCGTGTGGAGAGCGCTACAGGCGCTGTACAACTCATTCAGCATCAGTTCGCTCGGCCTGAGCATCAGTACAATACGGATCGTCTGCGCTTGCGCGACGACCCGTAAGACCCGGTAGGCTTGCTGCATGACTACGTCCTCTATCCTCGTTGGATTCCTTTATACTGCCGTCGTTAGGTGTAAGCACCCTCCTACACCATCATCGATGGGTCCAGCGGCTCAGTGCGACCGAGGCCTCTCAGAACAAAACGTTGTATTTTCCCGGTAGCTGTCTTGGGAAGCTCGTGCGAAAATACAATCCAGCGTGGATACTTGAATTGTGCAAGCCGTCCTTTGACAAAGACTTTGAGTTCCTCCGCCAGCGCATCCGATGGCTCATAACCAACCTTGAGTACAACGTATGCCTTGGGTTTGACCAGTTCGTCGGAGTCGAAATCACCCACCACCGCGGTCTCCAGTACAGCCGGGTGAGCAATCAACGCGTTCTCGACCTCCACAGGAGAGACCCATTGACCTCCGACTTTCAGCATGTCATCTGAGCGGCCACAGTACCAGAAGTAGCCATCTTCGTCCTGGTAATACTTATCCCCCGTCTGTATCCAATGACCATTGATGACGTCTTTGGTCTTTTCATGCTTATTCCAGTAGTACGCCGTGATGCTATCTCCCTTGATGAGGAGGTTCCCGATATCCCCCTGTGGCACTGCATGACCTTTTTCATCGGCAATCAGCGCTTCATAACCTGGCACGACCTTACCAGTGCTGCCTGGTCTTATTTCTCCAGCGCGGCTGCTGATGAAGATGTGCAAGATCTCTGTGCTGCCAATCCCGTCCAGTACCTCAACATGAAAGGTATCCTCGAAGCGCCGCAGGATATCAGCGGGCAGCGCTTCACCCGCGGAGACGCAGACGCGCACAGAGGAAAAATCGAAGCGTTTCCCGGCGTCGGGCAGCGCTAACATCCCAGCATAGAGCGTGGGTACCCCGTAGAAAATCGTCGGGCGGTGCTGCTCGACTACTTTGAACATATCTTCCGGCAGTGGTCGCCCAGGATAATGCACAGCGCTGGCGCCCACTCCAAAGGGGAAATACAGGTTGTTGCCCAGGCCATACGCAAAGAAGAGCTTGGCGGCAGAGAACGTGATGTCTTTTTCGGTGATGCCCAGCACTGCTTTGGCATAATACTCCGTGCAGTAGGTCATATCGTGCTGTAAATGAACACAGCCCTTGGGGAAGCCGGTACTGCCAGAGCTGTACAACCAGAAGGCGCTGTCGTCTTTACCTGTCTCCACCGTTTCCAGGCTGCTCGAAGCATGATTGACCCACTCATCAAAGTCATGCAGCGCTATTTTCGTGGCGCTCAAAGAAGAACTCTCAGGGGGAGTTCCGACGACAATGATATGCCGCAGATACTTAAACTCTGCGAAAACTGGCGCTACTTGCTCCCATAGCGCAGCATGGATCAGCAGGACGTGCGCGCGACTATCATTGAGCATATAGACATAGTCATTGGGGCGCAACAAGGTATTCATCGGCACGGCGACGGCCCCTATTTTGATAGCGCCGAAGAAAGCCGCGGCAAACTGGGGAGAATCGAGCAGCAGGAGTGCGACGCGCTGTTCCATGTCAATACCCAGGTCGAGCAGCCCGTTCCCGGTACGGTTACTCAATTCCGCGACCTGCGCATATGTATAAGCCTTTCCCTCGTAAAAAATCGCAGTTTTTGCGCTTCGTCCCTCCGTTAGGTTGCGATCCAAAAAAGCGGTCGCGGCGTTAAACTGATCCGGTATGGTAATAGCAGGTAAAATAGGTAGAGTAGCCATGGACACACCTCTTTCTGTAGTCCTGAAATACACTACATAGAGCGCTTGACGAGTGTATATGTTACCCCAAGTATAGCAGATAATACCATACTTGTTCTATCCTTGTGAGGCTGCGGATGTAACAAATAGTTGTATGCAAACGTGGGTAATCCATACAGTAGGGGCCGATTTATCGTGCCCATCGCCGATTTATCGGCCCCATCCTAGCCGCCACCTATCTGTGCGGCATCCGCTCTATTCAATCCTCAAATATCTTTTCTCTTCGACGTTTCTTATTCCAACCCCAGGTAAATCAAAAACTCCCGATTGCCATCGCGCCCGTAAATAGGCGAATCGGTCAGCCCTTTCACCTGGAACGGGGTATACTCCCGTATCCATGCTTGTAGCTCGTCCAGCACCCGGGTATGCACGGCTGGATCGTTGATCACGCCCGCTCCCCGATCCACCTCAGCTTTCCCGGCCTCAAATTGCGGTTTGACCAATGCCACAACCCACGCTGTAGGTGTAATCAGCGGCACAATAGCAGGTAATACCAACCGCAGAGAGATAAACGAAACATCAATGGCAACGCACTCAATCGGTTCGGGCAGCGACTTCAGGTGGCGGATATTAGTATGCTCCATCACCACCACGCGCGGATCATTGCGCAGTGTCCACGCCAGTTGCCCATGTCCAACATCTACGGCGTAGACGCGCCGCGCCCCCCATTCCAGCAAACAATGCGTAAAACCTCCTGTCGAAGCGCCCACATCAAGCGCAACCAGCCCTTCGGGTCTAAGTTGGAAGGCATCCAGGGCTTTCTCCAGCTTCAGTCCACCGCGACTGACATACTTCAATTCTTCTGGAGACTCCGCCAGCCGGCATTCAGCATCGAGCGGCACCAGCATCCCCGGCTTATCCATCAGCCGGTCACCAACATACACCTGTCCGGCCATAATCAGCGCCCGCGCCCGTTCGCGGCTCGGCGCCAGCCCGCGCCTCACCACCGCCACATCCAATCGCTCCTTATTTGCCACCATATATTCCCCGCTTTTCTTCCACTCCTCGCCCCCGTCCTGTTCCATCCAGGTAACAACACTCCTCGTCTCCGTAGGGGCGGGAGAGGCGTGGAAGGGTGGTGGGACGCTTGCGTCGCCCCCGTCCAGCCCCAGACTACAACACTCCTCGCCCCCGTCTCCCTAATGTAGCCAGATCATACTCCATTCAGATAAATGGAACAAGGGCATTCATGGCAAAGGGTCCAGGGTCTATTCATCTTTATAACCCTCCTTCAATAGAAATCGACGCATAAAAAAACGATTATTGCGGATGTGCTACAATTGACATCAAGTGCGTCTTAATAATACGCGTATTTGATTTACTTGTAGCATTTTAGCAGTCCAGTACAGGGAGGGACCCATCAATGGCCAACAATTATGTTCTGTTCATCCACGGGGTCAATACACGCAGCCAGAGGACTCAACCCGATTATGCCGACAATCTCATCAAACTTATCGATCCGCAGGCTACCCTCATCAAGCCGTTAATCGTATATTGGGGCGACTTGAATAATACGGAGGAGGACAAACTTCGCGAGGGGTATCAGGCATCAAGCATCTGGGATAAGCTCTGGTTTCAAGATATTCGTCTGCAGCGACTGGTGCGATTTGCAGGTGATGCCGCGCTTTACCTCAGCCGTAATATTGGCGCCAAGGTGGTCGAAAAAGTAGCTGAGCAGGTAGAGATAGCGAAACTGAAGGACTCTCCTGCGGAAGATCGTCTACATCTAGTGGCACACAGCCTGGGGACAATTATCCTCTTTGATATCCTATTTAGCTCTCGCTGGGACCAGGAAGGGATAAGCGGCCACGACAATGTGATCAAGATTCGCGACGCAATCTATGGTGTTGCTGGAAAAGAAGATAACCTGAAGCAAGGCATTCGCCTGGGAAGTATTACCACGATGGGAGCACCTATCGGCCTCTTCAGCCTCATGGATGTGGCCTCGCCCGCGACGGACGCGCAGAGCGACCCGAGAAATGCGACCAGCACCCATGATATCACACCCAGCCTGGTGCAACTGCTCACAAACCTGCATCAAGAGTTGGGAGGAAGCAAATTGCCCTGGCGTAACTTCGTTCATCCAGGCGATCCTATTGGCAGCACGCTGGAAGGTATCTTGCCAGGCATGGTCGATGAAAATAACACATATATTGACCTCAAGGATATACTTGTCCCCGCTGACCTGGCTGGAGATTTAAAAGAATCATTTCCAAGGGGGATTCTCGATCTGGTACTTGATCTGGAGGCCAGGACCCTGAGTCAGACCGCTTTCGCCATCCTGGATGGAGCTAATGCGCACAGCAGCTACTGGGAAAGCAAACAGGTAGCCGAAGCGATTACTCAGTTGATTAAACAGTCGAAGCCAGCTTAGTGGCTCTTTCGGTAAATAAGCTTGAGGTGCAGGAGAGTTTATCTGTGAACCAGATATCCCTCTCTTTGCTCTACTTATTTTTACCCCATAAGTCCTAGCACTTTCTTGCTATATTTCATCACATTCCAGGGCGTATCACCCACCTGTGCTACACTAGCCCTCGTTGTCTCTAGCACGCACCCAGCGTGGCTCATGCATTTTGTGTTCCCCACCGCTTGCGTTGTCGCAGAGAAGCTTGTTTTGCATCTTGTATAACAAGTTCGTTAACCATCTAGCTAGAAGGAAAGTGATGAAACATTTCGTTTCAACTTGTCAAAGCGTTTTCCGTAGGAAGATAACCGTAGTTGCAGCAGTTCTAGTAATCCCGGCGTTGGTAGGGGGAGGCAATCTCGTAAAGCAAGTGCCACAGATTGCGAGTACCGCGAATTGCTCATCTCATACGATGGGGCACTTTAGCACACAAAGTTGTATGAGGGCGACCGCCCCCTCTACCTACCATGCGATTCGACACACCAATGATAACCTCGAAGGCGACTCATTAGAGCAACGCCTTGTACAAATATCTCTCTTGAAGAAATTGTACGCGTACAGGTCAGCAGTGTCGGCTCGGACGAGCGAGAGAAGGGCAACCCCTCCCCTCGCAAGAACAGGCCTTCCTCCGGTAAAAACAAGCCCAGGGCCAGTACCAACAAGTCCTCCTCCGATACCACCAGGTCAAGGCTCGGTAACGGCCATGATTTATCAGATTTTTGGACCTTACGCCGCAGGGGCTTTGAATGTAGCGAGGTGTGAATCGGGCCTCAATCCTGGTGCATACAATCCCATATCCAACGGCGGTAGCCATGCCGAAGGCGTCTTTCAAATCCTGTACCCGAGTACGTGGATGAGCACCTCTGAGGCAGCAAGCTCTCCCTATAATGCGCAGGCAAATATTCTTGCCGCCCATCAGATATTCGTGCGCGATGGCTATAACTGGCACGAGTGGTCATGCGCCGCTTAACAACGAAATGATGACCTTTAACAAAATAACTGGATCAGCTTGTTCAACCTCATACAGGCCCTCGCCACGGTTACTGCACAAGACGCTCAGGGGTGGTTTGGACATTGTGGCTAATCCGAGAGCATTGCCTAACTTGAAAGCCCTCCAGGTATGAAAGAATACACTTATAATATCAGGAGGCTGATGGCATGGGTACCAGGTCGAGCGGGGACTCGCCACGCAAGAAGCGCGCGATGTTGGCGATCGCCATCTGTAACGCCCGCTCAACGCCAGCACGACTGCCACCGGCCAGGTGCGGAGTGACAATCACCTGGGGCAAGTCCGTCCGTGAAGGGATTGCCTCCCGGGCGCTCGTTGCGCAGCACGTCGAGTGCTGCCCCCCCGAGCTTGCCACTCACGAGAGCGCGACGGAGGGTTGCTTCGTCGAGCAGCTCGCCGCGTGATGTGTTGACCAAAAACGCTCCCACGGTCATTTTTGCCAGCTCGGCCTCCCCAATCAGCCCCTCGGTGGCCTCGTTCAGTGGGAGATGCAGACTGACGATCGTGGAGGACGCCAGCAGCTCGTCAAGCGAGGCGTAGTGCACACCGAACTGCTGCTCGGTCGCCGCATCCACGGCATGGCGGGCTATGTACAGCAGACGCGACCCGAAAGGTGCCAGTCGTTGGGCCACTGCTCGGCCGATGTTACCAAACCCGACGAGTCCGACCGTCGCGTTGGCCAGGTCACCCAGTCCAGCCTGGAACAACTCCATCGTCGGCCAGCCGCCCTGGCGCGCAGCCGACTCGGCGGCCACGAACCGCTTGAGCAGTGCCAGCATCAAGAGAATCGTATGCTCGGCGACCGCCACCGCATTGGCGCCCGGCGTATATGCTGCCACTACCCCGGCTGTCTGCAGAGCGCCGAGGTCGAGGTTGTCGTAGCCAACGCCAACGCGCTGGACGAAGCGCACGCGCGGCACGAAGGAGAGCAGGCGAGCATCCACTTTCCGATTGAGGACGAGCAGAATCTCGGCCTCCACTGCATGCCGAGCGAGGTCCTCCTCACCATAGGTAGGAACTACATCAAAGCCGGCACCGGTAGGAAACAATGGCCGAAGGCGCTCGACAAGGGGGGGCGGGATCGGGTCAATCAGCAGTACCCTGGACATGAGAAGCCTCCTTCTCTCTTGCAACAACGGCTTGCAAGAACAAACAGCAACAAAGCATGTTTTACGAAAATAGCTAGGGCTTGCAGAAGTAGGTTACGACTTGTACAGAGTTAAAGGTACAAGAAAAAGTAGAGCTTGTCAATAAATCTGATCTGCCTGGTGGTTGCCCATGTGTAAGAACCAGCCGTAGGGGCCGATTTATCGCGCCCATCGCCGATTTATCGGCCCCAATACACATCAACCGAAGCTGCCCCTCAGTGTCACCCCATTCACTTCGTTCAGGGCAAGCTCTGAGCCGCAGCGAAGGGTCTGCCTGGATGGGCGTCGAGATGCTTCGCCGCGCGCAGCATGACCGGGTTCCCTTGTCACCCTGAGCCGCAGCGAAGGGTCTGTCTGCATGGGCGTCGAGATGCTTCGTGGAGTTTACACTGAGCGTAGCGAATGTGCGCAGCATGACCGGGTTCCGCTTGCTCTCACCTCTCCTGGTCACCTCCTATCGTGCTCCTTCAGGGACGACGAGAGCGGGGAGTGCTTGCTCAAGCAAGGCGCGGTCTTTTTCCAACCAGGGCGGCAGCTTGAGGTGCGTGCCGAGCTGTTCCACCGCTTCGCCTACGGCAAAACCCGGGGGATCGGTCGCAATCTCGAAGAGGGCGCCTCCCGGCTCGTGGAAGTAGATGGAATGGAAGTATTCACGATCAATGATGGGAGTGACGTCTCTCATTTGCTCGCTCAGGAGCAGGCGCCACTGTGCCTGCTGCTCATCGGTCGGGGTGCGCCACGCCACGTGGTGCACTGAACCGACGGCGATGCTGCCGCGCCCTCGCCGGGACAGTTCCAGGATATCGACAAACGTCCCTGGCCCACCCTCTCCCACTTCATAGCGCACGCAGTTCGTCTCATCATGCCGGTGTCGAAAGCCAAGGACCTGCGTCAGCAGCTGTTCTGTTTGGTTGCGCTGCGTCTCCGCCAGGGTAATCCATAGACGCCGCGGATGGCGTGCTCCGCGGGAATCGGACCGTCTTTCCAGCCGCTGCGCCGGTCGGCCTCATGATGGGCCACGAGTTCAAGTGAGAGCCCGTGCGGATCAGTGAACGATAGCACCTGTTCATCAAAGCGTGTCAGCGGCGCCTTGAGGGCGACCCCGTGCTCAGACAGCCCCTAGATACCGGGTTGCTCTCACCGGAACTCCTGCCGCCATCAGTTTATGGACATAGGCTTCGCCCTCGTCGCGCACGACATCATTCTCACAGGTCAAGATCAGCGCTGGAGGGAGTCCTCTGAGTTACTCAAGCGACGCCTGCAACGGTGAGACGGTGAACTCATGGCGCTCTGGTGCTGGCGCGTAGCTGTCCCAGAACCACTGCATCGCCTCTCGTGTGAGCCAGTAGCCGTCGGCTCCGAACGCTCGATACGACTCATTGTCGAAATTGGCATCCGTCACTGGGGGGTTGCATGCTCTGTTCCTTTCCTCTACGAAACGCTGGAATATGCTCGTGCTCGCTTTTCCGGCATGGATGCGTCTCTGACCGGCTCATGTTGAACGAGGAAGAGCTCCCATCCTTTCCCGATGGCTTCGTCTCATCTCGTTCTTCGGTGAAGACGCTCTCGAAAGAAATCTCGCCAACTCTCTGATAAGGTTTCCAACGCAACCACTCGTCGCATCGCTTCGACGTTTCTTCTGTCAGAAACAGACTGCCGTGTAATCTCTGCGACAGGAATCGCGTGCTCGTCACGTCTTACCAGAATGATGGAATCTCCCGCTGCGATGCCCCCTTCCTCTAAGACCGCAAGATAGAAACCCGTTCGCCCACTGACCAGGAAGCGCTTGAGCATATCGTCACGTCCAAATTTGAGAGCGAGCTTATAGCATGGCAGTCTCGGTTGCGTCACCACACGGATTGAACTCAAGCCCTTTCCGGATGGGATGCGCTTTTGCCAACCTCTCTGCATGTAATGAATTATATCCTCCAACCTGGCTACTTCATCATGTACCGCAAGATGTTACTGGGCAACAAGGAGAGAGCAGGGGGAGAGGGGTTGCCTCAATGAAGGCCATCAGATGAGCAACCCCCTGATGAGACGTGCAGCGCGGGCAAATGTTCACACGTCATGCACTTCCCCTTCTCTGATGAGCGTCGGTTATTGCCTGACTGCCTGGTAGTGAAGTCCAACCACCCCTGCCTGGAACGTCTTTGCTTCTAGCAGCTTCAGCTTCATCCAGTCCTTGATGTCTTGAAAGAGCGGGATTCCACCACCTAAGACAATCGGATTGAGAAAGAGGCGGTATTCATCAATCAAGCCCAGATGGATAAACGTATGGGTCAATCTGGGACTACCGAAGATCATGAGGTCGAGGCCAGGCTGTTGTTTGAGTGCTTCGATTTCTTCCGCAATCTGGTCTTTCACCAGCCGTGAATTCTTCCATTCCGCACTCGAGAGCGTTTTTGAAAACACGATTTTGGAGACATTCTCGACCCAGCGAGCGTGTTCGAGGTCGCGTGGCGAGGCCTCTGGGTTCGTGAGCACTGTTGGCCAATAACTCTGCATTCCCAGATAGGTGACACGTCCATAGAGAGCCGTGTCCACGTTCCTGAAGAGAGCGTCGACATAGGGGTTCAGTTCTTCGTCCACGATAGCCCACTCCAATTCTCCGTTTGGTCCTGTCGTGAAGCCATCGAGTGAGACATGCATAAATGAAATGACTTTCCTCATGGTATACTCCTTTTATTGGGATTATTGGGAACCTTCAACGGTTCTATTATAACCCAGCAAAAGGAGCTCGTCTTGAACAAAATGGACAACTATTTCGGCTTCCTTATCTGAGCGATTTGAGCAGGCGTGTGCCCTATGAAATGCTTGAGTGATCTGGTCATATGCGACTGGTCGGCATAGCCTGCCTGATATGCCGCCTCAAGGAGCGAAACGCCCTGCTCCAGGAGAACCGCCGCCTGCTTCGCGCGTTCGATCTGCGAAATCACTTTGTACGTTAACCCGGTTGCAAACAAGAAATGACGCCTCACCGTGCGCAACGACACCTCCTGCGGGTGATCTTGTAAGACCGCCTTCACGATTGGATCGGAAACTAGCAAACTCTCGCGCACCAGCCTTTCAACAAACGTCTCGACATTTTCATAGTCAGGAAATTGCCAACGCGAGCCAGCCAGCCCGAAGGATGTTTTCGCGGCGGGAGACAAAATGGCCTGTTCATCCAGGAGATTTCTTACGGGTACAGCGGGCAGAAAGGTGCCAAGCGGAAACGTGACGCCAAACCAGGAGATCCCCTCAGCCTGGGTGACAGGAGTCGCTTTGGTCAATGGTCCTTCAATAGAGACTTTGACCCTTCCATTCTGTCTCAGAAAGAGCAGGTGCCAATGGCCAGAGGCCGGGCAAACAGGAGCATAATCGCTGCCGGCCCGACCACGCCAAACCGCTTCGATATAGGGTGAGTCCGA
>VBHI01000316.1 GCA_005881495.1 Chloroflexota bacterium
ACACTCTATGCCTGTATTTCTACCTCAAATTCACGCTCTTGAGAAAGCTCTACCGGTACACAATAAGCGGGATGGTGTCCGACAAGCCTCTCAGCTTCTCTTGCAGCTTATCGAACAGCCTAATCTCTTCCTTGAACAGAGGATGCAGATTCTCGAGGCTCTTTATCAGCACAGTTATAGTGGTTCCGAAGAATGGCGACAAGCCTCTCAGCTTCTCTTGCAGCTAATCGAGCAGCCTAATCTCTCCCTTGAACAGAGGATGCAGATTCTCGAGGCTCTTTATCAGCACAGTTCTAGCGGTTCCGAAGAATGGCGACAAGCCTCTCAGCTTCTCTTGCAATTAATCGAGCAGCCTGATCTCTCCTTCGAGCAGACTTTACACGTGGCTGAATTTCTCATTCAGAAGAGTCTCAATAACTTATACCAGTCGGATCGTTCTTCGCACCTTCTTAGAGGATGGCTAAGCCGAACCCAAACATCGGTTGTTGTGGGTACTTCTGCTGTGGTTATTCCCATAGCAAACTGGAGTTCGGCATTTTCATCATTTGTTGTTGATACTTTCACTGAGACCACTTCCAAGGAATCAGAAGAGCAGCGGCAAGTCGCTCAACTCCTCTTAAAGCTAGCCCAGCGACCTAATCTCTCCTTCAAACAAGCATTACAGGTCTCCAGAGCTCTCTATCGATGCGAATCTAAGAACCGAGAAGAGCAGCGACAAGCCGCTCAGCACCTCTTAAAGCTAGCTCAGCAACCCAATCTCTCCTTCAAACAAGCATTACAAGCTGCTAGAACTCTTTATGAGAATGCACCTATTTACTCAGAAGAAGAGCTTGTTGCTCTGCGATTACTTTGGCGTTTAGTACAAAGACAGAGCATTTCCATTGAACGGAGATTACAAGTTGCTACAATACCTCTCAGTATATTCAAAAGAGAAAAGTCTTATTTAGCTATGGCAGAAGCAGTACAAATGATTCTTTCCCTGATTCCAGTAGAATTAGCAAAAAAATATCTTGCACAAAAATGGCCACCACTTCCTCTCCGTCAATATCAAATAATAGCTGATCATAGCTACAAAGTGACCGCATTAGATATTCCATATATTATAGAGCTTGCCAATCAGGAAACTTTACCAGTGAGCATTCGAGATGAGATGTATTTGATACTCCAAAACGTGATTCCTCAGTTCGGCAACATCAGTGTATCTGATGAGCAAATAGTCTGATTAGGCTCTATTGTAGAATTGATGAGATCAACGCAGCATTGAGCAATAGAAGCTGATCTATCTCTAAGAAAAAGATTTTGATCTGCATTAGGAAGCAATAAGTTTATATCGTTTGCTATTTGATGAAGCAAATTATACTACCTATCTTCGCTATAATAATCTCGAAGCCAGGTAGTGAACCAGTTTACATTGAAGAGATAAAAGAAAGCTCTGCTATGGCATTGGTCTCTCGAGGTGGTTTCGCCTTTTTATCACGCGAATGATGGGTACTACATTACAATAACTGTAAAAACACTCTTCTACTTTGCAACCCTATTATACATTCATGAAGGACAACAAATGCAACAAATCAACGACCTGCTACAGACATTACTGCAAGTCTTAAGCCATCCAGATGGCAAGGAGTTGGAACTATCATCCCCATCACTTATGCAATTTACACTTCGTACAAAACCAAGCCCCATTGACACAAATCGCCCTTAAAAAAATCTACTCTGATAAATGTTATCAAACCCTGATAATCACTACCAAACATTAGTAACTGTTGTTAAGATAAAACTGGCAAAGCCATTGAAACAAGAGAAAACCCCCATCTAGCAACCATCAATGAGACCAAAACTGAGAGCAAAATCGATAGACTCGAACAGTGAAAACTAGACAACATTGGACAAAAATACCACCACTCCATGCTCAAGAGGCCCATCAAAGCAGAACATAAACCAGCCCCAAAAGGCACTATAGGTAGTTCAAATCCTCTCACTGAAATGAGCGCGTGGAGAACACCGGCGAATACCAGCGAACAAGCCCAGGCGTATCCCGTATTCGGCTCCGCACCTCTAATAGCTTTGCCATATAAATCCAAATAGGCTCCATATATAGCCCAAGGGCACCAACCATGATAGCAGAACTGACAGCACAGCCTACGATAAACAGCACTACGTAGCAAACACCAGCGAACAAAAACAGGAGTATGTAAGCCCGTTCGCACCCTCAATACAAGCCCCAAATAGCCCTCAAATACCCCCTTGACAGACCACGTACCTTTGTACTAACCTACAAAAAACCAACACGAAAATTCTTTCTAAACCTAGAAAAAGAGATGCATGGCACTATCTTCTACCATCTTTTGCGATAGATGTGGCGCGGCCAACCGGGCACAGGCGATGTTCTGCTCCGCCTGTGGGCGCTCTTTGCACAATTCCGCCCATGGCCCAATCAGCAATACCCTCACAGGCCTGCTCGTACAGCAGCACATCCTCAAAAGGCGCTATCGCATCCTCGGTCAAATTGGCAAAGGAGGCTTCGGGGCCGTCTACAAAGCGGCCGATACACAATTTGGCAATCGACCACTCGCCATCAAGGAGATGAGCCAGAGTAACCTTAACCCTCAAGAGCTTCACGAGGCAACCGCGGCCTTCAAACACGAGGCCCATCTGCTCGCCGGCCTGACCCATCCCAATTTGCCCCGAATCTACGAGCAATTCAGTGAAAACGGTCGCTGGTATCTCGTCATGGATTATATCGAGGGTGAAACCCTGGAGGCGAACCTGGACAAAATGGGCGGCAAACTGCCGCTGGACAAAGTGCTCAATATTAGCGCACAACTCTCCTCAGTCCTTGAATATCTCCATTCACACCAGCCACCCATTATTTTTCGCGACCTCAAACCCGCCAATGTCATGCTCACCACTAACGGACACATCTTCCTCATCGATTTTGGCATCGCCCGCCTCTTCAAGCCAGGACAGGCGAAGGATACCACCGCGCTTGGCTCTTCTGGCTACGCCGCCCCAGAACAATACGGCAAAGCGCAGACAACTCCCCGCACCGACATCTATAGCCTGGGAGTGACCCTTCACCAGATGTTGAGCGGGGACGACCCCACCGATTCACCATTCCATTTCGCGTCCCTGAAAACTCATGGAAGCCCTCTCCTGGCCGACCTCGAAAAGCTCATCTTGCAGATGGTAGAGGTCGATAGCAGTAAAAGACCCGCCAGCGTCACCGAAGTGAAGCAAAAACTACAACACATCGCAACTCTCCATACTGTAGCCCAGACCAATCCCTTGCCACCAACCCTCCCACATGGCTACCAGTCAGCCTTGCCAGGCATACCGCTCGCAAGTCCTTTAGTTCCTGCCGCCAACCCATCTTCTATCGCCCCTCGCTCGAAACGTTCCACCATCCCGCAGCCGCGCAAAAACACGCTCTTCATCTGCACCGGCCATGCCAGCCGCGTCACAGCGGTAGCATGGGCGCCCAATAGCTCCCATATTGCCTCCGCCAGTTACGATAAAACGGCACGCATCTGGAATTCCAGCAACGGGCAGAATATCCACATCTACCGTCGCCATTCAGATAGAGTCAATGCCCTCTCCTGGTCGCCCGACAGCACTCGTATCGCCTCTGCCAGCGACGACCGCACCGTTCAGGTCTGGGAGACCGGCGCAAATCATCCCCTCTTTACCTTCGGTGGGCATACCGACAAAGTCCTTGCCGTGGCCTGGTCACCCGATGGCACCCGCATCGCTTCCGCCGGCGCGGACAAAACGGTCCAGGTCTGGGAGGTCGCCACGCGGCGCGTCCTCTTCGTCTTCAACGGCCATACTGACCGCGTCACTGCCCTGACATGGTCACCCGACGGCAAGGCCATCGCTTCCGCGAGCAATGACCGCACCGTTCAGGTCTGGGAATGGGCCAAAGACACCAACCGCAACTTTTTGACCTCGTTACTCTTCCCCCAGCGCCGCGTGAATACCTACCGCGGTCATTCCCAGAAGGTAACTGGCGTTGCCTGGTCGCCTGATGGCAGGCGCATCGCCTCCACCAGCAACGACAAATCGATGCAGATCTGGGATGCCATTACCAACAGAACAGGCTTTCTCCATCGCAACTCCCTTGGCAGCATGAATAGTGTTGCCTGGTCGCCTGATAGCCGCTTCATAGCCTCGGGGGGCAACGATAAAATAATAC
This sequence comes from Chloroflexota bacterium, assembly GCA_005881495.1. The sequence continues at coordinate 4,196 of VBHI01000316.1, forward strand.
AGGTGTGGGACGCCATCACCCGAAACTCTATCTGTGTCTACCAGGGCCATACAGGCTATGTCACCTCCATTGCCTGGTCGCCTGATCGCTCCCGTCTTGCCTCCGGCAGCGTCGATCATACCCTCCAGATATGGCAACCATAGTAATACCGCACTTGACAGCTACGAAATATCCATGCTACCATGCTCAAAATATTGCACGAGCTTAAAAAGACCTATCGCAAGAGCTTCACCGTTCTATTGCGTATTCTGAAATGTATAACGTTGATGTAGTCGATAGAAGAGGATATAGAGTGTCTTACCCTCTTTTCTGCGTTCACTGTGGATCAGCCAATCTACCACAAGCAATCGTATGTATCCAGTGCAGGCAGTCGCCAAGGGCAAAAGCTCTGGGGGCAGCCGTTACCAATTCCACTGGATCTCTGCCAAACAATTACCCCCTCAATCAGCGCTATCTCATTCTTGGTCAGGTCGGTATGGGCGGCATGGGAGCAGTATACAAAGCGGAAGACACGAAACTTGGTAATCGCCTGGTCGCCATCAAAGAGCTGAGCCAGAGCGACCTGAATCCGCGCGAGATCGCCCTGGCCTCCAAAGCCTTCAAACAAGAAGCTCATATGCTGGCTGGCCTCCATCACCCCAACCTCCCTAGCATTCACGATTATTTTAATCAGGGTGGTCGCTCGTACCTCGTAATGACATTTATCGAAGGCGAAACGCTCGAACACTACCTCAATTCAACAACAAATGGCTATCTCACCATCAAAGAAGTGCTCGATATTGGTATCCAACTGTGCACGGCTCTTGATTTCCTGCATACACGTCAACCTCCTATCATCTTCCGCGATCTCAAGCCTGCCAACATTATGCGCACACAGAACGGTCACATTTACCTGATCGACTTTGGCATCGTTCGCCGCTTCAAACCAGGACAGACCAGGGATACCCATGCCCTTGGTACGTTGGGCTACGCTGCCCCAGAACAATACGGTAGAGCACAGACAACCCCGCGCGCTGATATTTATAGTTTAGGTGCCACCCTCCACTATTTACTTTCAGGCGACAACCCTGTCAATACCCCCTTCCGCTTCGCGTCGCTGAATTTTCAAGATCAGCCAGAACTGTTAGATCTTGAAATGCTGGTCATGCAGATGGTAGATATGGATGAGATCAAAAGACCTGGCAGCGCAGCCGCCATCAAACAGGCATTGCAGCGCATTGCCCCTCTGGAAGGCGAATACAAGCCACATGTTAACAGTACACGTCCTCAAAAAAATCCCTCACCAGCAACGAGACGCATTCACACTCCCGGGCCTGTCTCAATGCCACTCCAGGTCTCCGCGCTCCCGCCGCAAGCCAGTTCAACTCCTTCGCGCCAGGGCGCCAGCATCTATACCTACCGCAATTTTTGGCCCGTCAATGCTATCGCCTGGTCGCCAGATGGCAAACTCATCGCCTCCGCCAGCACAAATGTCCAGTTGTGGGAGGCCACCACCGGCAAAACCGTCTTTACCCATCGTGGACACTCAAAAACAGTTAATGCCGTGGCGTGGTCTACCGATAGGAGAACAGCGACTCCTGGACGTGGCTATCGTATCGCCTCTGGCAGCGATGATAAAACCGTACAGGTTTGGAACGCCGCTACCGGCAAAAACATCACTACATATACTGGTCATGCCCATATCCTACGCGGCGGGAGTGTAAAAGCTCTTGCCTGGTCACCTGACGGCACACTCATCGCTTCTGCCGGCCACGATAAAACCGTACAGGTTTGGCATGTCGCTACTGGAGGCAACGTCCACACCTATCAAGGGCATGCGCACTGGCGCAAGGGCGGATCAGTCAACACACTTGTGTGGTCGCCCGATGGGCGATTCATCGCCTCTGGCAGCAACGATAAAACAGTGCAGGTTTGGGAAGCCGTCAGCGGCGCCTACGTCTTCACCTATCGCGGAGTTACCGCTGAAGTGCATGCCATTGCCTGGTCTCCCAATAGCAAGTTCATTGCCTCTGGGGATACTACTGGCAGAATTCGCATTTGGGATGTCGATACGGGGAACTACCTCCTCACCTATGTCGCCCATAGCGCCGCGGTCAGAGGTATTGATTGGTCGCCTGATGGCAAGTACATCGCCTCCGCCAGCGATGATACAACTGTGCAGATCTGGGACGCTATTACAGGCAACCAGGTCATCACATATTCCCAGCATACCGCGAGTGTCAAAGCCGTGGCCTGGTCCCCCGATAGCAAACTGATCGCCTCCGCCAGCGAAGATAACACCGTCCAAGTCTGGCAACCATAGTAGGAGCGACCCTCGTGGTTGCTTGCGTTCCCTCTTTCTCGCCATATATTGACTTTTCCTTGCACCGCTCCGCCTAAATATGTTACCTATATAGCATGGGTAAAGTCACACTCAGGAAACCGAGAGGAACAGCACAGTCAGGAACCCTATAGCCTAAAGGCTATGGGCTTGCGTACTGTTGAGCGTTCTAGCTCAGGCTGACGCAAGTCTGAACCTGTCCAGGCTCAGCCAGGGTCTCTCGCTTGGATACAATCAAGCAAGCCAACGGGCTACGTTACCAGAGAAATAGGTACCTTTAGATGCCTCCTCAGTCTGAAGCTCTACGGTCAAGGGTTAAACATCTGTACAGGGTGAAGGAAGTGCTCTTGACGCCAAACCTCTGATTAACATTGCCGAGAGGAGCCTGGGAGCAATCCCAGCGTCACACAGGCCCTTACGGGCACGGTTTAGCCGTTCCGTACCACAAAAACGGCTCCCCGCAAGGGGATGCAAGACGAAAGGCAGTTCTGTCTGCGGACAGCCTTTCTTTCCTCCCGCCCCGTGAACGGAGGCGGGCATCCAGAAAGGATTCTTGGTGAATTTCGATCTCGACGAAGAGCAAGCAGAGATCCGTGACATAGTCCGTCGCTTCACCGAACGTCATATCACACCCTACGCCGAAACATGGGACGAGCTTAACCACTTCCCAAGAGAAGTCTATACCCTTATGGCCGAACTCGGCCTCATGGGCATGACCACCCCCGAAGAGTATGGCGGCAGTGCACTCAGCCGCCTCTCTGGCGCGCTGGTCTACGAAGAACTGGCCAGGGGTGAGATGGCTACCTCCGTCGGACTTTCGGTTCAAAACATGGTCGCAGGCTCAATCGCCCGTTTTGGCAACGCAGAGCAAATACAGCGTTGGGTCACCAGGCTGGCCTCCGGCGAGTTACTGGGAGCCTTCTCCCTGAGCGAAACCGCCTCAGGCTCAGACGCCGCCAGCCTGCAGTGTCGCGCAGAGAACCAGGGCAATTCCTACCTCCTTAATGGCTCAAAAACGTGGGTGACCAACGGCGGCGAGGCCGATGTTTATTTGCTCATGGCCCGCACCAGCGCCGGAAAGGGCGCGTCGGGTATAAGCTGTTTCGTCATCGAGAAGGGGACGCCAGGCTTCTCCTTTGGCAAAACAGAGCGCAAAATGGGCCTGCACTCATCTCCAACCCGCGAACTCATCTTCGAAAATTGCCAAATTCCCGCTTTCAACCGCCTCGGCGATGAAGGCCAGGGCTTCAAAATTGCCCTCTCTTCCCTGGACGGCGGGCGTGTCAATATTGGCGCAGTGGCCGTTGGTGTCGCCCAGGCAGCCTTCGACATTGCCTGCAACTATGCGCGAGAGCGCCAGCAATTCGGCCATCCTATCGGTGCATTCCAGGGCATTCAATTTATACTCGCCGACATGGCCATGAAAATCGAAGCCGCCCGCCTGCTCGTCTACGAGGCAGCCTACCGGCTCGATACCGGCCAGAGCGCAAGCATGTATGCCTCCATGGCCAAGTGTTTCGCCACCGATACAGCTATGGAGGTCACGACCAACGCAGTACAGGTCCTCGGCGGCGCCGGCTACGTCCGCGATTATCCCGTCGAGCGCTACATGCGCGATGTAAAGGTATCACAAATATTTGAGGGCACCAACCAGATTCAGCGCATCGTTATCGCCCGCTCCCTACTAGGCAATTTGCGCTAATATACTCGTCGGAACCCAATTTATCGCACCCTATTCACCTTGGGTGTATGAACTGGCCGTAGGGGCCGATTTATCGCGCCCAGCGCCGATTTATCGGCCCCCGTGGCTTTTCCACTCTCCTAACTATTTGTAATCCTACTGCGTAACCGTGGCAGCCGCGAACTCGCGCACCAGGTCATTGAAATGCACAGCCTGCTCATCCTGCAACTGATAACTACACTTAGCCAGAATATGCACCTCAATTTGTGCGTTCACCTGCTTGAAAGCATCGCCCACTTCAGATGCGGAGAAGATGCCCTCACCCTCGCGCCCAACCACTACTATGACAGGCATCTGCAAACGCGCCGTAGCCTCGTGCGCATCCACGTTTAGACTATCGCTCAGGAACGAGATCAACGCGTAGCGACTGTTGGGCTGGTGAGCAGTGGTGTAAACATATTCAACCAGATCATCGGTAATCAAACCAGGGTTGTGAAACCCCTGGCGATCATAGTACCCGCTAATCGCCTGGCGCGATGTAAGCAGATTGTACACAAATTGGCCAACGATTGGCAGGCGCAAAATAAACCCCAGAGCGCCACTCGCCGGCCCTGGTGCGCTCTCCTGCAGCATCGTTGGAGGTGGTGATACCAGCACAAGTCGATCGTAGTACTTTGCATGGCGGTAAGCGTCCGCAATCACAAACGCGCAGCTCATACCATGTGCGACAACCACAGTTGGCTTGCCAATAACTTCCCTGATGAAATCCCCCACCAGGTCAGTAAATACCTCGGCGTTATAATCAATCGCCGGGCGATCGGACAAACCAAACCCTAAAAGATCTACAACAAAAACCCGGAATTGCGCTGAAAGTATATCGATATTCTTGCGCCACTCGTAAGAAGAAGCGCCAGGCCCAAAACCATGAATGAGCAGTAAAGGCTTCGCATCCCGCGCGCCCTTTACCTCGTAGAACATATCGCCATACTTCCATGGATAACGTCGCTCTTCACCCGTTAATAGGGTATCAAGATCGCCCGCCATCGTCTCCGTTAATCTATTCACTACAGTCATTGTTCCCAGCACTCCACCGATTAACAGCCCCGTAGTAAATAACTTCCCTGCCAGTTTCATTCTATCCCCCGTAATAAATAGTATCTTGCAACAAACATCAAGAAAACGCCTGCTCTCACCTGCAAACGTGAGCCACAAAAGGTACTATATCATGCCAAAACAGGAACGTGCAAATAAGTGAGGTTTTGATGAAACCACAAGCGATGATCGCTTGTAGATCTCCTGTTTCCTGTGTATCATGATATGTGAATGAAATGTGAAAGAAAGAGCCAGCATAGTGACTAAACTGTGACATCTAAAGGCTACACTCTTTTATGAGAAGGTATGGGCAGAGGATAGAGGTAGACGATGGAGCCTATCTCTTCTGATGTTTTCCTCTGCCTTCTTCATAAGGTGGTCAACATGGCTACTTATGGTGTATATTCAGAAGTCGGCAGATTGCGCGCGGAGAAATACACCAACAACAGGAGAAAATAGGATGAGCTTTAACCTGAGAAATAGACATTTCTTGAAGCTGGATGACTTCACTCCGCAGGAGATCAAATTTCTGCTGCAGTTGTCAGCCGAACTGAAGGTGGCTAAATACGCGGGGACGGAGGTACAACACCTGAAGGGGAAACAGATTGCGCTCATTTTTGAGAAGGACTCAACGCGCACCCGCTGCGGCTTTGAAGTAGCCGCGTACCAGCAGGGTGCACATGTGACCTACCTAGGTCCAAGCGGTTCGCATATTGGCTACAAAGAAACAATGAAGGATACCGCCCGTGTCCTTGGTCGCATGTACGATGGCATCGAGTATCGCGGCTTTACACAGGCAGAGGCCGAAGAACTGGCTCAGTACTCTGGCGTACCTGTCTGGAATGGCTTGACCAATGAAGCGCACCCGACGCAGGTGCTGGCCGACTTGCTCACCATGCAGGAATACACACACAAACCGCTAGAGGATGTCTCATTCTGCTTCCTGGGTGATGTCGCCTACAACATGGCCGATTCCCTCATGATCGGAGCAGCAAAGATGGGAATGGATATCCGCCTGGCAGGCCCCAGGCAGACATGGCCCGCTGAAACCCGCGTGAGCTATGCTCGCGCTATCGCCGCGGAGACTGGAGCGCGCATCACACTGACCGAGGATGCCGAATCTGCCGTCAGGGGTTGTGACTTCCTGTACACCGATGTCTGGGTATCGATGGGCGAAGCTCCTGGCCTCTGGGCTGAACGCATCAAGCAGATGCTGCCATACCAGGTGAACAACAAGCTCATGGCTATGACGCAGAATCCTACCACAAAATTCATGCACTGCCTGCCAGCGCTCCATAACGCCGATACGAAACTTGGCAAGGAAATCTACGAGAAATACGGCCTGAGCGCCCTGGAAGTCACCGACGAAGTGTTCGAGTCGAAAGCATCCATCGTCTTCGACCAGGCCGAGAACCGGCTGCACACCATCAAAGCTGTCATGGTAGCAACGCTAGGAGACTAATCTTCCAGTTCAGTTAATTTCCTTTTCCCCGCAGTATAGCAGCAATTCCAAACAAAAAGATATAGAATGGTACTTCTTGAAACACTCAATGGTGCTTCTTGTCTATCTTGACATATCCCATCGCACACGCTAATCTCATTCCAGACCCTTCAACCACAAAAGGAAAAACAATGCAACCGTCAACATACCTCACCCTATCAGACGAAGTGCAGACAGCCTTACAGGAGCAACATCCCGTCGTAGCCCTCGAATCCACGGTCATTGCCCACGGCCTCCCATATCCCACTAACATCGAAGTTGCGCAATCGATGGAATCAGCCATTCGCGCCGAGGGCGCCATTCCCGCCACTATTGGCATCCACAACGGCACAATCAAAATTGGCCTGAACCTCGACGAGATTACCCACTTAGGCATTGCGCAAAATGTGCGCAAGGTCAGCAGGCGCGACCTTGCCATCACCCTTGCCACAAAACAACTCGGCGCAACCACCGTCGCCGGGACCATGCTTTGTGCCAGTATGGTTGGCATTCGCTTCTTTGCCACCGGCGGCATCGGCGGCGTCCATCGCGGCGCCGAGACCAGCATGGACATCTCCGCGGACCTCACCGAGTTGAGTCGCTCTCCCGTTCTCGTCGTCTGCGCCGGAGCAAAATCTATCCTCGACCTCAACCTGACCCTCGAATACCTTGAAACCCAGGGCGTACCCGTCATTGGCTGGCAAACCGACAATTTCCCCGCCTTCTACGTCCGCAACAGTGTACGCCCCATTTCCTATCGCGCCGATAACGTCGCCACAATCGCAGCTATCGCCCGCGTACAATGGCAATGCAATCTCCACGGCCTTGTCGTAGGCTGCCCCATACCAGAAGAATATGCAATGGACCCCGGCCTGCTCGAGGCCGCCACTGAGGAAGCCCTACGCCTCGCCCATCAGCAAGGCATTCGCGGCTCCGCCACCACCCCCTTCCTCCTTGCCCACGTAGCAAAAAGAACCTCCGGAGAAAGCGTCGCAGCCAACAAAGCCTTGCTCATCAACAATGCCCTCTGGGCAGCCCGCTTCGCCCGGGCCTATTACAGTTCATAAACGCCATGCTCTTTCACTCACCCGTCGCGGAACCGCGAGAAAAAGCAAGAAGAAAAGCCGTACACTGAGGTCAGAAAATGGTCAAATTTACAGGAGATTTTTGAACCATGTAATCAAATTGGGCAAATTTGAATAGTATATAATATATTTTATAGAGATGCTAGAGTAGCTTTTTGAAAATTTTACCTGGTTTTGCAATTTAAAGCTGTGATATAGTTCATATTTCGTGACAATTCAGAATCCAGGAGCAGCAACATATGGATCAGCTAGATAAGGGTGTACAGCATTCCACCTCTGCTATCAGTAGCGCGTCTATAAATGGCGGCGTTGCCTCTTCTCCAGGGAACAACGTTGCTACAACAAAAGTGGAGCTTACCCTTAGAGACCGTTTTGAGATTGTGATGAAAGCCTATAGCGCCTCTCTTCTCGCAGTTGGGGTCATGATGCCTGTTTTTGCCTCATTAGTCGCAGCGGGGCTCTACCTGTTCCACACCTCCCTTGATCGGGTCACTTCGGCCATTCTTAACGCCGGGGCTTTCAACGCATTAGTCTTTAGTAGCCTGTTTACAGGAGCGCTCTGGCTCGTGGTTTCCATTCCTTTTTGTTATTTGTGCACAGCTCGAAATGCCAACCCCGGCAATTACACTCGACTCCACAGCCGCTTACATCAACTGCAGGCAAGCCTTGGCTTGAAAAACGATGTTGATGTGCCTTCCGAAGAGTTCAATTCCATCATGAAGGCAGCGGGCTTCGACAGGGAGAGCGATAGACATACATGGAGTGTCGTGCAAGAGGCCTACGTTTGCCATATGGATATCTGTCGAAGGCTCAAATCATTTCCTGCCGGACTCGTATGGAATACAGGTACGGGATACAACAGTGCATGGACGCTCTTGCATCATGCTGAAGAGGCTATGATCGAAGTGACGGATGTTGATACAGCTCTTCGCGGAGCCAAACACGATTTTCTGGCGATTCAAGGCTCTCAAATTGATAGTAAAGATGGTCTGCTCGCTGATGTGATTCGCGCGGTAGCGGTATTGAAACTGCCACCAGACGAAGCCGAGGAGTACTTAAAAAATCAACAACCAGGTAAGATGCCTGTAACATTGAGCCAACTCACGGAGTTGATCCACCACTCAAGTGGCGCGGTATCCAACAAAGGCGTAGAAAATGCTCATCCTAAGACTGAAGCGGAAGCAGCGGCGCGGATCACGCTGCGTGAGGTGAGGAGTACGCTCAACAGCTTCCGTGATAACCGCTGGGAAGGGTTCGTGCGCCAGCGCGGTCGGCTCCTGAGAGCGATTGCGGTCACGGGAATCGTGACATATGTTTCAATCTGCTTTGTGCTGGCAAGCGGACCACCACCGGATTTCATTCTGGCAGCGACGCTGTTCTATATAGTCGGCGCCATTGCCGGATTATTCGTCAGGTTTTACCATGAATCGAGAAGCAGCACGCCCGTTGATGATTTTGGTCTTACCACCATTCGTTTGCTCGCTATTCCGTTGCTCTCTGGCCTGGCGGGTATGTGGGGAGCACTGTTAGTCATTCTCCTTCCTGACCTGGCCTTTCAATTTTCCAGTCAAGTATCCACCGCTGCCTTACAAAGTAGCATTGCCAAGGGATTGAATGACATTCAATATCTTCTTTCGCCGCAGTTTTTGCTTGCTGCCGCAGTTTTTGGCGCAACGCCCAACCTGGTCATCCAGGGTCTCCAACGGAGGGCTGAAGAATATGCATCTGAGCTAAAGAGTAGTACAGCATCGGTAACACAGGCGAGTGGTGTCAAAGCTTGAGGTGTGAGCGAGAGGGTGAGGGCAAAACCCCTCCCCCCAATTTGACAACACCCCCACCCCAGGGCTATCATGCTATAAGGAAAACAACACACCACACACCGGAGGAACATTTCATGACCGATTCCACAGCCACTAATAACGGCACTGTGTTTCATACACATACACTCAGCAATGGCGTACAAATCGTCGCCCAGCCCATGCCCGACTTCGAATCCGTCTCCGTCTCATACTACGTCCGTACAGGTTCTCGCGACGAGCCAGATCCCACCATCGCCGGTGTCTCCCACTTCTTAGAGCACATGGTGTTTAAGGGCACCCAGACCCTTGATTGGCAACAAATCACCCTCGAGTTCAACAAAATAGGTGCCGAACTCAACGCCTTTACCTCGCATGAGTCCACCGTCTACTACGCGCGCGTGTTGGGTGAATATCTGGACCGCGCCGTTGAACTTCTCAGCGACATGATGTATCCTCGACTGGCCGAAAGCGACTTCGAGACAGAAAAAGAGGTCATCGTCAACGAGATCGCTCGTTCGCAGGACCAGCCATACAGCTCCACCTTCCGCCGCTTGATGCAGACCTATTTCAGCACCCACCCCCTCGGCCATGATGTGCTTGGGACGCCAGAGAGCATCCACAACATGCGCGTCGAGCAGATGCGCGAGTACTGGAATCGCCGCTATGCCGCCAACAATATGATCCTGGCCGTTGCCGGCAATTTCGATTGGGAACACATTCTCCGTCTGGCGGAAAAATACTGCAACAACTGGCGCGTCGGTGACTCCGGTCGTAACGTTGAACGCTACGAACCCGCCCAATCAATCAACGATGTCGTTGTTGACAAAAAGCTCAAACAGCAGATCATGATTCTCGCCATGCCCTCCGTAGACCTGAAAGACCCCGACTATTACGCCGCCAACCTTGCCAGCAGTATCCTGGGAGATAGCGAAGGTTCACGTCTCTATTGGAACATCTACCAGAAGGGTTTGGCAGAATCGGCCAGCACCGGTATCATGGCCATGGAAGGCACCGGCGTCTTATATATGCAGGCCAATTCAACGCCCGATATGGCCCCGCGCGTCCTCAAACTGCTGAACGAAGAACTCAATAACTTCCTGAATGATGGGGTCTACGAGGACGAGTTGCGTCGTGCCAAAGATAAATGGATCAGCAACATCGTATTGAATAGCGAGTCAACATTCTACCGTATGTTCAACCTCGCCTCCGACTGGGTTACCGAGGGTCGCCTGGTGACCGTCGATGAAGAGATAGAGCGCATCGAAAAAGTCACTATCGACGATGTTGTCCGCTCCCTGAAACGCTTCCCCATCCGCGAAAAACAAGTGCTGACTGCCCTGGGACCCTTGAGCGAAACAGAACTACTGGCATAACACTTTCCAGCTCATGTGAAGGCACACTAGGGAAGCCTGCGGGTTTCCCTAGTATGCCTTCACATAAGCTATTTTTCTTCCTCAGAATCCTCAACCACGGCCCGTAACACACGCGCAACCTGTGACGGTGGCCCTTCCGTGCCAGTTCGACGCTCATTGCCTCCCACCGTGAGTGGTCCGCTGACCCCGCCCGGCAAAGGACGCGGCAGCGGTGGCATAGCCGGTATTTCAGGAGCAAGGCCCACCTTCATATCCACAAAACGACGAAATCCAGCAGAATAATAGCCCCGTTCAGTCTGCCACATCTGGCGCAGCCTGGTTTCACTGAGCATCCTGCCCATATACTCTTCCCAGGCTTCCCACACATCGTAGGGCAGGCCTCCCTTCTGCGACTGCGTCCAGATATGCTCAAAGAAATCCAACATAGCCGTGCCAAGCCAGCGCACACGCTCTCTAAGAGCAGGATCAATCGTCTTGAGTGTACCCGTAATCTCATTATTGCCCCCCTCCCCTGCTCCCGCTGGTTTTGGACTCATCAAGATACGGCTGGCCTCTGGATACGTCATCATCAATTCGCCGATGTGCGCCTCTGCGTCATAAAGGCTCTGATATGTCGCACTGTAGATAGTATCGATAAAGACCCGCGTCTGCGCCGTCATCTCCTTACTTTGCTCCACCAACGCGGTCGTCTGTATGCGCATAGCGCGCGTCTGCACCACCAGCAGATAGATGGTCACCGGCAATACCAACGCCTGTAAAGCACCTACAAGCAGTTCAAGGATCGCGATCATTTGATCAAACGTGAAAGCAAGGATGATGCTGGCGAATATCTGCATAGTAACCTCTTAAGCAGACCCTGTAAAAATGACCAGATTCGCTACAAGAAAAATCGTAGCGGAGCCAGGATACGTTCACTGAGTTTTACATACCAAGGGCGGCTCTTCCACTTCTCCAGTGTCAGCTCAAACATGCCAGTTGTATCGCTTTCAAAAAGCTCCTGCATTTGCTGTGCTAACTCAACGCTGTAAATCTCGACATTGATCTCAAAATTGCCAATGGAACTCAACCGGTCCAGGTTAGCAGTACCAAGTGTAACCCACTGGCCGTCAACTGAACACGTTTTGGCATGGAGCATTGCGTAATGATAGCCAAAGATACGCAGGCCCCCCTTCAGGCACTCGGTGAAATACCCACGTGCCAGCCAGTCCGCCACAATGTGATTCGATTGCCAGGGTACTAATACCCGTACATCCACTCCGCGTGCAGCGGCAGCCTTCAAAGCACCGAGCAGGATATGATCAGGAACAAAATAAGCATTGGTGAGCATGATCGAGTGCTCAGCCCGGTCAATTGCTTCAATATACATATCGCGTATAGGGAAAGTCAGCCTCAACGCATCATTGCTGCGTATATTAATCAAAGGATCAAATTTGCGTGGGTAATGTCTCGTAATAGCTCTTTCTCCCACGTTAGATCGGTTCCAAAAACTCACAAATGAATGCGCGAGATCGGCCGCTGCCGGACCGCGTAAGCGCAGGTGTGTATCTCGCCATTCCGTCGCATAGAGGCTCCCGAGGTTATATCCACCAATAAATCCTAGAGATCCATCCACGACCAGCATTTTGCGATGATCCAGGGCATAGCGCCGCGGATCAAGAATATGCCATGGACGACGAATGGGCTGATACTCCAACATGTGGATACAAGGCGGGAAATGCTTAAACGAGCGCGGCACGACCAGGTTGGCAAAGGCATCGTAAATAACATACACATCCACCCCCTGCTCCGCCTTCTGTATAAGGTGTGCCTTCAACTCTTCCCCCACAGCATCACCTTTCCAGATATACGACTCCAGGTAAATGCACTCCCTCGCATTATCAATTGCCTCAAGCATAGCAGCGTAAAGATGCGCCCCATAAGCATAAAGTTGTAGATAATTATCGCCAACCTGTACTTCATGCAGCCGGAGATGTGGAAAACGAGCTTTGCGTTTGTGTCGCACCCGCAACCCCGCAACCACACGCAGCACGATTACCGTGAAAGCCTGTAGAGCAACGACAATAATGAGAATATGCTGCACCAGGCGCGTAAAAGGATTTCGGCGCCATAGACTCTTCAAATCACCTTTACGCACCATAAGGAACGTCCCATTTCTCCTCTTCTGATTTTGCCCTATCCTACGCCTCTATATTACCATAATCAGAAACAGGTTCCCAACATCCCCTCAATTCACTCCACACATCCACTTGCGGTGTGGCGGGTTTGACAGATGTAGTCTGCCAAACTCGCCACACCACAAAAAAACTTTGCACACGTAATTTCACTTAAGTATCTTCGCGATCTGATGTATGTCATTTCTTGCCTGATGTAGAGCAGTGTGGATGATATGCAGGGCAGTATCCAATTTAGCCAGGGTGGCAGTGTAGGTAGTGCGATTGTAGTTATAATTCGCAGGCGTAAGCGCCGGGAAGTCCCCCTGCGCCGAGTCGAACTGGGACTCCGCCGTGGTAAGCTGATTTTTGTAGTCATTGAAGAGCGTATTCAGTTGCGCCTTCTCGCCAGGAGGCGCATTGTTGATGGCCCGCTGCACTTTCGGCGCTACATTCCTCAACTTGATATCAACATTGACCGCCATATCCAGGTAGAGCCGCCGGTAGTCCCGTGGCAGCACAACCGCAAAAATGCGGAATTGCAAGAAGATGTTCTGCACGTCCTGCCGCGCGGCTTGAGCATTCTTCTCCACGTCCAGCTTAGACTTCAACGAGGCAAGGCCGCTCTGGTTCGTACCTACATCAGCTTGCAGGGTGTTTGCCTGGTCGCTGGTAATCAGGTTCTCGTTCCGCCGTGCCGTAATCTTGCCACTCAGAGTTGTAAGCGCCGCCTGGCGCTGTGCGATGTAATGATCGCCAGCGGCGATAAAACACTGCGTATCGGCCGGTGCGCACTTTTGAGGTGCTGTAGTAGCAGCGAAAGCAGTCGAAGGGGCGATGATACTGAGTGCCATTAAGCCCAATATGCCTATTGCAACGAAACGTCGTGGTATTTGCCGGACAGTTACTAGAAGTTTCATCCTAAGTTTTCCTCCAATACGAAACGAAATGTTCAAACTAACAAAAACTTTACATGCCTATATGGGTTTGTACTGGAATCAAGGCTGTTGCCCGCCATCCTGGGAAGAAGCAGAGCTACTGCTATTGACATCGTTCTGCGCCCCATCAAGCTGGCGCATGATACTTTGAACTTGTTGGTCTATACTCTTTATTGAATTGCCCTGGTTATTACCTGTACCAGGCTGAGAAGGCTGGCCCGTTTGGGACTGCTGTGGCGCGGAATAATTGTTTGTCGCGTTGCTGTGGCTCGCATTGGCTTGCTGACCACATGCGGCAAGCGCAAGCGACAACACAAGCGCAAGCATCACCAGAAACCATATCGATCGTTGACGCAAGTGAGTTATCCAGGTCATATATTTCTCCTTACTTGTTATTCACTTTCCCCCATAGACACGAATTCTACTTGCCAAAACTCAAGAATATCTCAAGAGAGCATAAATGTTTGCTCAGTGTTTTGTTTAGAGATAATAGCTTGTCTCTTGACAAGCAGCGCGTATCCTGTTAGAATAATGAATGAATATATATTCATATTAATGATCATTCATTCATACTGAGAAAGGAACCCTTGAAGATGCCCGATATCCACGATCCCATTCAAGAGCTGCTCATCAGCGCCCGGCGCAACCAGATTCTCGATGCGGCTACCACCGTCTTCGCCGAAAAGGGCTTCCACCGCGCAACGATCAAAGAGATTGCGCGGCAGGCTGGCATTGCCGATGGGACCATCTACACCTACTTTTCGAGCAAAACCGAGGTGCTGCTGGCAATTCTCAATCGCTTGAACGAAACGACCGAACGCGAGCAGCAGTTTGCGCAGGGAAGTGAGCAAGATGTGCGCTCCTTTTTCAGGGCGTACTTGCGGCAGCGCATGGCGCTCATCTGGCCCAATGCTGAGGTCTTTCGTGCGGTGCTCCCTGAGATGCTTGTCAATGCCGAACTACGTGACCTGTATTACCAGCGCGTGCTGGCTCCGACCTTCGCCGTTGGTGAGCAGTTTTTTCAAGCGCAGAGTGACCAGTTCCGTCACGTAGATATGCCTCTCACACTGCGGGCCATTGCCTCGACCGTTTTGGGCCTGTTACTGCTCCAATTGCTCGGCGATCAAGCCATCGCCGAGCGCTGGGAAGAACTGCCGGAGGTCCTGACCACGCTGATTTTCGACGGCCTGAAACCCCATGAGGAGGCCACCGTCAATGAATAACCTCTATCAAAAAGGGATAGCGCGGAGATTGGAAACAGTCATCATCGCGTTTTTCGTGCTAGCTGTCCTCTTCGCATTGGCAGTGTATCTCGTTGATCCATCCATTTACACGAAAACACTCTTGCTCGAACCATCTCCGGCTGATCGATACCCTTTCCCGGCGACGCTGTTTCTTGTGTGCCTTGTCGTTTTTATTGCCATCCTGAGTGTTGGCGTTGTGCGCCATTGGCGCTGGCTGTTCTGGCTCCTGCTCGTTGCCTTTGGATTCTCGGTCCTCCAGGTTCCAGCGACGATATTACAGCTTACTGGCATTCTTCCAGACCCAGCCCCTGTCTGGTATAGTCTTCTTCGGATGGGCGTCGCCATTATTGAGATAGGCATTGCTGTTTGGATGCTACAGATCTATCGACAATTTGGTGTGTGGGCCATGGGCAAGAAGAAGAAAACCAGCGGGTAAGATGCCAATTGAAAGAAGGGTTGCTAACAGTTGCCAAATTGCGTGGATTATCATATACTATCTACAACTCTTTAGAGAGGTACGATAGTGCTGATGGCAAAGCAAGGACAGAAACTGTTGCGGGTCGGTGCAGCGGCTCATGAATTGGGTTTGCACCCAATGACGGTGCGACGGTGGATCAAAGCCGGACGAATAGGGGTAGTGCAGGTAGGCCGCGAGGTACGTGTTCCCCGTTCCGAAATCGAACGCATCGTGGGCAGCATCGATGGGCGGGTTAGTGGGCAGGGGCAGAAGGATATCGTGCGCAATAAAGCTCTGTAGTTGAGACTCGCTTAAACCGTCAGGTGGGAGGTGGATGTTGACGACGAAGAGCGTGAATGCGACTGCGATGACGCAATCGCTTAAACCATAGATGCGCTGGACATTCGACCCTGGCGAAGGTCGAATGTCATCAATAAATCGCGTTATCCGTTGGGTAGGTGGTACAGGTGTCACCGGATTCATCTGCTGTCCCTTAAACAGGTCGGGTCGTCTAGGCTTCACCTGTACCGGCTGCAGCCGGTGCGCGGCGTTTCGGCAGCAGGGGCGTGAGCGCCTTCGATACCAGGAAGCCTATAACGGCCCCGATGACTATCACCGGCAACAGGTCGGGTTGCCCCCCCATGAGTCCGAGCAGCAGGGCTATCGTCAAGGGAATGGGAAAGCCAGCGCATGCGACGCCTGCCATCCCCGCGGTCACCCCCACACCCTCCGGAATGAACGGCAAGACCTGGGAGATCGCAAGGCCCAGTGTGCCGCCAATGAAGAGTAACGGGAAGATGGGGCCACCATCGAAGCCCGTCGCAAACGACGTGCTGGTGAGCAGGGCCTTGACCAGCAACAACAGGAGCAGCAACCCCGCGCTGTAGGCGGCCGGGTTATGGATGATTTGCAGCAGCTGATTCTGGCCGGAGTAGAGCGTCAACGGCAAGAACGAACCGATCAGGCCGATGACCACGCCACCCACGATGGCACGGATGACCGGACGCTTGTTGAGTGGGGCGAAGACGAGGTGCATCACACCGAAGATCACTTTGAACAGGATGCCGATGACCCCGGCGATGACCCCGACCAACACAGCCGACCCCAGGTCATACAGGTGGGGAGAGGCATAGTTCGGGAAGCTGAAGATTCCTAAAAACGACGTGTGCAAGAGTGCGAAGTAGACGCTATAGCCAGCGGCAGCGGCGACGAGCCCGGGGATCACGTGGCGATAGAAATCGAGCTCCTTGATGAACATGTACTCATAGGCGCCGAGCGCCCCAACGATCGGTGACCCGAAGAACCCGCCGAAGGCACCGGCGATGGCACTGTAGACGAGCAGGGGGACGTCGTCTTTCTCGAGCTTGAGTCGATCGGCGATGAAGCTTCCAACCCCGCCGCTCAGAAACACAAGCGGGCCCTCAGGGCCAACGGCAGCACCACTCCACAGCGCAATAAATGCTTCGAGCAGGATGCTGGGCACGTAGCGGGGGATGATGCGGCCCGTCTTGGTGTATTGGCCCTGGGCAACTCCCAATCCCGCATGCTGTCTAAAGAACTTGATCGCGAGGCCGAGCAGTACGCCGGCCACGGTCAGCAGGATCAGTGGCCAGAATGAAATGCCGTTGATTTTGAAGAGACCGCTTGGCTGCTCGAAGAACTTGATGCCCTGGTTGTAGAGCGTGATGTATGCCGCCGCGAGCACCGCGGCACCGGCACCGAACAGTGCCGCGTAAAGCATCATCAGGTAATAGCTGGTCTTGATCTGCGTCTCCGGTTCACCGCTCG
Organism: Chloroflexota bacterium; assembly: GCA_005881495.1. Next base: position 21,603 of record VBHI01000316.1, read on the forward strand.
TCGTGATCTCCACCTTCGCCTGCTCATCCGCAGTATCCTTGGCAGGCGTGTTGGTGTGAGAGCTCGAGGTATCTTTGGACTGGTCTGACATCTGTTACATCCTCCTAACAACTCAACATTCTTGCATGATTGTACCACCACTTTAGGCTGACTATCTTTGGATAGGGTTCTGATTGATAGTATACTGACCAGGAGATGAGAATACATCCCTTAAATGCACTACTTTCGGGTGCTCGATGCCTGTCACTACATCGGTCATGCCGCACCATCACACCTCTTTTTTCAGTTTGCTCGCGACAATGAATTTGTTTCTGTAAAGGATGGAGAGCGCTACTTCGAGTTGGCCCGCGAACCAAAGCAGATTGCCTGGTATGATCACTGCAATGTTGATGGGCAGTTGGCGTGAACCACTGCGTCTCACTCTAAATGTATCAACGTGAAAAAAAGCTTGACTCCCTGTGGTCACATGCAAAGGCAGGCACAACAGCTCCACTTGAAAAGTGCAGGGATTGGTGCCTTTCACCTGCGCCTCTTAAGAGTGGGACGGCAGACTTCGCCCATAGCACAAAAAACGCTCTTCGTCCCAGTCTCGAAAGCCCCAGTTATTAATGCCCTGAAAAGCTGTCCAAACATTTCACCTCCCGTACGAGAACAGTGCCTCCTTGCTTTCTCAGCTTCATCTCAGTATTCTCACAGGTTCAACTCAGAGAGCTCAGTTATACTTATGTGCAGTACATTAAAACAGAAGCGCTGGCAACTGCTTCCTCAAAAGTACAGAGAAACTGAGAGAAGGAACTTTCCTTCAGGGAGTGAGCCTTTTTTCGGCTTGTGCAAGTAGAACATGACTCAACCATGTTGCGGCGGACGCTACCAAAATGAGAACGAAGCCCCTCCTAGACTGCCACCACTAGGTATCTTTCGCCCAGTCATAATGCTTGAGTTTATCTCAGTCTAGACACGCAATGCGCAAACAGGCTCACTCCCTGTTGGAGATGCCCAGCAGCGAGTTGTGGCGCGAAACCCTGGCCCTGCAATAATGTATGCGGAAATCCTCACCTTGCAACGTCCACTAGATAGGTACTACAACGCCTCATAATAAACTTGAATTGTTAGCAACGGTGCTCAAGAGGAGCGCCAATGATTTCATTCGACAATGCAAGGAGATAATGACATGGCATCACCAAGCTACCTCGTGATGAAGGGTGATTTTGTGATTATAGGCAAAGAGCCAGATGGAGACTCTGTACGCTTTATTGCTGATGACCGGGATCTCTATCGATTTCTTCACCGTGCTTACCGTATCAAACCTTCACGCGACGGCAGCGTCCAGTTGCGCTTTGAGGGCGTCGATGCCCCAGAACTGCACTATGGTTCCGCAGCCCAGCCGTTAGGAGCAGAAGCACGTGATACCCTCCTGCCCTGGATGGGGTTTGACAATATCGTCTACGTGAACGACCAGTCGACGATGGTGAAATCCGCTGACCCAGCAAGCGTACCCGGAGCCATTTTGACTCAGGCGGCTGAAGCCAATGGGCGTCCCGTGTCTTATATCTTCCTGAACCAACAGGCCAGTCAGTTAGAGGAGGGGACATGGGTGAACCTCCAAGAGGAACTCTTGAAAGCGACAATCAACTACCGCCTTCTCACTTCAGGCATGGCTTACTACACCGTCTACACCTCTACCCCGTTTGTTCACCGCCAACTCCTGCATGAAGCTTCAGCTGCCGCGCGCGAAGCCGGGCAGGGCGTCTGGCAATTAGACACGACCAGCGACTTTGTACTTGGGGATCAATCCTCTATCGGTCCCAACGGGCAATTGATCCTCCCCAAATTGTTCCGCCGCTGCACAGACTTCTTAAAAGATGTCGCCAGAGGATACCAGGGGAATCTCTCCGACTGGCTCATCTGGATCTCAAAAGGTTCACGCAATGAGAACGACTTGGTGGCGATTAATGACACGATAGAGCTGCACCTCAGTGATCTGCTGGAACAGCGCAACAGGCATATTGTGTTCAAGGCAGACCTGCTCGACATCACCTTCTTAGAGAAGTAGGGGTATACCAGGGATTCGCGCCACGACTCGCTGCTGGGCATCTCCAAGGAGACATCCTGCCTGTGCTATCTACTGGTAGATGCGCACGTTGCTTACTGGAGTAAAACCCTGCACGAATGGTGACTGGGAATGGCGTCCTGCGCAAAAAAAGCTCAATATGGAAGCAAGACTGTGTACATAGCTAAATGCTTCCAGGAGATACTTACGGAGAGCCGATGAGGAGACTCGAACTCCTGACCGGCGGTTTACAAAACCGCTGCTCTACCACTGAGCTACATCGGCATGGCAACAGTATACCATAAGTAGTCAATATCCCCTGCTCAAAAACAGGTCTGGAAGAGGCTGGCAGCCGCACAGCTGCCAGCATCTTCCAGACCCCCTTATATCTCTTCTTTTCTCATCCCCTCAACAACAACACCGCCGCCACCAAAGGCCCCACCAGCAGCACCCCCATCCCCCACCCGAGACCCGCCTGGGAAGCAATCACCCCCACCAGCAACGGCAAAAAGCTCGTAATCGGCGAAAGCAGCGAAGTTACACTCAAAACCACCCCCGATTTCGTCGGCTGTGCCGCGTACGCCTGCCCCTTAGCAAGCGGATACCAGTCTGCCTCCACCAGGCTGAACAAAGCCAGCATCACCAGCTTCACCGGCACAAAAGGCACCAGCAGAAACAGCGCAAAGCTCACCACCCCAAGCCACACACTTAACCGCAACAGCAGCACACCACGCACAAAACGCAAAACCCATGGCAACAACACCCTTCCCACCAGCGAGCTACCAATAATAACAATCAACGTCGAACTGGCAAGAGCATCATTGAAACCAACGACATCATGGAAATAGAGCACCACAAACGCCTTCACCGGCATTTCCAGCAAAGGCAAAATCAGCGCCCAGCGCAACAAACCCGGATCGAGTGCCGCGGCCCTGATCGCCGCCAGGTTAGATGAAACCGTCGCCTCAACTTCCACCTCTGCCCCCTCCGTAGTCATCCCCTGCCGCGGAATGCGTACCCCCGCCAGGAAGAAAGCATACACCAGAAACAATCCTCCGCCCGCCAGGAAAAGCACCCGCCAATCGACCCCAAAGGCATAAGCTACAGCCACCATCAACGGCGTAAGCAGAAAGCCCACGTCACCCGCCAGCATCCACCACGCCATCATCTCTTCATGCTTCCCTGGCGCAGTATCGACCAGCGAGGCCTGGCTCAGCCCAACAAATGGACCACCGGCAAAACCATATAGGATCACACCAAGCATCAGCACCAGGTAACCTGAAGCAACACCCATCAATATCAGGCCAAAGCCCGCCACAATCGTACCAGAAGTAATCAGCACACGACGTGACCAAACATCACCAATCACACCAAAAATGCCATCGCTGAGCACATCCGTGCCTTCCAGCAACGTGAAGAGGAAACTCACCTGAACATAGTTCAAGCCAAGTGCGGACCGTACAGCGGGGAGAACAGCTGCCAGCAGATTACTAAACCACTCATTAATGAATTCAACGCCCAACAACGAAATCGTGAGTCAACGTCTAGACTTCATAACACGCCTCTTTATTAAATCTTTCAAACTAGCAACGGGAATACGCCGCAAAGGTACTCTGTTAATCACAAATGTGACATGATTGTACATGAGCAGCAGAATAGCAACAAGTCCCGATCCATTCACTGTGTTGGACAGCAACAAGTCCTAATCCATTCACTGTGTCGGCTGGACAGATCGCGGCGGCGCCGCGATCTGTCCAGCCGACACAAAAAAATTCTTGCGAGCGACCGGAGGTCGCGAGGCCGCAATCAACACAAATCAAAAAGAAAAGTGGGAACACCCCAAAAATACCTCTCGGAGGAGCAAACATGAACATAATAGCAGGCATCATCGGCATCACCCTCATCTTCATCATCCTACAAGACGCCTTCGAAACCATCGTCCTGCCCAGGCGCGTCTCTCGTCGCATCAGACTGACCAGATTGTTCTTTTTCTTCACCTGGCAACTCTGGTCATTCATCGCCAAAAAAATCCACTCCGACGACCGTCAAGAATATTATCTCAGCTTCTACGGCCCCCTATCTCTGATACTGCTCCTGATTTTATGGGCCATATGTCTGATCTTCGGCTTCGCCCTGCTCCAATTTGCGCTTGGTTCCGCATTGAGCGCGCCTGAGAAGGTCGTGAACTTTGGCACTGATCTCTATTTGAGCGGCACCACCCTCGTCACCCTGGGATTGGGTGACGTGTTACCACGCACCGGCCTAGCACGCACTGTGACGATAATAGAAGGAGGAACAGGTCTGGGCTTCCTCGCACTCGTCATCGGCTATTTGCCTATCATCTACCAGGCCTTTTCCCGGCGCGAAGTCGGTATCTCCCTGCTCGACGCCCATGCAGGCTCACCCCCCAGCGCCGTAGAAATGCTGCGCCGCCACAGACGAGGCCAGGTTATGGACGAACTGGTCGAACACCTGCATAACTGGGAAAATTGGTCGGCGGACCTGCTGGAGAGCCATCTCTCATACCCCGTTTTGATGTACTATCGTTCCCAACATGACCGCCAGTCCTGGCTGGCCGCTCTCACCGCCATCCTTGATGTCAGCGCGCTCCTGGCAGTCGGTATTGACGACGTACCACAGCAGTCAGCCTTGTTCACCTTCGCCATCGCCTGCCACGCGGCGATAGACCTGGGTCAGTTCCTTGTAGCCTCGCCTGACCAGTCGCAAATACGCCGTCTTCCCCACGATGACTTTCTTCGTATAAAAGAATCGCTTACTGAAATGGGTATATCACTGCACGAGGAAGAAACCGCCGAACAGCGACTTGCCGATCTGCGTGATCAATACGAGCCATACGTCATCGCCCTTGCAAAATACCTACAAATGCCCCTCTCCGGCTGGCTGGCCGAAGATAACACCGTCGACGACTGGCAGACCAGCGCATGGAATCACCAGAAGGAGAAAGCAATATCATAACAAATCCCTTAGTCTATCTCCCTCCGGTGCCAGTCCGTCAACTGCTGATAAGCATGAGCAATACGTAAAACCGTCGGCTCCTCGAACGGTTTGCCCACTACCTGCAACCCAATCGGCAGATGATCGCCAGAAAACCCACCTGGAAACGAACAGGCAGGCAATCCAGCGAGATTAAAGGGCATCGTCAAGCTTAGGAGAGAAACCGTCGCATTCTGCGTCCTCCCATCGATCTGTATATCCTGGTCAATCTGCGTGATCGGGATAGCAGGCATGGGTAGTGTCGGCAAAAACAGCACATCTACACGTTGCAAAACAGCGCGCAAAGCGCTGGAGAAGAGCCGTCTTTCATACTGGGCATGCAGATAATCCACCGCCAGAATCTTCTGTCCCTCCAGCAAGTGTCCCCGTGTGCGCTCCGTGTATAAATCAGATTTCTCGGGAAGCCACCCTTTCTGCATATGCGCAAGCGCCGCCTCCGGCTTCTCAATCGTGCGAAACATCTCCAAAGACGGGCGTGGCAACTCCACATCCTCCACTACCTCCGCACCCTCTTCCTGCAAAACAAGCAAAGCCGCCCTCCATGCCTGCCGCACCTCGGCATCAAGCGGCCCAATAAACGCATCTTGTGGCAGGCCAATCTTCAGCCCCTGCAAAGAAAGCGGTCCGCGACCCTCTGCTCCCTTGATCAGCAGCGCCGCCGAACGACTCGGCGGGCCTGACACACTGGTAGGATCGCGCGGATCATACCCGGCAATGGCATCAAACAGGATGGCGCAATCTTCAGCGCTGCGCCCCAGCGGCCCAACATGATCCAGCGACCAGCTCAGCGGAATAACGCCATAACAACTCACGCGCCCATACGTCGGCTTAAACCCCGTCACACCACAACACGCCGCCGGGATACGAATCGAGCCGCCCGTATCGCTGCCAATCGCCCCCAGGCACATACTCGCCGCCACAGCCGCCGCTGAGCCGCCGCTGGAACCGCCGGGGATGCGCGTATGATCCCATGGATTGCGCGTCGGAGGAGTATACGTCCCAAACGCAAACTCGTGCGTATTCGTCTTCCCAATAATAATCGCCCCGGCCTTCCTCAACTGCTCAACCACCATCGCATCCTCAAGCGAAACATGGTCCGCCAGCACCCGAGACCCGGCCGTCGTGCGCACGCCCTTGACCGCGATAATATCCTTAATCCCAACAGGAACGCCATGCAGCGGGCTGCGATAGAAACCCAGCCGCTGCTCAGCCTCCGCCTTCGCCGCTTCCACCAGCGCCTGCTCGCGTAAAACAGTAACAAAGGCCTGGATCTCCCCATCAAGTTCATCGATCCGTTCAAGCGCCTCCGCCACCAGTTCCGTCGGAGTCGTCATCCAGGAACGAATGTCATCAGCAGCTTCGCGTATAGAAAGGTATGGCATAGTTATCAGCCTTCTTCTCACAGTTATTCAGTAGGAATAGCCCATACAAAATAAATACTACCAGGAAAGGCAAAAGGTTTTACATTCATTATTGTATCAGGTAAAATGCGGAAAAGTGTCCAGCAGCGGACTGTGTTCACCTTATCCTGTTCTGTCGTTTATCATGAATGTCCAGAAAAACCACCTGGAAGTCCCTAACGAAAAATTCAATCTCCCATCGTCACATTAGTAATGAACCGGAATTGGTAGTGTAGACGTATTGAGTTGACACTAGAAGAGCATGACATCATTGTGAACATACAACCATCAACCACTTTCAACGTTCCTCGCTTCCGGAATGCGGTACGCTATGCCATAGGACTGACCATTGGAGGGGTGGGATTGGCAGATATGTTGTCTCCCATCGTCCCCAGGCTCAAGGGAGATCTCCTGCTCGGCACCTGGTCGATCGATGCCCATCATAGCGGACATGGACTGACCGTTGCCATTGGTTTCTTCCTGGTGATGCTCTCCTTTGGATTGATGCGTGGCAAGCGGCACGTCTGGCGTCTGACAGTTCTGCTCCTGCTCGCCTCAGCCCTCCTCCATATGCTGTACGGTGGCTCTGTGCTGGCAATTGTCCTGGCAGTAGCGCTCATCCTCCTCCTGCTTGTCCTTTCAGGCTCCTTCCAGGCCCGCAGCGATCCACCCTCGCTCTGGCGGGGCTACCTTGCCTTGCTCATGGGGGTGGGTCTTGTAGTCTTTTACGCGGCCGGTGGCGTTCTTCTCCGGCTTTTTACGCATGCACAGTTACACTTTCCGTCTGGTACACAGGCAGTGTTCTACCAACGAGGGTTACTGGCCCTTTGTCTGAGCGCCTTGCTCTATGGCATGCTGCAGGTCTTGCGCCCTGTAGCCGCAAGGCTGCTTCCGAACATGAAGGAGTGGCAAGCCGTGTCTGCACTTGCACATCGCTATGGCAATAGCTCCATCTCCTACTTTGTCCTTGGAGAAGAGAAATCGTACTTCTTCTCGATGTCAGGGAAGTCGGTCGTCGGCTACGTCCTGGAAGGAAATGTGGCTGTTGTGGCAGGTGATCCCATCGGACCGGAGGAGGAGATGCTTTCCACTACTGAGCAATTCCTTTCCTTTTGTCAGCAGCAGGATTGGATGCCCGTGTTTTGGCAGGTGCGCGACGAGCTCGCTGCTCACTATCGTCAGGTTGGACTCCACTTACTGAAGATTGGCGAGGACGCGGTCATCGATGCCCAGCGGTTCACTCTTAAAGGGAGTGCGATGGCTAATGTGCGCTCCAGCGCCAAACGGGCCGAAAAGGACGGCGTGCGCGTCATCTTCTACCAGGGACAGATCGAGAATGCCGAGCAGCTCTTCCAGATGCAGATGATCTCGCGCACCTGGCTGGAGAGCAAGGACGGGTCGGAGATGGGGTTCAGTATGGGCTACTTTGAAATGCGACCAGATGAGGAACAGGTGAGCGCGCTGGCCGTGGACAGCACCAACCGGGTCCATGCCTTCGTCACCTTTGTCCCGATTTATGGTCGTCATGGCTGGGGACTCGACCTCATGCGTCGCGCAGAGCGGGCTGCCCCTGGCACGATGGAGCTCTTGCTCGCCTGCTCCATTAACTACCTGAAGGGGCACGGAGCCGAGATGGTCAGCCTGGGACTCGCTCCTTTGAGCAATGTCACTCACACAACGGAAACCTTACTCGATAGCAGCGTTGACTTCCTGACGCACCGCTTTGGCAATCTGCGTCACAGCGAGTCGCTGTTCAAGTTTAAGCAGAAGTTTCAGCCCAGCTGGGAGAGCCGCTACCTGGCCTACGTCCATACGCCGACGCTTCCTAAGGTTGGCCTGGCCCTCTACACGGCGCACCAGCGCGAGGCATCGTGGCTGGCAACACTGCGCAGATCCCTCAAAGCATGGCAGCGGAAACGTCACACCGCGCGCCAGGGAAAAGCCGGCATTCCAGAGCCTACAGAGCCCACAAGGCATCAGGTGACCGGTGAATTAGCGATGTGAGTCGCGTGATGCTCATTCGTAAGTTTTTTCGCGAACTTGGGCATACAACTATATTATCGTATTGACCTTGCTCCCATTTGTCCTATATCTGTAGATCACCATGTGCAAATATGGTACCCTGGCTGCGTTACGCGTTGCTGAGGTGCAGCAATTTTGCCAGATTTCCAGGTTCTCCCGCCAGTTCGCTGATGCGACTCGACGTTTACATCACCTTAATATAGGTATGCTATACTACTCTTCAAAAGTCCGGCGCTATTGACATACGAGTGCGGAGAGGAGAGAGAAAAATGAATCTGTATGGGTACGATTGGCCACAGGGGGGGACGAAGCAGATAGCTTATGTGAATGGTCAGAGCCACATGATGGAACTGTTTGTAGGATTTGGAGACCTATGGCAATCTGCTGACCTCACGGTGCTTACCGGAGCTCCTCCACCCGATGGTTCAGCCTTCGCGGGCTATGCGTGGTCAACGGGGGGGACGAAGCAAGTGGCCTATAGAGATCAGAAGAGCCATATAATAGAACTGTTTGTGGCCAGGGACAGTCCGTGGCAATGGGTCGACTTAACGGTGCTCACTGGAGCTCCTGCACCTGGTGATTCAGCCCTTGCTGGCTATGCGTGGTCAGCGGGGGGGACGAAGCAAGTGGCCTATGTGGATGATCAGGGGCATGTGATAGAACTATTTGTGGCCAGGGACAGCCCGTGGCAATGGGTCGACTTAACGGCACTCACTGGAGCTCCTCCACCCGGTGGTCCAGCCCTTGCTGGCTACGACTGGCCCAATGGGCAGACAAAGCAAGTGGCCTATGTGGATGATCAGGGGCATGTGATAGAACTATTTGTGGCCAGGGACAGTCCGTGGCAATGGGTCGACTTAACGACACTCACTGGAGCTCCTCCACCCGGTGATTCAGCCTTTGCGGGCTATGCGTGGTCAGCGGGGGGGACGAAGCAAGTGGTCTATAGAGATCAGAAGAGCCACATAATAGAACTGATTGTGGCCGATGGCAGCCCGTGGCGATGGGTTGACTTAACGGCACTCACTGGAGCTCCTCCACCCGGTGGTCCAGCCCTTGCTGGCTACGACTGGCCCAATGGGCAGACAAAGCAAGTGGCCTATGTGGATGATCAGGGGCATGTGATAGAACTATTTGTGGCCAGGGGCAGCCCATGGCAATGGGTCGACTTAACGGCACTCACTGGAGCTCCTCTGCTCCACCAGAAACCTCTTACTGGCTACGCCTGGGTATGGGGTGCTACCAAGCAAGTGGCCTACGTGGATGATCATGGGCATATGATAGAACTGCATGTTGGCCTGAGTGACCAATGGAGATGTTCCATCCTAACAGCATTTAAGCGGCATGAAGCACCAGGAAAACCTGGCTAACCCGATGTGCAAGTTTTTCTTGCCAAAGAAAAGGCTCATACAGGTTTTTAGACGTACGTTCTCAGCCTATGGCTCTAGTTCACCACGCTCTCGCCTGGCAAGCAACTTCGTCCAGGCGAGCACTTGCGATCCTGAGGAGGGCAAACTCCAGTTGTAGAGTTGATCATGATCGCCACCCGCACCGAGCTCTACCTCCAGGCGCCTCACCTCGATCCAACTCACACAGTTCTTGTCCCAGAGCTGATCCACGGTGACTGCAGTTGAGAGCAAGCCCTGGTTAGCTCGGCTGAGCATATCATCCATCTGTTCTACCGAGGAAGACAGAAACACACGGATGTGCTCCCTGGGCATACCACGGTACATGTTCAGCAAGCCCATCACAGAATGAAGTGAGGTGAGCAGACTTGACTTCCAACGCCATGTGGTGGTTTGGCCGCTCCGCAAGGCCACTCGATAGTAGATCATTTGACACCTCCAGTGTCTTGCCCCATTCTTAGAAATTGCGCATCTATAACAGGAAGGCCAGGGAATGAGACGCTATTGATGGGGCGGCGCACCGTCCCAGAAAGTGAAGCTTTTGCAATCGGCACAGTTGGCCCAGATTTCTCGATGCCGTAGTCTCCTTCTACAGAAAGACGATAGCGGCCTCTTTTTTGGAGGATCAATATGTCTCATTTCAACAGTAGGTTTTTTGGGGCAGATCGTCACAGTCGTAGGGGCGGGAGAGGTGAGGAGTGGAGTGGGGACGCTTGCGTCGCCCCTGGGGGGCAGGTGGGAAGCAGCAGGGAACAGGACGCAGGGCGACCCAAGGGTCCTCACCCATCATCCCTGCCACCCCCGCCCCTACGAGGCGAATCCGCTTCCCTGCCCGTTTCACAAAATACCTACCCCTGAGAGGCTTACCCTACCCCTCGAAAGAGGAAGGCGACCAGAGCATGTAGGAAAAGAGGGAGCAACTTCAGGCCATACAATATGAGCTATTTTTGCACGAATCCTGGTCCTACCTCATCTAGCTCGGTCGAGTGCGAGGCTACCTGAGGGTCTACCTGCGGGTCTTCAAGTAGGTGAGTAAGGCCTGAAGGTTGGGTTCTCCAATGGGATCAGTCATCTGCACCGTGTGATGTTTGCTGTCATCATCGATGGTGATGGTATACCGATAGTAATCAGCCGCGCCAGGCGCAGGTGCATTCAGCACTGGTGGCAGATCGAAAAAGTGTGCCGCATCCAGTAATTGCTTCAATTTGTCAGCTTCCTGAGGCGGCAAGGCATTACCGTCTATCGTGATTGGTTTGCTCAAGCCAGGAAAGTAAGCCAGGCCACCCTCGATTTTCAACTGTATCCGCATGGAAGACCTCCTCGCTTAGGTAAGTGTGATTCCCACCTCATTCCAGGCAGCTCTGACAGCCTGTCCTTCAGCACTCCCCTGACCAAAGAGTTGGTCGGCATTATTTGCCGTCAATTGAGCAAATGACTGGAAGTCGGAGTTTTGCTGCAGTGCTGGGTCATGCAGTGTATTGTACCAGATGAGCCCGGCTTTCTGCCACGCGTATCCACCTATTTGTGTGGCGACGAGATAGAAGGCGTGGTTGGGGATGCCAGAATTAATATGGACCCCCCCGTTGTCACTTGCTGTCTGCACATAGTTTTGCATGGTTGCCGGCTGCGGGTCCTGCCCCAGCACGGGATCGTTAAAGGCTGTGCCAGGGGCCTTCATTGAGCGCAAGGCAACTCCTTGTACGTTTGCCGTGAAGAGCCCTGCCCCAATAAGCCAATCAGCTTGATCCGCTGTCTGGTTGAGCGCAAACTGTTTCACAAGCGACCCAAACACATCCGAGATGGACTCGTTCAACGCTCCAGACTGGTCCTGATAGACAAGTTTGGCATCCGTTTGTGTGACCCCGTGCGTCAGCTCATGCCCGATCACATCCAGCGAGATGGTAAAACGGTTAAACAATTGCCCGTCTCCATCGCCGAACACCATCTGCTGTCCATTCCAAAAAGCGTTATCGTAATTGGCATCAAAATGCACAGTCGCAAGAAGTGGGAGTCCCTGATTGTCGATGGAATTGCGCTGATAAGCCTGCAAGTAGAAGTTGAAGGTGGCTCCCAATCCATCGTAGGCCTCGTCCACCGCAGGATCACCTGTGGGATTTGCACCCTCCGCTCGTACGACATCACCCGGCAAGTTCGTCGTATTGTGCGTGTCATAGATGGTACGCTGAACCTGAGGAGCTGCGCCTTCTGGCGCAATACTTGGTGCAACATGTGTCGCAGTGGCGGCCAGCAATGCGTTGATGATGCGCATCGTACGGAAAGTATGATCGAGGCTTAAGGTGTCCAATGCATGGCTACGCTGCTGCGGGGTCCCATTCAGGACAATCGAGTGGAGAATATGGGGCGGGAGAATACAGAAGATCGGATGCCGATGGGTAGTTGTTTGGCACATAGCACGTGCCTCCTTTCTCATAAGAGAGCGTCACTATAGTAGCAACTGCTTCGACTCAGAACAATGGTTTGCTGTAATCGAAGAAGGAAACAATACATCCCTAAATAGGAGACGACGACACGCTTCCTTTTTAACATACGCGTTTTGCAAAGGTTGTTATCACCCCCTCTAAGAGCTTATTCGGAAATCAGGTTTTGGCCCTGGATTGAAGCGGCTTCAGATAGGTTTCCGAATAAGCTCTAGTGTCCGCATCGTCAGTTCCTCCTAGTTGCTCAGTCGCCAGGTCACACTGCCCGGCTGCCTCTGGGCCACCGATCCATCGATCATGGGATAGTAGTGTCCAGTCCACCAGGCCGCAATTTCATTCTCATACCAGGGCGAGGCCGGATTCTCGTCCAGGCCGCCCGGATAGACGGTCTCAGCCTGTCCGCTGCCCCAGTCCACGATCATGCGCCAGCCTGGCCCGTGCTCGGAAGGCCTGAGCGTTGGATCAGTTAAGCTCTTCAGGACATTAACCGCGGCCGCGTTCGGCGTCCAATCATCGCCGCCGCTGGCTCGCGGGCCATAGCTCAACGGTTCGGGTCCCAACTGCGAGTAAATTTCGCGCGTGTGCAGCTTGCCCCACTGCCACTGCGCGGGATTGTTGCCCAGGGTCTTACTCAACTCGCCGACGCTCTCGTGAAATGCCTGAAGCATCACCGCGCTCGCATCCCGCTTCGTGCCGTTGGGCAACGAGAACGCGGCGTTGTGCGGATCATGCAGGGTCCAGGTCTCTAAGTCTTCGTCCAGCGACGTCTGGGAAGGCCGGACCGTCAGCTCAGGATGAGCGGTAACCGAGACGTGAAAAGCTTTCCACCAGGGTTCGAAGGTATCCGCTACGTAGTGCGTCCAGAAGGTCCACCAGAGTGAGGCCGCGGGCGAGCTGGCATCCATGTTCCCATTCCAGCTCTCTAAGGGAACTCACGGAAATAAGTTGACCTCAGAGAAAAGATATGACATACTCTGAGGTATGATGCAAGTTGATCGAAAAAGCAGATACCAGCAGATGCGAGCCATCCTGAATGAGAAACAGTGGAGACAGTTTCTAGCGCTAGAAGCGCAGGAACGGGGAAGTATTCTGGAAGTGGCTCAGGATGCAGGAGTCTCCAAGAATACGGTTCGCCGTGGGCTAGAAGAGATTGAGGGGGAAGATCGCTATGCGCCGGGAGCTCGACAGCGAAAGCAGGGTGGAGGCAGGAAAAAGAAAGAGAGCCAGGACGAAACCTTGATCACCGATCTGGAGGGACTGCTCGAGCCCAAAGATGACCCGATGAGTCTGATCAAATGGACCACCAAGAGCATGGCGCACTTGAAGCAGGGGCTGCAAGCATTAGGGCATCAAGTGGGCGAGAGTACCATCAGGCGAGTCTTACAAACCCTGGGCTATTCGTTGCGGTCAAACAAGAAAAACATCGAAGGGACCTCGCATCCTGGTCGAGATGGGCAATTTGTCCATATCAAAGAGCAGTGCCAGGCATTCGAAGAGCAAGGCAATCCGATCATTTCGGTGGATTGCAAGAAAAAAGAGTTGCTGGGAAATTTTAAGAACAATGGGCGTGAATGGCAAGCAGGAGGAGAAGACACGGTGGTCAATGTGTATGACTTTCTTTCTTTGGCAGACGGTAAGGCCATCCCGTATGGAGTCTATGATCTGGTACATAATCGCGGCGAGGTCCTCGTAGGCATCGACCATGACACCGCAGAGTTTGCTGTGGAGAGCATCCGGCGCTGGTGGCAGCAGTCAGGCAAAGAGCTTTATCCCGGCAAGAACCACGTGCTCATCACCGCAGATGGGGGCGGCTCCAACGGTGCCAGAAACCGCCTCTGGAAGAAAAAGCTCCAGGAACTGGCCAATGAAGAACATCTCAGCATCACGGTTGCGCATTATCCACCGGCCACTAGCAAGTGGAACAAGATTGAGCATCGACTCTTTTCCTTCATTTCTATCAACTGGCGCGCCAAACCCCTTACCTCTTTGGAGGTCGTCCTGGAACTGATTTCTCATACCAGTACCCAACAGGGGTTGACCGTCACGGCACTCAAGGATAGCAACATCTATCCAACCGGCCTCAAGGTGACTGACGAGGAACTTGCGGCACTCAATCTAGTCCGCGATGCCTTTCATGGAGAGTGGAACTATACCATTCGATCACAATCTTCTCTCTCATAAGCTCACGTTATTTCCGTGAGTCAACTTAGCACCCGATAGTTGGTGGAACCTTATATGACAAATAGTGTGTTGCTAAAAGGCAACTTTATGATATAATGATATATCGTGAATATCCAGAAGTGGCTAGAAAGTTACCAAGCTTTTGATGAACAAGTCATCGAAGCTGTAGTTAGAGCCGCACACGATCAAGATCAAAGTAGAATAAGCTTTGGAGCGCTTGCCGATACATACGGAATTGCCGACGAACCAGATATTATTCCGGGGACAGACGAACATAACGCTTTTCAGATCCTGAGAATAATCCCAAAAGGGAATGATTTCATCGAGACCGAGGCAAGAGTTTATTGGCCAGGTATGGCCACCCCGATTGATCCAAACCTAATAGTCCGAGGACTACGTCTTGCTGCTGCTGATCCTACCAAACAGCTGATTTTAACTGGGAACCCTTCGTCTCTGAGCAGCCCATTTAACAAACTAGGCGCTACCGCACGGCATGAGGTTGCAAGAGGTAATTTATCGCCAGCCGTTGAACCAGTGCTTCGCTATCTAGGCAGACTGGGCATAACCGAGGTAGAACACGTCGGCTATTCGCTCGGTGCTGACAAGGCAGCCACGGCCAGTGCCAGAGCAAGTGATTTCGATATTTGCGTGCGTAATGGTGTATTTATTGAATCAATTACAGCTGAACGTCGCTCTTTACTATCCCTAGCTCTTCGTTTTGCGAAGACAACTTCGACGTTGGAAGCAAATGTGAAGGCTTCGAACAGTGACGTACTCCTAGAGGCTAGACAGTTATCCAATCATGGGTTTATACGATATGCGCTCGGTTACTTTGATCCTACTAATGTGGCGATAGCTAGGTACCTGACAGGCCAGGGTATTGCTCAACGAGTATTGGATGCGCTCAGGCTACAACCTGAGTTGCGAGCCGTCATTGCATGGGGAACTGCCAGTGAATTAACACCTCATTATGTCATGCAAAGAGTCGCAGGCGAGCTAGAACACAGCGAGTTTGGGCAACGAGTAAGTACGCTGGGAATAGAAGGGATGGGCCATAACTCGTGTGAGGACATTAATTTTCACGCAGCTATCGTACTACAGGGCCTTCGTCAGGCCGAACAGTTAAGAAACAAGGTGTCATGAGTATTTAACCCGCGAGTATATACCGTAACACTGAGTATCCTATTACTTTTAGCATATAGGGTAAAACTATCCATTTGCTTGGCGAAGCACGAATGTAAATATAAAAATGCAGCCCTACCGACTTTGAGACCCGTCAGACTGCATCTTTCTCCGCTATTTCTTAGAGTTATTATGTTCTCCTCTACTTCTTTTTAAATATTCTCATATAACAGCCTGACGCATTATCATTATGTGGTTCATGTTAACACTTCAAGCTCCTGACTCATTACACATTAAGAGGTACTACTTGGCTATTTCTTGAGTTATCTCGTCTTCTTTTAATCCCATATCGGTATACCACTGGATTGCTTTTGAAATCATTGAGCACCCTTCTTCCTGATTCTTATCCCGTTTGAGGAGAAGATACCCTAATCGTAAATGCGATTTTGCAACGAGTGGCGCACTTTGAATCGCTTCGCTTAATTCCAAACTCTTCCGATGAAAACCTTCAGCTTGATCCAAGTCCCCATCAAGTTCAGCCAGTTTCCCAAGATAATAGTGAGCCTCTGCTACGATTGCTTGGTCTTGCACCTCTTGAGCAGCCTCTAGTGCCTTTTGATAATAGCGGCTAGCTTCTTCTTTTTGTTCGTTTGCTAAAGAAAGATGACCATAGTACAAGAGGTGCCCAGCGTAATGTCTCCGATGTTGTAATTCTTGAGTTATCTGCATACTTTGTTTGCGATAATCTTTGGCTATGTCGACGTTGCCCAGGAACAAAGACGTCTCACATAACTGGCTGAGCACAGTACCCCTGGAGAGCAGAATAGTCTCACGCCATCTGGCAGGAGCCATACCCTCTTTAACCTTCTCCTGAAACTCGTCGACGATATCCAGGCACTTTTGGTAGTTGCTCGCAGCCTCTTCATATTTTTTCTGAATAAGAGCTATATTTCCTAATGAAAAAAAATCGACACCCTCACCACGTCGGTTATTTACTGCACGATCACGATCAATCTCAATTGCCCGCTCGAAATGGTCCTTCAGTATCTCCATTTGGCTCCACTTTTGTGCAATGCGGCAAAAAGTGATAAAATCTAACGCCCATTCATCCTGATACTGCTCTTCCTTGCGTATGGCAAGACTTTCTCCAAATTTAACCCTGGCATCATTTATTTTCCCCTGCTGGAGAGCAACGACACCCAAATTAAAGAGTGCTATCCCTTCACTGAGTCGATCTGACGTTTCACCACGGGCAATCTCAAGAATTGTCTCGAAGACTTCCTTCGTTTCATTAAGGCGATTGGCTACGAGCAGAGTAGACCCATAGTTACAAGCTACCTCCATCATGCTCTGAAGGCTTTTCGAATCTTTTGTTTCCTTGTACGTTGCAGTTGCGGTTAAGAAACCCTTGTGGAGATGTTCCATGCTTTCCGCTACACGCCAATGGTCCCGCCAAAAGTATTGCATGCCGGAGGCGATGGCTAAATAAAGTTCATTCTGCTCGTGGTCACGTGCCCATGTGAGCGCCTGGTTAATGTTAGCTTCGTCAAAGCTTTGGACTTCGCGTGTCTTCACATACTCTGCGAAGAAATGAGCGAGTCGTTCATTGGCTGCCTGTTCTTCGCCTTGTTTCTTGCTAAGCTTCCAAAGAGCAAAGTCACGAATGGTTTGGTGCAGTGTATAACGATCACCTCCTACATCTTCCACAAGTCCTGCATCGACAAGGTGGTCACGAAATGTCTTACCTGACGTTGCAGCAACTGCTGATGCAGCATCTTCAGAGAAGGTATTGGGCTTCGGGGGAAAAATAGAAAGTGCCCTTAGCATCTGCTGTGAGTTCACATCTAACGCCTCATACCTGACTCCTATTACAGTTTCGAGTGAAATGGCGCTTCCCTTAAGGCTGGGAAATTCTTTCAGATCAGACGAGAGCCTCTCAAGTTGTAATCTTTCTTCATAATCCTGAAGCAGTGTAAGGGCATCTTGTATGCGGCGGGGCTGGTTGCGATTTGCTTCGCTTTCAAGATGCATCCCCATCAACCAGATTGCAAGCGGAAGACCACCAACCACTTCAATCAGGGTATTTGCTTCTTCTTTCTCGGCTGGGACTATATTTGGTGCCAGATGCAGAAGTAATTCCAATCCCTGTTCTGCCGTGAGTTCAGGGATTTCAAAAGAGTGGTTTTCTGAGATCTTATCAGCAAGAGACTGGGAAATTGTCGTAATCAAGTATCTACAGGAAGGATTGTAATTGCCAAGCTGAAAAAAAAATGCTACATGGTTTATGTTACATACATCATCAAGGACCAGGAGCACTGGTTGACTACCTATCACCATCTGCATGGTCTCTGCTTCGATGTCTTGTATATGGAGCAAATTACGCCAGCGACGCTGTATACTTTCTATATCTGGATTGGTTCCTAGCCCTGCCCAGAGAATACCGCCGTGGAAATACTGCTGCACTCTGGGGTCATTTGCAATGGCCATTGCAATTGCTGTTTTTCCAACACCTGGCTTACCATAGAGGGCTATTGACCTTGTTATTTTGCTGCCGCACAACTGATCTTTGAGCTTTTTGAACAGATCATCGCGACCGCAAAAGTGATCGAAAAGGCGAGGAATGCCGGTGTCATTGACCGATATCCGGCTATCGTTAACACTGGTATCCTCTTCAAGCAGGTTCAATGGAAGAGCATTCCAGTCTGCAGGGCTGAAATCAGGAACATTCATGAGGGTGAGCAATTCCTTTGCCTGACTCTTTGTCGTGATACCATAGCGCTTAGCCAATGCTATAACAATATTCTTCACTAGTATTGAGGATATAGGTGATTTCCCATTCAGTTTCCTGTTCAATTCCGCGCGATTAAGTCCACAAGCATCAGCCAGCTCTGCTTGGGTCATTCCTCGTCTTTCATCAACGTTTCTTTCCTTGGATTCGATTCTTGCCTGGAATAAGTAGAAATCGACTTGTTCTCGAAATAATTTCAAATTAGCCATAGAAGTTCCTCACAAAAGCGCACAACGCCGCACCAGTTCTCACACCCTTGATCGGTACAATTACCAGTAACAAGGTATCGGGAGGTACATAATAATATAGCACATTAGCTCAAGCAAGAAGTCGTTCGCAAATCTTTCCAAATTAGAGGATGGGAAGAGCAATATGAGGCTAAAAGCCTAAACCACTACGCTTTTATGTAGCCTATTCACTAACATTCTCCCGTTATCCTCGTAGGACTTTTTTCTGGGAATCTCTTCTCCATCCCATTCTGACTTTTTCCGAAAGTTCAGGAGGAAGAGGAACAAAAGGCATATAAAAACACATCGAAAAGAAAGAGGTGAAACATGGCAGCTAATTTGTTGGCACCTAAGCGGCATCGCACCGCAGCGTCCGTTATCGTGACGCTCACAATAGTGTTGCTGGCTGTGGTCAGTGTCAACGCTTCATCAGCCCCGTCAGCTTCGGCTGCATCCATCGTTCGTCAAGTTGTCAACGCCGCTGGGGGCATCTACTGGCGGTCGGCCCCTGATTGGAACACGCCGACCCCTATACCTCAGCACGGCGTCTACAACGGTGATCAGATTGAGCTTGAATGCTACGTCCGTGGGGGTACTGTGCCACCATACTTCAACAACCCGTTGTGGTACAGGGCCAAAGTTGTCGTGGGTTATGGCATCGGAGAAGGCCTTGTTAACGATCACTTCGTTGACACTGGCAATAATCAGCCGAATGTCGTTGTCTCTGGCGTTCCCGCTTGTAGCAGCGTTACGACGGCATCAGCACCAATCCCCCATACTAATATCAACGGTGTTGACGTCGGCTACCCACAGAACCAACCGCACTTTTGGGGCAACTGCAACGTACAGGACTTCAAAGGTGGACCATATGATTGGGTTATCGTCTCTTACACCTATGGAACTCACATCGTCCGCAACGGCATGTTGTGGGGCTGGTTCGACCAAGGCGGCGCTCCTGGTTCGCTTGGCTGTCCGCTCAACGATGAACACGACGCTGGCGTAGGTGTGACAGGGGTTGTACGCCAGGATTTCCTAGGCGGAAGCCTGCTATGGGCACCTGGTATGGATCACGCAGTGAAGATCGATTTCCGCCATTGGGGAGCGATTCGCTGGGCATTGGCTTGTATGACTCCAGGTAAATGTGTGTACAGCTCTGGCAACGTTATCGCTGTTGACTATGCTCACTACTGCTTGGCATTCGTCTACAATGCCTACCACTACGGGCAGCAGGTGGCCCTGCATGGTGGCCCTACCGGCGACTCGGCAGCTGCCTACCAATGGTGGTATGGTGACAACGACAGCAGCACGCACCCAAACGACACCAACGCGCCTTTCGGCTCTTTTGTAGTCTGGAACAAGTTGGAATCCAGCGACGGAAGTGGTCATATCGCTCTCGGCCTTGGTCGCGGCTATATGCTAACGACATTGTACGACAATTCTACCCTCGTACACATCGAGCGCATAGCTCCGCACAATGACCCCAATTACTTTGGCTGGGAATGGCCAAAGTAACATAACTCTCTCGTATGAAAAGGTCCGGGACGGCTCGCCATGTGCATGCATCACAAGTGTATATGGCGAGCCGTTGTGCTCACTACTTGGGCCATCCGTTCAAAAATTCAGGATTTTCGGCACAATGATTTTTCTCTCCGATCAAACTCCTTTTTGAGAGGTAATGCTGGTTAATTGTCACCTCAATGGCGTAAGTTGCATGTTTCCCTTGAATGGACAACTTAATTCCGTAACTCAGAAAGTTTTCGGGAGACACTATGGGCCTAAAGAAGAGTTTAATGGCTTGAATATGAAAGTGGGACTATCAACTTCGAGGCACAACTTAATTCCACAGGGGGGACTAAGAGCGCCTCCGCCTGCTGCTCCTCGCCACTGAGCGAGGCGGTGTGCAGGGTCCCCAGGAGTTCCGGCACGATCAAGCCCGCCAGGTAATCGTGCGTGCTGCTCTGCATGCGCTCCATGTCCTGCATAGTCAGCTGCCGGAGGCTTTTGAGTTCAGCGTAGATCTCGTCGGCCCGGTAGCCATTATCGAAGAGGTCCCAGGTCGTGCCGAGATAGTAGGGGTAGTTATTGCCCACCGGTCGCTGGTTGGCGCTGAAGACCAGGTGGTCGGGCGGGTCGTAGACCTGTGGCACCGCAGCATACGGGATGAGGCCTCCAATGTCCGCCTCACCTGTACCCGGCAGGGGCAGCCAGGGCGCGCCAGCTTTGACGACCGGATAGTAGCCCGCCGCGATCATGCCGATATGGCCCTGGTCGTCGGCATAGACAAAGTTCTGCGTGGGGGCGGTCCACAGGCGCAGCGCTGAGTGGAACTGGCTGAAGTTCGT
>VBHI01000227.1 GCA_005881495.1 Chloroflexota bacterium
GGATCACTACACGTTGGCGCGCAATCCCAGGTACTACCGTTTCAACGAAGGGCTACCCTATCTGGACAAGGTCGTGTTTCGCATTGTCGCGGATGGAGATGTCATCCTCAAGGATTTGCAGGCAGGTACCATCACTTCAGCCCCATATCTGGAAATAAGCAATCAGCAGGCATATCAGCGCCTCACGGGCTATACACTCGTCCTTGACGCCACCAGTAACAACTTCGAGGGGATGTTCTTCAATTTCCACAACACGGTGCTAGCAAGCCACCTGGAAGTGCGCCAGGCGATGGCATATGCGATTGATCACCAGGCCTTGATTGATGGAGCACTCCATGGGCTTGCCACTTCACTATGCACCGACCATCCCTCGGCTCTGCATCCAGGCTATCAGCCTACCCTCCTCTGTCCAGTATTTGATCCTGCGGCGGCCAATAAGCTACTGGATGACAACGGCTGGGCGAAAGGCCCCGATGGGGTGCGTGCTAGGGGCGGCCAGCGCCTGGAGTTCGAGTACTCGACGCAAGTAACTTTCAACAAAAGTGTAGGGCGCGAAGATGTTGAAGCGATCATTCGGCGTAACTTACAGGCGATCGGCATCAAGCTCGATATCCAGAACTATCCCCGCACCACGTTCCTTAATAAAATCTTGTCTGCTGGGAAAGCATCACCGCCCACGGGAGCCGTCGCGGGGAGGTATGACATCGCAGAGCTGAATAACTACTTTTTCTATGACCCCGACGATGCCTCGATATTAGCGTGCGACCAGTTCCCGCCCAACGGAAGCAACGTTACTTTTTACTGCAACCATGACCTGGATGCGCTTTACAGGCAGGAACAGGCGATAGCGGATGCGGGAGTGCGGCAGCAGATCTTCGATAAGATCCATCTCATCTACTTGACAGAGATCCCTTTCATCGTGCTCTACAGCTATAGAATTTCCTCAATGGTACGCCAAGGAACGCACAACTACCTGCCTAGCCCCATCGAAGGAGAGACCGTCAACATCTGGGAGTGGTGGTGTGATAAGGGGAAGTGTTAGGCATAGTAGCAGAACAGAAAGTTTCACTTTCTGCCAATTGATGTAGCTGGACTCAACCAGTTTACATCTTTTTAAAGAAACTGAAGAAACGAACAGGCCAGTCAGGGGCGCCGCCCCTGACTGGCCCGTTCGTTTCGTAAGTATTCACTATTTGCATTGGTTGACCAGGAAGCAGCCTTCTACGGAAATGAGGTGGATGAAGCCGTTTTGATCGACGGAGAGGACGACAATGGCCTTGTTAGTGGGGTCGTTGTCGGGGCCAAAGGAGATTTGGCCGCTGACGCCCTGAAGGGCGTTGTTGCCAGTAATTTGCTGCAGCGCTTTTTGCAGGCCATCCGGGGAAAGGCCGATGTTCTTGGTGAGTACGATGTTGCTAGCTTTCAAGATGGATAGCATGGCGTCATAGGAGAGTATGACGTTGGCGGATGCACGGGTGTAGCCGTACATACCGCCGGGATGCTGGTTGTTAGGGTTGTAGGCGGAAGAGTAGTCGGTAAAGAACTTTGGTTTTTGCGCGGTGAGGTTCAGTATGTCCCACTCATCGGGATAGGCAAAGGCGGTGAAGCGCAGATGTTTGAAGCCAGCGCGAGCGCTAAGAGGATAGTTTAATTCATAGAGAGCGTCGCCGCCCAGGATTGGCAGATTAGCGTATTGACCGGAAGTTGGTAGGTTTGACAACAGGACGCTGATGTCGGCAGCGTAGCCGGAAAAGTAGATGGCATCGGGATTCTTGCTCAGGGCATCTTTTAATAATTGGGGAATTGCCGCGTGTCCCTTTTGTCCGATAGTATAATTTTCAGTGGCAAGAATTTTGTTGCCATCGGCGGTAAATTGTGCTGAGAAGTACTGTGCCAGGCTCTGGCTGTAAGGATCAGCAGGATCGACGAACATTACCGCGGTTTTTGCTTTTAACACTTGCTCAGCATATTTCGCGCCTAAGGTGGCCTGCCTTTTGTTTGGCGGAGCAACACGGAAGAAGTAGGGCGAGATACGTGTGAGCGAGTCGCTGGAAGCGGTCTGAGAGATCATGGGTATATGAGCCCTGGCGAGGGTATCGACGGCGACCTGCGCACGCGAGCTAAAGGGCCAGCCCATGACGCCTACAAAGGTGGGGTCGGATTTTGCCAGGAGAACTATTTGCTGCGCCACGGTGTTTGCGTACTGTTTGTCGTTACCGGAGTTTGCGATCAGGAGACGGACCAGGGTTCCGCCAGGAAGTTGGGAACTATCGTTGAACTCTTTCTGCGCTATGTAGGCGCCCTGTACATTATCATGCCCTACTGAGGCATTGTCTCCAGTCATCATGGTGGCTACCACGATGGTGATGTAAGGCGTGTTCGAGGTGTTATGGGCATTCAATACGCGCTGGTTTTCCAGGTAGATGAGCGATTCAGCGTCACCCGAATCGCTGGCCAGGGCAGATCGCCAGAGCGATTGGGCGGCTACAGCATCGCCAGTTTTGAGCCTGTTCGCAGCCTCTGTTTTGTTGATGCCTCCAGGGCCACTGACTGCCCAGGCAACCGTGCCATCACTGATACCGATTTGCTCGCCATCTGGCGCTTTGATGGAGCCGAGGCCGTTAGCCGGTAGTGGTGTTGTAATCGGCACGGTTGTGGCGCTGCCGCTCCCTGGATTACTGCTTTGTCCAAATGGGTGAGTACTGAAGTAGGGAATGGCGAAGAAAGCGGCGCCAATGAGCAAGACGACAAGTATGAGTAGCAAGAGATTGCGTCTTGTATTACTTTTCCTTTGTGGCTGTTGCGGCGGCCTGCTTCCTACGCTTACGGGCGCGTAAGGTGGTATATTTTGCCAATTCCCTTGCCCAACTTGTGGGGGTGGATAGGGAACAGCCGGTGGAGGAGTTGGTGGCGATGGTCGCGATGCTGGCTGAATCCGGGCTGGCTGGTATGGGACCCTCGGAGCATTGGCGGCGCTCGCGGCGCCGGCCGCACCTATTGCTCCAGATGTACCTAAGGTGTAGCTACTGACGTTGCCTGAGACGCCAAAGCGTTTGAGCAAGATGTCGTCGATATCTTTCTTCATGGCTGCTGCGCTCTGGTAGCGCTGGTTGATTTCGTTGATGAGCGCACGAGAAAGAACTTTTTCTATTTCCGGCGAGAGCTGTGGATTCAGTGCTCGAGCCGGTGGGTAGGTAAAGGGCGGATGGTCGCGCGGGTCACGGTTGGTCAGCAGGTGATGCAGGGTAGCGGCGAGGGCATAAAGATCGGAACGTGGATCAGCATTGCCCTGGTATTGTTCTGGCGGGGCATAGCCCGGCGTACCAAGGGCAGAAGTTTGTTTGCGTTGTACATTGCGCACCACATCAGCACGGGCGATGCCGAAATCGACGAGGTGAGCACGCTTATCTTTGGTTCCGACGATGATATTGGCGGGTTTGATGTCGCGGTGTACAATAGGCGGTGTTTCCTGGGACAGGTAGTCCAGGATGTCCAATACCTCCGAGGCATAGCCGAGGGCCTCTCGCTCCTTCATCGGCTGTTTGACTCGGTCCATGCGTTCTTCCAGGTTTTCGCCTTCGACATACTCCTGGACCATGAAATAGCGGGAGCCTTCCTGGAAGTGGTCGGTCACATTGGGGATCAAAGGGTGATCAAGGTGTGCAAGTGTGGCAACCTCGCGTTTAAAGTTGCGTACGTCTTCCTGGAGTTGGGCTGGGTCGGTATTGTCCGAGATGAGTTCTTTGATAACGACGGCTTTGCTATCAAGGCGAATATCGGTCGCCAGTAATGCTGCTCCCATTCCACCTTGTCCAAGAATCTTTTTAACAATATAGCGTCCACCCTGCAGACGGGAACCAGGTGTGAGTGAACGAGAGGTAGCGCCAGTGGTATTTGTTGCCGCTGCTGGTTGGCCAGCGGTGGAAACCGGGACAAGCGGCAGGGGTTTGCCACAATTATTACAAAAGCGAACCCCATCGCGATTTACTGCATTACAATAGGGACATTCCATATGCTCATCCTGCCTTTTTGCTCGGGCGCAAGATTTTTTTTGCTGACCAGGTTAGATTAGTGCGATTTGATTTGTATCGATAATTGTCAATTATACTGTGTTTCTTGTTGTGAGTCGAGTGGTTTTCGGGGCGATTATTGTCAGGCAGGGTGACCGCGTTACGCGTTACCACAGGTACCGCGCCGCCGCAGGGTGATTACGTCACCAGAGCGCCACCAGAGCCGCCATAGGGTGACCGCGTCACCGGAGATACCGCGCCACCATAGGGTGACCGCAAGGGTCACCCCTACTATATACGGTGTTGGCCTGCCTTATATCCTCGACTAAAGCGTTGCTCGTCTCATTGATTATATACGTATGTTGGGGGTAAAAGTTCAATTTGGTGGGGTTGTGGGGTGCGAGGGCGGCCCACAACCCCACAACCCGACCGCCCCGCGCCCGCTCTCAAGGGTAGTTATTTTGTGAAACGAGCAGGAAAGCGGGTTCGTCTCGTAGGGGCGGGGGTGGCAGGGAGGAAGGGTGGGACCCTTGGGTCGCCCGGCGTCCGGTTCCCCTGCCGCTTCGCCCCTGCCCCCATGGGCGACGCAAGCGTCCCCACTCCACTCCGCACCTCTCCCGCCCCTACGGGATGGAGGAAATGCGACCCAAGCCGTTCAGACGGGATGGAGCCAATTCCCTGGGGGCTTTGCAGAAAACTGGTAGTGAAGGCCGGGGGAGGGTGATTTAGAGGTGTTGGCAGCGCAGCGAGATGATGCCGGGGGCGAAATGGTTCGCTTTTTGTAAATATTCTTGCTCATTGCCCTCGATCATAAGTTTGTGCATGACAACGACGTCGCCGTCGGGGAGTGGTTCTGCGGGTTGAAGGCAAAGTTCCATGACGGCGCAGCCTCTCTCGTAGACTTTGACGAGACCGCCGGAGCCGGGGATACGGTAGATGCGGCTGTCAAAGGTGGGGCTGGCGACTTCGAGATAGCCGAATTTGATCAATTGCTGGTACTGGTTCTCGGATAACATTTCGCGGAGCAGTACTTTGGCACGACTTTCGGCGGAGAGGTGTTCGCTGACGGAGTCGCGGAAGTGGCGACTAATACCACCGCTGGGGGATTGTGAAAGGTAATAGATTGCTAAGAGTAGGAATAGTAGCCATATTCCCAGAAAGAGACTTAAGGTTTCTAACATAACGGCTTTTACTCCTCTGTTTGTCGCTATAAGTGGGAGTTTCCAGTTAGGTTGTATTTTGATTATAGCATATGGGAGGTGGAGTATACCATAGTATTGCAACATTTCTGTCGTATTACAAAATTTTTGTTGGTTTGGCAGTTTGTTAGTGGAGGCGTCGCAAACTGCTGATTCGATAGAAAAACATACTTTTGTAGGGCTGAAGTAAGGTGGGTGGATATGCGTAGATGTGCTATACTGCTGGTATCAAGGCGTTTCATTGTTGAAAGGCAGATTTAGATGAGCCAGCCTCTTAGTGGTATACGTGTCCTTGACCTCACACGATTGCTTCCCGGAGCTTATGCGTCGCAGATGCTGGCGGATTTTGGCGCTGATGTGATCAAGGTTGAAGAGCCGGAAAGTGGTGATTACGGACGGTTTATGCCACCTTACGGTGCTGGTGGGACAAGCCTGTTTTTTACGGCGATCAATCGTAATAAGCGCAGTATCACGTTGAATCTGAAAACGAAAGAGGGGCGCGCCATTTTTCTGCAGCTGGTGCGCGGTGCCGATGTGGTGCTGGAGAGCTTTCGTCCGGGGGTAATGGAACGATTGGGGTTGGGGTATGAGCGGCTGAGGGAGGTACGGCCGGGGATTATTTATTGCGCCATCAGCGGCTATGGGCAGGATGGGCCTTATTGCTTGCGCGCGGGACATGATTTGAATTATGCCGGTGGACCTGGCCGGTGGGAGTTATCTGGCGGTGGTGGGGATCCTGGCGGCGGCGGTTGGACGGACGAAGACGGGAGAGGGACGCAAGATCGATGTCTCGATGACAGAGGGTGTGATGTCGCTTTTGCCGCTGGTTGCCAGCGAATACTTGAACACGGGCAGAGCGCCACGGCCGGGGCATTCAGCGCTTGATGGCGGTCTACCCTGTTACAATATTTACGAGACAAAGGATGGTAAGCATGTGACGCTGGGGGCGCTGGAGCCGAAGTTCTGGCATACATTTTGTACCCATATTGGTCACCTGGAATTGCTGCCTTTCCATACTCCGGTAGGACCGGGGGAGCGCGAAGAGGCGATGGAGATACTGCGGACAATCTTTAAAACCAGAACGCGAGACGAGTGGGTGGCGGAACTGGCAGAGATCGACGCATGTGTTGGCCCGGTCTATAGTATAGATGAGGCGTTGAACGATCCGCACGCGCAGGCTCGCGGCGATACTGTGACAGTAGGGAAGGGCGAGGAGACATCGCAAGCGCTGCGGAGTTTTCCGCGCATCTCAGGAGCCGAGGACGAACAACGGTATGCTCCACCGGCAATGGGCGAACAGACCGAGGAGGTGTTGCGCGAGGCTGGCTATAGCGATGCTGAAATTGCACATTTCAAAACAGGGGGAATCATATGAAGGCACAGCAGGCCGTTCAACGGGCCGAACTGCTCATGGAGCAATACCTTGATGACTTGAAAACGACGGTGAACATCGACTCTGGCACGTACACCAAGGCTGGCATTGACCAGGTCGTAGCGTATCTGGAGGAGCGTTTTCAGTCGTTCGGCTTTTCCACGCGCATTGAACAGCAGGAGAAGTATGGCAACCATCTTGTGGCTACGCATACTGGCAGCGCACCCGATGGCCCGCGTATCCTGCTGATCGGTCATATCGATACCGTTTTTCCCGAGGGCGAGGCGGGGCGCAGGCCGTTCGCGATCAGCGCGAAGAATGGGGGACACATCGCTACGGGTCCAGGCGTACTGGACATGAAATCGGGCGTGCTGATCGGTATGTATGGATTACATATACTGATTGATGCGCGGGAGGCGAACTACCAGAGCGTGACGTTTGTCTGTAACAGCGACGAGGAGATTGGTTCTCCAAACAGCAAGCCACTGATAGAGGAACTGGCGAAGCAGTCCGACGCGGCAATCGTGCTGGAGCCGGGGCGCGCTTTAGCAACAGTGGTTTCTTCACGGCGGACTTCTGGACAGTATCGCGTGGAGGTGCGCGGTGTATCCGCCCATGCAGGGGTTGAGCCGCAGAAGGGGCGCAACGCCATCCTTGAGCTGTCCTACCAGGTACAGAAGATGCAGGCGCTGAATGGCACTGTACCTGGAACTACGCTAAGCGTTGGCGTCATCCACGGTGGTGAGCGCACGAATGTTGTGCCGGACTATGCGTATTTTGATATGGATGTGCGGGCCAGCGACCAGGCAGGCATTCAGGCTATCGAAGCGGCTATGCGCAGGGTGGTTACTCAGAACGTTTTACAGGGGACGAAGATTACGCTCAGCGGGTACATGCTGGTGCAGCCATTTGAACGGAACGAGCGCAATGCCTGGCTTATCCAGTTGGTGAAGGAAGCCGGGAGTGAGCTGG
>VBHI01000228.1 GCA_005881495.1 Chloroflexota bacterium
TAATCCAAACCGGGCGAGGGAATATACAGGCAGACTCAATTATGCGTTTGCCATGGCTGGGAGGATAATCGCCCTATGTCGAGAGATGAGACCGAGTTTATAAATCACCAAAAATTCGATGAAGCTATAGAGAAAGCTTGTAGTGCAAGTCTGCGAATCACTTCAGATATATTAAGATTTCAACGGTATTACAAACAAGAGAATGTAAACCTGAGTAGAGGGTTTAACTTCACGCTTTTGGAAAATCTTGCTGGTCGATATAGCCTTTACGAAATCTACGTGGGTCCTAATGACAGTTACCGGGCTGTAGTTATGTTTCTACATAGCCGAGTACAGGGACGAGAACTCGCTATTTGGATATTTGCCTTTAAGAAGCAGCGGGGCATTGATCGCCCCTTGGTTGAGCGTGCAAAGGCCATTGCTCGTGAATACTGGAATTCACTAGAAAGAGGACAAAGATGAAGAAAGCAAAAGATACCAAGATTACTGGAACAATGGCAGATTACCTCATCCAAAAGCTGAAGGATGAAAAAAAAGGCTTAGACAATGCCATAGCCTATCTTAGGGCTTCATTCCTTTCTTCAGCTGTGGATGCCTTGTTCTATGCACGTCGTACAGCCGGTCTTACACAAGAACAAGTTGGTCAGAAATTAGGCAAAAAACAAGAAGCTATCGCCCGATGGGAAGGTGATGCAGAGGGAAAAATGTCACTTCGCCAATACTTTGATCTCGCTGTAGCAAGTGGCAAGGTTCCACTCAACATCGTGCTTGAGCCAATAGAATCTGTCCGTGACTTCGTAATAGATCATCCAGAAGAACCGCAAACACCAGATCTCTACTATGTATGGCACAACCAAAGAAATCAGACTCCATCTATTGCTCAGTATAATACGGCACCTATCACTTTTACGCTTAATACAGCACCTGTCACTTTTACCCTTGAAAAAGGGATTTCTGGTGCTCCGGTAATGGCTATGCCAAATCAAGTGAGCGAACCTAGGATAATTTTCGTTGTCGAGCCAAAGCAAACAAGCCAAACACTTCAAGAAAGATACCCTACAGGACAGGCTGCCGATGAATACCTAAAGTGTCAAAGACTTCTACGGCAGTTTGATGAGAGTGCAACGAACAGAACTTCAGCATCTCAACTATCAGCCCTGACTCTGCCATTAGCTTAATTAAAATTATGAATTGTGAGGTAGGTACCTGTTATGCCTGAAAACATTACATATCTCACTGGTCGGAAAGCTTACGAGTTCCGTCCAGATGATCTACGTCTATCCGCACTGAGCGTCAAACCTGTTCAGGATGCAATCCAGGAACTTTTCCACTTCCAGTCATCTGCAATAGGCACACCAATGTCAACATTTGGTGAAGTCCCACTCACTATTCCCCCTGGTATTGTCTTTAACACAGGTGTATGGCAGATGGCAGATAACCAATTTGTACCGATCCGATTCCTTCATTTTGAGCCACGTCGTATTGTGATTGACCTAGCTGGGCCATCCACTACTCTAACTGCAATCTTTGACCAACTTCAGCATTTTTTTGCTGAGATACATACGGCAGATGGAGCGCCACTTATTGGGACCCCCGACAAGATTCTAGACTATTCTGAGATATCTGCACGCTTCCCATTTTTTTTAGACGCAATTCTCTTGGAACCTTTACGCAAAATACTCTCTAGCATCACCAAGGAACCAATTCTCGCACCAACACTAATCGTAAAACCATACTTAAATCTACGAGAGCTTCCTGGTACAACAATCCCTGGTGATGCCCACGCATTTACACTTTCTTCACGTGCCGGTACTAGACCAGAGGATCATATCTATTTCAGTAGTGCTCCCCTTGATTCTGAGGCACATCTGAACTACCTAAAAGATCTAGAGGCAGCTCTTACCTCTTAACTGTATTGGATAATCATTGTTTTCATACTCAATTTTTTGGTGGATTAAGTATACAATCATGAAAATAGACAGGAGAAATCAATGAATACATAAAACAATTCCAGGGTAACCCGTCTAGCGAACCGTATACCCTGGAACTTCTGACAATTTGACCCATCTCAAAGGGCATTCATAAGGCCCCGTAGCTCAGTTGGACAGAGCCATCGCTTCATACGTGAATTGTCGTGGGTTCGAGTCTCACCAGGGTAACTTCGTCTTTCAATAATAGTCCATGATATCAAACAATGCATGTACATTACAGCTCACTTTGCCAACTATCAGCTCACATCACATCAACCACCTACTTTTGGCACATTGTCACCTCCAAAAAGATCATCCAACTTATCAACAATCCCTTGCTGCATAGAGGGAAGCATATGAGAGTAAATGCCCAAAGTCGTTGTAATATCTTCATGACCCACAAACTCTTGAATTGAGCGAGGGTCTACCCCCATACTGAGCAGTAGAGTGACGACACTATGACGCAGATCATGAAAATGCATATGAGGTAGGCTAGCTTCTTTAAGCAGCTTGTCAAACAGTTTGAGCAAGTAACGAGGGTTAAGATAGTTACCCTCTAAACCACATACCACAAGATCAAGGCCATACCAAGCTTCACCTACTTTTAACTTTTGCTCCAGCTGACTAACTTTGTGCCGCTTTAGCATCTCAACCACAAAAGAAGGAAGCAAAATCTTTCGCTTACCTCTTGCCGTTTTCGGTTCATTTTCTACATACCCATACCGAGCGATGAAGTCCACTGTATGACGCACTTGAAGACTCTGCCCCTCAAAATCAATATCAGACCACCGTAAAGCCAGCAATTCACCTCGACGCATGCCAGTTGTTAACGCCAAAACGAGCAGCATCTCCAACCTATTCCCACTAGCAACCTCTAAAAGTTTTTGTGCCTGCTCCAACGTCAAAGGTACTCGCTCCCGTTTCACTACACGAGGCGGAGTAACAAGTTCAGTCACATTCCTTGATACCAAATTCCAGCGAACAGCATTTTCTAATGCACTATGCAAAACGCCGTGAATAGCATAAACCGTCTTAGGAGCAAGACCGTCCCTAATCTTTTTTGTGTACAACGACTGGACTTGCTGAGGTGTAAGCTTCTGCAATCGAATGTGCCCAAGCACAGGAATAATATAGTTAATCATCTTCTTATACTTCACATAAGTACTAATGCGAAGCCTATCCTTTTGCACGTCCTCTAGCCATTGTTCAAGGTAATCCTTCAATGTCTTTTGTGGCCCTGTAGCAAGTGAACCTTGCGCCAACTCATTCAAGACAGTACGACGCTTCTCTATAGCTTCTTTTTCCGTCTTACAATAGTAGCGTTTACGAGTATGACCCTCTATAGTTATGTCAACTGCCCATCTACCATCTTTACGCAGATAGATGGAACCCTCGCCATTGCTTCGCCGCCCTCGCTTCTGTCTTTCTCGTTTTACCATAGTAGCACCTCCTAAAATGCAAAATGTCTTGCCCTAACCAAACAACAAAGCAAAAGAACTCATACCGCCTCTTGCTCACGTTCCTTGAGCCACTTTTGCAGTGAGTCAGGATGCACACGCCGAACACTCCCAAGCATGACCGAAGGCAAACCTTGACGATAGATGAGGTTATAAATTGTCCCACGACATACCCCAAGCTGTATCGCTACATCTGGAATAGTCAATAACAACGGTTGTACTGTTGATAATTTCTTACGTCTTGCCATAAGCCCACCTCTCTTTCCTCTCATGGCTTGCTTGCTAAGCCTCTTCAAACACCTCCTGAACAACCCTCCTTTCTCTCATGGCTTGCCAATAACAAACATCAAACGCCGAAACATTATCTTTGACTCCTCTTTTCAACGGCCAACGGAATATACACCTTACTCCATCGATCAATGCGAGGATGCTCAACTTGACGAGCCGCCGCATATACCACCTTTTCAATTCCCACTTGCTCCATCACACACACCACCGCTGCATAGGAACCACTCGCCTGAATATGTCCAACATGTTCAGGAAACAGCAACGGCCACGAACACCACAGCGCCACGTCATAGACCTGGATTACCCGCTCATTCATCTCTTCACGCATGATCACCCTCCCTTCTCACTAATGGCTTGCCATTGTTTACTCTTCACCATACACATAGGCATCGACCCACAGCTGATGCCGCAGCTGTTCTAACGCTAGCCAGCGTTGCCGCTCTTGCCAGGAATAATCATAACGACCATGACAGGAGGGACAGAGCGCGGCTAACCTGGGTTGTGGGTTCCAGGGGTCATGATCAAGGTGCGCCGCCGCCAGATGAACGGTGTAGACCACTCCTGTCCGTTCAGAAACCACCTCCGTTCCATGAGCAATGCCGCAGAACTCACAGCACCAGCCCGCACGTTCCTTACACTCCCAGGCTAGTTCGTCCCAATTCGTGGGATACAACCACCGATGTTTCATCATCACACCACCACCTTTCTTCCAACGCCCATGGCTTGCTTGCCACGGGTACCCACAACACCTACGCCGCATAAGAACCATAGAACCAATCCTGCTCATAGGCCCGCTGCCGTTCAAAGCGTATGCGCTTCCGTTCCACCTCTTTGGCAAACTTCCGCGCCCGCTTGCCCAGGTAGACCGGCGTCCGTTCCCGTAGCCACGCGATCATATAGAGTAAATCGGCTTCCTCACCCGCTTCGCCATCACGTCCGAGCCATGCAGCCATACTTGAGAGATAACCCACTGTCGACGCCACCGCACGATCAAGATTGGCCTGATACTTGCGCTTGCGTATCACCTGCGCTTTATCGCTCTCTTGCTCTTCCTCTTCTCCTTCCTCAGAAGGCACCTCAAACGCCCGCTGCACCTCTGTCCAGTCCGCATGCGTCACCCAGCGCGAGCGGTTGCTATCCGCCCCAGGCACCACCAGGCGCAGCCAACCATCCGGTAAGCCATCTTCACCACCACCGACATGACCCGCCGCATAGGCCCACATGTGCGGAATGCGCTCTAGCAGCGAAAAAGCGTCTTCTACCCCCTCGAATTGGCCTTCCACACTCAGTTCATGCAATACTTCCCGTTTGAAGCGGAACTCCACTCGCCACACCACCGGTTGTTCTTCCATATCCCATCCATTGGCCTGCCAGAGGTCATGAAACCACCACTTCTGACTCTGCTGGCGGATTTCGCGCGTTTTGTCGTAGATCACACAGGAGATTGGGCCACCCCGCGAGAAGAGAAACCCGGAACGCGTGAGCCCATAGGAGAAATCTTGCATATCCAAATCAGTCACTTCATACGTCCCCCGTTTGCGAGAACGCGAGACGAAATCACGGCGTTGATCAATGGACTCGACATCCCATCCAGCGATATCAGCGCAAAGGTGAACCTCGGAGACTTGCAGATACACGCATTCCTGGAAGAAGTGATGCACCAGAAATTCTTCCACTCGGACAATGGCGTCATCCACCCCACGACACGACCATAAGAACTCTGACGAGAAGCGTACTTGCGCCACACAATTGAGCCGACCCATGGAGACCAGCAGGTTGAAGCTCTCACAGCGCAGCAGCCAGCGCCATTGACCTTTCCCAGCCCCATTGGGGTACATGTGCAGGTTCACGCCCTCGAAGGACAATGGAACGGGAATTGGTTCTTCTGCGGTGATAGCCGCCTGTTTCCAGGCGTCCAACTGTTCCTTAAGCTCATGCGGTATTTCCCGTTTGCAGGGCTTATGTTGCCCATCACGGAAGGAGACATTGAGGACGAGGGTGTCTACCCCACGTCCCACTATCAACGGTGGTTTGTTCGTATCCATAGGCATCCTCGCTTTCTCTCCTGGTATTTTTAGGGGCGCGTGTTACTTGTTCCGCGCCCAAGGCTGGTTGCCGTCGGCAAACGGCGGCATGGGTGACCCCGCCGCCGTCGCTG
>VBHI01000229.1 GCA_005881495.1 Chloroflexota bacterium
TCCGGCAATTGGTATACGTACGAGGTCGCCCGCGGCCAATTCTCGCCGTACTGCAAGAGCTGAGACAATTGCCGCGCCTACTCCATTTATCGCCATCTGTTTGATTGCCTCATTGTCCGGCATGGTGAGCAGAGGGCGCACCTGTACATTGTGAAGCAATAAAACCTGCTCGATGACTTCACGAATACCGCTACCTTGCTCACGCATCAGTAATTGTCCTTCTCCTAGATCCTCCGGGAGTAAAGCTGGAAGACCATTCCAGCGATGCCAGGGCGATACTACCAGCACAAGTTCGTCATGAGCAAATACCTCTACCTGAAGTGCTGGTGGAAGAGCAGAAGCATAACCCTCGACTAAACCAAAGTCCAGATTCCAGTTGAGTGTCTCCTCCACTATCTCGTGTGAATTCAGAATGGTTATATGCAAAGTAACCTGAGGATAGCGTTCGCGAAAAAGAGCCACGACGGGGGGTAGTAAATAGACGCCTGTAGTGGTACTTGCGGCCATGGTAACTTCTCCCGCGTCCACGTCACGCAGTGCAGTAAGTGCCTCTTCCATCTCACGCTCAAGGGCGAATACCCGGCGAGCATAATTGCGTAGGATACGACCAGCATGGGTCAAAGCGATACGCCTTCCATGTCTTTCTATAAGCTCAAGCCCCACCTCATGCTCAAGGTGTTGAATCGTTTTTGTAACAGCGGGTTGGCTGAGAATGAGTTCCTCCGAAGCTCGAGTGATATGTTCGTGCTCCGCCACCGCCAGAAATACACGTAAATATTGCAAGTTCATAATAGCTTATCCATCAAAACGACATTATTATGTATTGTTAAATATACGATAAATATGCACCACCTTTTGACTTATCTGGCGTCTACTATAGTATAGGGCATAAAATGCTTCCCTGTTAGTGTTATCTATTGTAGTGTGGTACCCATAGTTACCGTCAGAGCTTATAGAGTTTTACTTTCATTTCTCGCGTTCGTATGAGCGATAATTTGCCAATCACCCACTAGAAAGTTTAGCGATTGTTATGTTTCAGAATTTTAATCGTTTCCGTCCTTCATTGAAACACATTTTGTTCGGCGGTCTGGGGGGGAGTGTGGGGATGCTGGGCATTATCTTCGCGGGTGCGCTCTATGTCGTTGAAACGGTCAGGCGCCCCAAAAAACCTGGCACCTTTGACAATTATACATTTAGCCCTTATGAGTTGGACCTGCCGGCTGAAGTCGTGACTTTTCCCCCGCAAAATGGTGAGTATCAGGTCAGTGGCTGGTTTATTCCTCGTCCACAGGCTACTACCACTATTCTTGTTTGTCCTGGATATCGCACCCCAAAATCTGATCTTCTTGGTATCAGTGCCCATTTGTGGAGGGCAGGCCATAATGTTCTGGCCTTTGAATATTATGGTCACGGTACACCTATTGGTACACCTGTGACCCTCGGCTATAGTGAGATCAATGACTTTTATGGTGCTATTGATTTTGCTAAACAGCGCGCACCTCAGACTCGTTTGGGAGTCGTTGCCTATTCTATGGGTGCATCTATAGCTATCATGTGTTCTGCGCGTAACAATGATATCGAGGCACTGGTGTTGGATAGTGCTTTCGCTACCCATTGGAGCGTCGTCGACTACAATGTTCGTCGCGCTTTCCACCTGCCATCCGCTCCCTTTGTCTGGACAGCAGACTACCTGATGTGGTGGCGTGCACGTTATCGCTTCCACCAGGTTGAGCCTCTGCGCGAGATCGCGAACATTTCGCCTCGTCCTATCTTGCTCATTCATGGCGGCAAAGACTCTATCGTCGATCCGAATGATGCCACACTACTCTATAATGCGGCAGGTGAGCCAAAGGAACTCTTGTTCTTGCCGGAAGCCGATCACTGTGGCGCATACTTTGCTGATCGGGTTGCCTACACAAACAAGGTCCTTCATTTCTTTGAGCAAAACTTAAAGAAGCCCCGTTTGCAATTGATCGAGCAAACCGCAGATGGGCAAGTCACAACTCATAACCCGGATCAGAGTTTTTCCGAGGCCAGTTAGTAACTGTTTTACCGGGTAAGTAATATGATCACTCATATTCAGGTATAATCTAAAGTAATAACCATCCCATCCTTCGCAGCCCTGGTGTTCGCGAAAATATGCCGTGCAGCCCTCTCCGCTATCGAAGTATCAACGATTTTTGGACTGAAGTGGGTGAGTAACAGTGAATGTGCCCCCGCTGATTGGGCAATGCCTGCCGATTCTTCTGCAAGCATATGAGCATGAGTGCGTGCTAACGGCAGGTCTTCAGGATCATCGTACATACTTTCGCAGATCAACAGGTCAACATCTCGCGCAAACTCGCTAAGTGTTTTGGTTGGGCGAGTGTCGGTGATAAAGGCTATTGAAATTCCACGCCGTGGAGGCCCAAGCACCTGTGCTGGCGTAATGGTCTGCCCGTTGAATTCTAACGTCTCGCCATGCTGTAACCTTGACCAGAGTTGTACTGGCAGTTCGAGCGCCCTGGCTTGTTCCACTTGAAAGGCAGGCTTGCGCTCCAGTTCAACACGGTAGGCCAGGCAGGGAACACCATGAGCTGCATTGATACATGAGCCTTGCAAACCTGCGGGCAAGTCGAATTGTTCGCCACTCTTGAGTTCGTGAATCTCTACTGGATAAGGCAGTTCCGCGGCGATACGGCGCAGCCCCTCAACTACATAAGCTGTTCCAGGAGGGCCAAAAATATGTAAAGGCTCGGTACGGCCAGCGTGTGCAACCATAAAGAGCACCCCTGGTAACCCTGCAACATGATCCGCATGCATATGTGTAAAACAAATGGCTCCGAGCTGGCGGAAACCCCAACCAAGCGATTTCCACGGAATCTGTGTCCCTTCACCACAATCAAAAAGAGTAAGGGTAGGTCCATAACGCAGTAACAGACACGAAAGCCAACGCCCAGGTAGTGGCATCATGCCGCAAGTGCCGAGCGTACAAATATCAAGCATACTAACAATATCTTTCTTGCAACTCGCACTACAGGAACATAGTATAACAGGTAAGCGATAGAAAAATCTAATTTCAAAGCAGAGGTAACTCATGCCATTACATGTAATTGATCGTTTCCATCCCAAATTACGCGATAAGCAACAAGCCGCGATAGATGCTGGACAGTTGCACAAACGTGACGAACTAGAATTACTGGATCCACAAAACCTTCGCCCATTGTTGATGATCAGTGTAGTAATGCTGATAATCGGTACAGTCTTCTTTGTCGTGCTAAACATTGCCTCATACATCGCACAGACTCATAGTACACCGGGACAGATCGGAGGGTGGGGACTATTTCTTTGGATCGGTATCAATATTCTCGCTTATATCGTCGTCATGTTTCTGCATGAGGGATTACACGCGCTGGCTTTTCTCTTCTGGGGAGGCAAACCCTATTTTGGGGCAAAGTTGCCTGTGGCACTTTATTGTGGCGCGAAAAATCAGTTGTTCCGCCGTAACCAGTATCTCGTGGTGGGCC
The DNA here is from genome assembly GCA_005881495.1 of Chloroflexota bacterium. The sequence goes on from VBHI01000229.1 coordinate 3,507, forward strand.
TCGTACCCCTTGTGGTCATTTCGCTGGCGGCGATTATCTTCACGCTCTTTTCTCCTGCATTGGCTTCGTATGTGCTCTTTGCCTCAATCGGCAATTTCTCCGGTGCAGCGGGGGATGTGTGGAGCGTGTGGAAGATTCACCGACATCCAGCAGAGGTATTAATTGAAGACACAGAATCCGGCTATAGAGTCTGGGAAATTACCGTTTGACACAATGAGAACATGCTGAGGCGAATAGAAAACAAGATACCTCCCAGGACAACTGTGATTATGTCGTCCTGGAAGGCCTCCTTTTTGCTCTGGAATATTTCTTTCTTCAGGATTGCTGCATCGTACTCGTATAGAGAGCTATGCGATTGCCCGCAGGATCAGCAAAAATGGCAAACCAACCAGTCTGAGGGATCTCGGTTTTCGGTTGCAGCGTTTTGCCACCGAGGGCTTCAACTCTGGCAAGCGTGGCATCGATATCATCCGTCGAGACGTAAATCAACACCTCGCCAAGTTTATAGCCACCTGTTGCTTCACCCACCTGGACAAAACCACCACCAGGACCAGGATCAGCCTGGAACATGTGGTAGTTAAACGTTGGATCGACCTGGAGTTTCCAATCAAACAAATCTGCATAGAATTTGCTTGCGGCTGCCGGGTCAGTTGCCGGGATTTCAATGTGAACAATAGAATGCTGTGACATCTTCATTCCTCCTTTGGTATTTAGGGCTAAAGAGATGGATATTCGTGAGTCACCAAGCATATTATAGAATATAAGTTCTATATAATCAAGAGAAGAACGCTTGTATTCTGTTATTTGCTAACACTTATTCAAAATAGGTTAGAAGTGAGCCTGTTAATTCAGTTGGGGTCGATTGTTGATTCTCTAAAGTACATTTTTAGGTCATCTTAGTTCTGATACCCCTTTAAGAATCAAAATGTTTGCTCAGGGCATCCATCAATACGCCCGCTCCAAACCGAAAGACATCTGTGGCCGGGAGCCCTGTCTCATCTTCTGCCTGCTTCACCGCCTCGCGTGCCTCCTGCTCACCGAGGTGGTGCGTCATCAATGCCAGCCCTACCACTTTGCAGGGGCGCTCGGGACGCACCCAACTTACGGTATCCTCGTTAAACTGGATCATGCGGTTCAACGGAGGGAAGGGGCAATTAGTATAGCCCTCAATGGCTGTTGTTCCAGCCTTGTGACAGAAGATCATCGCCTCGGGCATCGATCCGTGAATGAGGCCGAGTGTAACAGGTGAGTAACCTGGGTGATTGAGAGCACCTTGCCCTTCCACAAAAACCCAATCGTACTTGTTGGTGAAGTCGAGAACCATTTCTTCTACCATACCTGCAACAAAGTCGCTGATAATGCGATCTACAGGAAGCCCATTACCTGAAATGATGATGCCTGTCTGACCGGTAGCGACGAAGGCACTATTTAGCCCTCGGCTTGAAGCTTCTCGATTGACCTCCAAGGCCGCGGACATTTTTCCTGTAGCACAATCTGAACCTACCATGAGAACTGTATGGCTGCCAGGGCGATGCGGAATAAATTGCGCGACGCGATTCGAAGCAGGTGGACGACGTACATCCCAAATAGTCACGCCGCGCTTTTCTGCGGCGGTGCGAAGTTCTTCATCATCTGAAATAAAGAAATGCAAGCCACTAACAATATCTAAGCCTGCGTCGATAGCTGTAAAGAGTTGCCAACGCCATGCTGCTGGCAACGCGCCGCCCATGGGTGCGATGCCGATCAGAACTGTATCTGGTTGATATTTCAGTGCTTCGTTAATGTCGCGTACAACTGGTATACCTGTGCCAAATGAAGCACCTAATGCTTGTGAAACATCCTGACCTGCTTTGGTGCTATCGATGACGGCAACGACTGTGTCTTTGCCATAACGGATGACACCCGTGGCTGTTTTGCCGTAATGCCATTCAAAGGCGCCTTCTGCCAGTATCGCTATGCGTCGCATATGCTTCCAGTCCTCCTTTTTTGTTATGTTATATCATACGACAAAGACTAGACTCTTAGACGTAATCATGCTATCATTAGCACCAATATACAGACAAGAACAAGCAGAGAGGTGGAGTTATATGCAATTTAATCTGATTAACTGGCTTTTTGTTGAC
>VBHI01000230.1 GCA_005881495.1 Chloroflexota bacterium
AACTTGCCTTTTTTTTGCCCATCAATCAGGCTTGAAGACCAAAAACCGCGCAAGCTGACCTGGGTCAAGGCAGCGGAGCCAAGCGGACACCCGCGAGTCTTGACCTTGAGAGCCGTAGGCTCATCAAGCATCCCTGGGAGCTTGAGGCTCAGTCAGGGTACTCAAACGTCCGCTCATGCCAGGCGCGCGGAGCAAGCGATGCCGCCAGGCCCGACCCTTGACAGGGGTAGGTAGACTCGCAGAGCGAGAGCGACCTGCCTGCGGGTGCGCTCATCAATGCAGAACCAGGTCGCTCTCGGCGCGAAGCGCTCACCCACTCCTGTCAAGGGCGGCATCGCCCGCGCGCTTGGCTCGACGTAACGCTGGGGATGGACAGGCAACCCGCGGCACAGATGGTGGAGCCACGCGATTCCTCTTGATGAGCAGAGCAGGACGTAACGCTCTTGCGGGCTTCCTTCTCCTGTTCCAAGGTATCGCATGAGGAAGCGAGATGCTCACCTCCTGGCAGTCTGAGCGCGCGTCTTAGGAACTCTTCCTCTTCTGCGCTTCTCGAAGCAGCTGCTGCCTCACCGACAAGCGATAGGTTGTGCCGTAGTAGTCAATCTCCTCGAGTTCCTCGCTTAAGCCCAGCTCGTCAAGGTGCTGATAGAGAAGGAGAAGGCGATCACGATGCTGGCCTGGGATCACGCCATGATGGGTAATCCAGTTCATCAGCTTACGTGCGACCGCTTGTGCCTGTGCATTGGTATCGGCTTGCTGCTCAGAGAGGACATGCCACACCGCCACCAGCAACTTGCGAGCGATGGCGACAATCGCCTTCTGTTTGCCGATCCGCTTGGTCAAGCACTCAAACTGCGCTTGCCAATGGGGATGATGCTCCACCGCGACCCAGGCGGCTTCGACCATCACGCCCCGCAAATCGCGTCGGCCCTCTTTGGTAATATGTCCGCCTTGATGGGTTTCCCCAGAGTCATGCACGCTCGCTCCTAACCCTGCATAGCCGACGAGTTTCTTGGCAGACGGGAAGCGCGTGATGTCGCCGATGGCCGCCAGGAGACTCATAACGGAAAGCACCCCCAGACCAGGCAGCTGTACCAGAAAAGGCACCTGCTTGACCCAGGGTTCACAGGTGGAGAGTCGCCCCAACTCTGTCTCAACGGCTCCTACCAGTTCCTCCAGGGAGCGCAAAAGGGAGAGGTCTTGTTGCACGCGTAGCTTCTCTTAGGATGAGAGGTCCAACGAGAGCCACCACTCCTGCTGATGTGCGGCAAATGGCTTGCCTGGCGGCAACGTGAGGTTATGGCGATGCAAGACCGCATGCAAGCGATTGCGCACCTGCGTTCTCTGATTGACGAGGCGCTTGCGATGGCTCACGAGCGCTCGCAGTTCGCGCACAGGCATTGGGGGAACCCAGACGGCCGGCACCAAATTGGCCGCGAGCAGGTGAGCCAGTTTGATGGTGTCACGCGAGTCGGTTTTGACGCGAGCAGCCGCAATCAGCTTCACGGCCAGAGGATGAGCCACCGTGACCGAGCCGACCAGTGGCTCCAACTGATCGTAGAGCAACCAGGCATTGGAAGTGGCTTCCAGGACCACTGCATCAGAGGGACCCAAATGGGTTGTTGCCCAGGCAGAGAAGGTTTCGAAGCCAAACCGACGTGGGGTCAAGACGATCTGTTGCTGAGAATCGACTGCTCCTACCACCAGGTACTTGCGGTGGATGTCTAGGGCGACAAAACGCGTTGGAGAGGATGCTGTTGACATATGTTCCTCCGATCAGAACTTCGGCGCAGGGCCGAACGGACGATGTGGGTGGATGAGGCGCGTCATTTGGGCTGATGGTTGATCACTCACCGATTCGAGCTTGACGATCGTTCGTCATCTCAGTTAAGGTCATTCGGGCGGGCGACCAAACAACGAAGCGAGCTCATCTGTCTCATGCCATGTACCACGGTCGGCCCTGACACCACGCACCACAGCGGCGTCCCCGCCCCTTTACAGGAGTAAGGTAGCACGCGACGCGCCTCACTAACAACATCCTAACAAGGATTCGTTCCTGGGACAGCCATATGAGCCGTTCAAGCCGCAGAAATCGCTTTTGCATTCTATCTCTCCTCTTGCCTACGAGAAGAGTTTCATTTGACGAGCCGATCTTTTCTTTTTCTGCTTTGCCTTCGCCTTTTTCTGGGCGAAAGCGGCCACAAAACCAGCCGATTTCTTTTTTGAGGTGAACCCGGATAGTCTATTTGAGAGGCGGTGGCGGCCGCGTCAAGTCAAGCTGGTCACAGCCAAAACGATGCATGTGCTGGCGAACAAAGGGGGAGAGAGCTGCGACCACCTGGAAGCCTCACTCGGCTCCTTCTAGATGCAGCTTCAACAAGACAAAGCTCGATCACCTGGACATGGGAGCAAATCAGACAGGATGAACTCCGATCATTTTACGCTGATCTCTGCCAGAGCGAACATCCATCCTTGACTTTTCATTCCAACATGTGGTATACTCCTTCACAAGGAGGAACAAAAGACGGTCCTATGGCAGGAAAGAAAGCATTTGATCCCCATCAGGTTCTGGAAAAAGCCATGAACGCATTTTGGGAACGAGGCTACGAGGGGATATCGATCGAGGATCTCGTCCAGTGTACTGGCATTGGACGTGGGAGCCTCTACGACACCTTTGGCGATAAACACTCGCTGTATCTGGCTGCTCTCGATCGGTATCTGGTCTCAGGCCAGGCACAGATCACTGCTTTGCTCAATCAAGCGGGAACCGTGCAAGAGGTGCTGGAGCAGCTTTTCCAAACCTATATTGACGCCTTGCTGAGCGATCCAAACCATCGTGGATGTTTTCTCGTGAATGCATCCTTAGAAACAGCTCCTCGTGATCCTGAGGTCAACCAGATCGTCCAGTCTGCGCTTCAAGAGCTAGAGGAGGGGTTTTATCGTCTCCTGATCAAAGCGCAGGTGGCCGGTGACCTCTCCTGGACGCACGATCCCCATCAATTGGCTCATTTCTTGTTGGGGACCCTCGTCAGCATTCGTGTCCTGGCACGTGGAAAGCCTGATCGGCGCGTGCTCCAAGATGTCGTGAAGACGGCAGTAGCCGTCTTCCACTAATTTTTTTAGCGTTATGTTTGAATGAACATTCAAACATAATTTGCAGCGATCGCTCAAGATCGCTTCTGAAAGGAACAGAACAATGGATAGCAACGATTCGGTGGTCCTGGGGACTGGCGGGAATCGCGGACTAGGACAGGAGACCACTATGAAGACATCCCGAAACTCCCAACCTGGCTTGAGTACTACCTACAAGGACGCGCTGACCAAGACTGTCGATGTCGGCGGAGCGAGATTTGCGTACCGGCAGCTCGGTACGGAGACCGGCGTGCCAGTGATCTTCCTGCATCACTTGGCCGCAGTCTTGGACAACTGGGATCCCAGGATCATCGACGGCATCGCTGCCAGACACCGGGTGATCACCTTCGACAACCGAGGGATTGGCGCATCACAAGGCTCGACACCGGACTCGATAGAGGCGATGGCGCGGGACGCGGTCGCCTTTATCCGGGCGCTGGGCTTCGATCAGGTCGATCTGCTTGCACTCTCCATGGGCGGCTTCATCGCGCAGGTGATTGCGCAAGAAGAACCGCAACTCGTTCGAAAGATCATTCTCGCGGGTACGGGTCCGGCTGGAGGCGAAGGCATCGACAGGGTGACTTCTGTCACCATCCGTGACACGATAAAAGCTGTGCTGACGTTCAAAGATCCGAAGCAGTATCTCTTCTTCACCAAAACAGCCAATGGCCGGTTAGCAGCTCGGAAATTCTTGAAGCGATTGAAGGAACGGACGGACAATCGCGATACACCGATTTCCCTCCCCTCTTTCCGTGCGCAGCTCAAGGCTATCCATGCGTGGGGGGGTCAGGAACCTTCCGACTTGACGGGCATTGAGCAGCCGGTCCTGGTAGTCAACGGTGAGGACGATAGAATGGTACCCAGCAGCAATTCTACCGACCTGGCTCGACGTTTGCCACATGCCCAACTCATCCTCTATCGCGACGCCGGACACGGCGGCATCTTCCAGTATCACGAAGAGTTTGTTCAAGAGGCTCTGAAATTCCTCGAGTCATGAGATCAAAGCGGTCCTTGTCACCAACCGAGAGCGGTTCTCTCAGCGATGACAGGCAGACTGGGATAACGCTCTGCACAGAGAGGAGAGAAAGGGAATCCATCATGGCATCTCATAAACAGGTCGCCCTCGTCACGGGCGCATCATCTGGCATCGGGCGAGCGACGGCAGAACTGCTGACGGCGCAGGGCTTTACCGTCTTCGGCACCAGCCGCACACCCATTCAGGACACGCGTTCCTACACCTGGCTGCCCCTGGATGTCCGCTCGGACGACTCCGTGCAGGCAGCCGTCCAGTCGCTGCTGGCACAGGCCGGGCGGATTGACCTCCTGGTCAACAACGCGGGCTATGTGCAGTTCGGTGCGATTGAGGAGAGCAGCATTGCCGACGCGCAGGCCCAGCTCGACACCAACCTGTTGGGCGTCATACGCATGGTCAAGGCCGTGCTGCCGGTGATGCGAAAGCTCGGCAACGGGCGCATTATCAACATCAGCTCGATCGTCGGTCACGTTGCGCCCCCGTATGGAGGCCTCTACGCCACCAGCAAATTTGCGCTGGAGGGGCTGAGTGAGGCCCTGCGCGAAGAGATCCGCCCGTTCGGAGTGAGCGTCTCGCTCATCGAGCCAAGCTATGTGAACACACCGATCGTCAGTCAGCCGCCAACCAACCCGATTGCCGCCTACACGAATGCGCGCCAGGCGGCGCAGCAAGCCTTCATGAAGAGTAGCAAGAACGGCATGGAGCCTGGCGCTGTGGCCCGCGCCATCCTGCGCGCCGCCACCACCACCCGGCCACGTCTGCGCTACCCGGTTGGGCAGGATGGAAAAGCGCTGCTTCTGCTCAAGCGGCTGCTCCCAGAGTCAGCGTTTGAGCGCGTCAAACGCCGCCTGTTCAGCGCGTAGACATGTCCAGAGAGGCGCATACCGCTGCGCCTCACCCACAGACGCAGCCATACAAAACCGCCGCGTCAGACGAAGCGGCAGCACGAGAGAGGCGGAAAGCCAGCCCCATCAGAGGAGGCAGGGCCTCTAGAAACGAGAGGAGAAAGAAACTATGATGAAGGCCTTCATCATCGAGCGTTATGGAAGCAAGGATGGCGTGCGGGCTGGCGAAATGCCAGACCCGGAGCTGCGGGAGGATGACGTCTTGGTCCAGATCCACGCCGCTGGTGTCAACCTGCTGGATTCCAAA
>VBHI01000231.1 GCA_005881495.1 Chloroflexota bacterium
ATTGTCACAGAGGCCGATATTATCAGCAAGGTCAACCGAGAGGGGCTGTGCGTTGCCGATATTATGAGCCACGAAGTCATCGCCGTAGGTGAAGAGACTGCGGTGAGTGAGATCGCAATGCTCTTCGCCAAACATAAAATCAAGCGTGTCCCAGTCTTGCATGATGGCAAACTGGTGGGCATTGTCAGCCGAGCTGATATCGTCCATGCAGTCGCACAAGGGTATCTGGTCCTCAGACCCTGGTAAGGGACTAACATGAGTAGTGATTTGGAAGGAGAATCACCTGGTATGAGTACCAACCTTGGTTTTGAGAACACCGACACTATTTTGGTAGAAGATCGGGTGTTTGCACCGTCCAGCGACGTAGTGAACACCGCCAATATTACCGCGTACATGAAGTCCAAAGGCTTTGATAATTACGAGGACTTTTACCAGTGGTCGTTGGCGCATCGCTATGAGTATTGGGATGATCAAGCGAGGGAACTGCACTGGTTTGAACCCTGGCAGACCACCTTTGAGTGGACAAACAAGCCCTTCTTCAAGTGGTTTACGGGTGGAAAGTTTAACATCGTCTACAACTGCCTGGATCGGCATGTGCAAACGCCCACACGCTCCAAAGTCGCGTACTACTGGGAGGGCGATGATGGCGCGATCCGCCTGATCACGTACAAAGAGCTGTATGTGATGACGAACCGACTGGCCAAGGGCCTGCAAAACCTGGGTGTGCAGAAGGGTGACCGTGTGGCCATCTATTTGCCCCTCATCCCCGAAATCGTGGCAGCGGTACTGGCAGTGGCCCGCCTGGGAGCAGCGCATACCGTCGTGTTTGGCGGCTTTGCGGCCAGTGCACTGCGTGATCGCATCAATGACAGTCACGCCAAAGTGGTCATCACAGCTGACGGCAGCTATCGCGGCGGCAGAACCATCGAACTCAAGAAAATAGCGGATGAGGCAGTCGCGGAGACGCCCTCGGTGGAAAAGATGATCGTCGTTCGCCGGACCGGGAAGGACCAACCTATGAAGCAGGGGCGCGATGTGTACCTGGACGACCTGCTGAAAGATATTGCCAGAGATACCGTCGTACCCTGTGAGCCGATGGACAGCGAGGATATGCTCTACATCCTGTATACCAGCGGCAGCACGGGCAGGCCAAAGGGGGTGGTACACGTTCAAGGCGGCTATGCAGTGGGAGCCTATGCCACCACCAAGTTTGTGTTTGATATCAAACCGAGCGACGTGTTCTGGTGTACCGCCGATGTGGGTTGGGTGACCGGCCATAGCTATGGCATTTACGGTCCATTGATGAACGCCGCGACCAGTGTTCTGTTCGAGGGCATTCCGACCTATCCTGCCGCTGACAGGTGGTGGAGTATTGTCGACAAGTACCAGGTGTCGATCCTCTACACGGCCCCGACCGCGATTCGCAGCCTGATGCGCTTTGGCGAGGAATTGCCAACCATGCACGACCTGTCGAGCCTGCGCCTGCTTGGTTCGGTCGGCGAGCCGATCAACCCTGAAGCCTGGGAGTGGTATCACCGCGTCGTCGGCGACGAGCGCTGCCCCATCGTCGATACCTGGTGGCAGACCGAGACCGGCATGATCATGATCTCGCCCAAGGGAAAAGGTGGATTTTTGATCATACGCCAACCGTGGCCTGCTCAGATGCGCACGATCTTTGGCGATCCAGCCCGTTACGAGACCTATTGGACCACCATCGAGGATGTGTACTTCGCCGGTGATGCCGCGACGATAGACAGTGATGGCTATATCCGCATTCAGGGTCGCGTGGATGATGTGATCAAGGTCAGTGGTCACCGCCTGGGTTCGATGGAAATCGAATCGAGCATGGTTAGCCACCCCGCTGTTGCAGAAGCGGCGGCCATCGGCAAGCCAGACGAGGTAAAAGGCGAGCGTGTCAAAGTCTTTGTTATCCTCAAAAATGGTGTCGAGCCTTCAGACAGCTTGGCAAAAGAGCTAAAACAACACGTTCGCACGGCCGTGGGCCCGTTAGCTACACCGGACGAGCTTGAGTTTGTGCCGAGCCTGCCCAAAACGCGCTCCGGCAAGATTATGCGGCGCGTCATCCGAGCCAAGGAACTCGGTGAGCCAATCGGCGACGTCAGCACATTGGAGACGTAGGACCTTACCTGTCTCCCAGAGCGGTGCGATTTACGAAGTAAAGAAAGAAAGGGGCGACCTATGTATGTAACAGTACGGCGCAGCAAGCATTTTGGCAGTACTGATGAGATAGTACGACGGGCCAAAGAGGGCCTGGTACCCACACTAAGGAGACTGCCAGGCTTTGTGTCCTACGACATCTTGAGTCTTGAGGATAACACGGTGATGGGCATTACTATTTTTGACAACGAGGCATCGGCGGAAGAGGCCAACAAGTCATTTGTTCTATGGGCGCGAGAGCAAGACCTACGATCGCTTCTTACGGGGCCACACGAAGTTTTGTCGGGTGAAGCACTCGTTCATGTAGTAGACCACGATGCGCCCTTCCCTGAGCCTGGTGGAGGTTATGGTGTATGAGCTACTCGTTCATATAACGTGGTAGTTTCAGTGGCGCGACATCCACGACCTCAAGGACACCTTTCCTGACGATACCGACCTGCGGGCATGGGCGACAGAGGTCAAAGAAGGGTAGATCAGGCCATCGCCCATCCAGGTCCCGACCTCGCCCTGTCCACCCAAAGCAGACGGCGGTGCGGGAGCAGTATTAGGAGTGCGAGTATCAATGGAACAGGAAGTTGGAATAGTGAGATAGATCAGCCTGGGGAGGAGGTGGAGCATAGCTTTTTGAACTGCGGGCAAGAGAGTTTTCCAGGAACAGGACTTACCAACTCTCCCGTATTTACCCATCATCTAATGTCTAGTAATCCGGGGACTTGACGGGTCAAAGTGTTTGTCATTCTTAAACAGAAAATTGAGCCGTCGGATGCCCTGGCAAAAGAACTCAAAATGCACGTGCGTACCGTCGTTGGTCCACTGGCTACACCAGATGAGTTGGAGTTCGTGCCCAGCTTACCCAAGACCCGCTCCGGCAAAATTATGCGGCGTGTCATTCGGGCACAAGAGCTAGGTGAGCCGATTGGCGATATCAGTACACTAGACGCCTAGCCGTCGTTTGCTCAGTGGTTACGGGTGAAGCCGTCGTTTTGAGAGACTCCAGGTGAACTAGCTAGTGCGAGAACGGCCCAGAGCGACAGAAGCTCTGGGCTAGTATTCAATCGGGCCATCAAGCGCTTCCCGGAGCAGCGCTGTCGACTGCTCTAGGCTTGTTGTTAAGCATTGCAGGTACTGCTGCATCCTGTAGATTCGCTCGAGCAACCGAAAAGCCCCGTGTTTCCTGCAGAGCTCGATACACTCGACTGCCAAGGCCACCCCACATTGGATCTCTCCCCCGCGAATGAGGGCCATCACCGTGGTCGTCTTCAACACCAGGTCCCAATAGGTGCCAAACGGGGGCAGGTGCTGTGCTCGCTCAATGTATTCCAGCGCTTGGTGCAGGTTGCCCAGCAGGGCAGAACTCCTTCCATACTCTGCGTACACCGCCTTGAGGCCAAACGGTTCCCCGATGACGCTGTCGCCTGTCACTTGCTCGGCTCGTGCCTCTGCCTCTGCCATCCACCGCTCATATGCCCCTCGCTGGCCAGCCTTGAAATACCCTTTTGCCAGTAAGAGGGCGACCGCTCCCTTTGCTGGACTGTCCTCATCAGGTGCTATGCCCAGCGCCGTCTCTAGATACTCGTTGCCCGTGTTCACTTCCCCTACGCGGGTATACATCTCACCTTCAAACGCCAGGGCGAGGGCCAATAATGGCGGGTCGTCGAGCAGACGGGCCGTCTGCTCCATGGCGCGGTAGCTCGCCAGTGGATAGCGTACCTCGCTCGTGCGTGTGTTCTCGGACCGGACGTAGGCGGTTACCCGGTGAGCTTGCGTGAGCCGATAGAGGTGTGCTTGACATCCTGGGCAGGGGGCGTTGGTCTGCAGCTCAGCCACTAAGCGTTCGGCAACGGCTCTGGCTTCAAAGAATCTGGCCGCGGCGATGAGTTGCCAGACGTGGTGGAGAGTCTCGTCTGCCTGCTCAGGTGAGATGCCTCCTGCCTGGTCTGTGACGCCCAGCCGCTCCGCTGCAACGCCAAGCACACTGGCTAGTCGTCGCAACTCTCGGACATCGGTCAGTCTGGTTTCCTGGTGCTCCCATCTTCGGAGGGTGCGCTCGTCGACATGAAGGGTTTCAGCCAGCTGGAGCTGGGTGAGGCCGTACTTCTCTCGATGCTCCTTGAGAATCAGTGCTAGGCTCATCATGTCCTGCCTACTTGCCTTTGTTCCTGCTGAAGCGGCTCAGACGGGTTGTGTTGCAAAAACTCTGGGAGGAACCCCATGGGCAGGAGGCTCCCCGTTCTGGTTGTGCTTAGACGGCTACTCCAAACACGTAAGCGCATACGGATCCAGAAATTGCCGAATGTACTGCTGTGCTGAAGGGGTGGGGTGGGCCGTATCGACATGACAGAACCAGATGGCTGGCCTCATCCATGGGAAAAACTCCGCGAGGGGAACGAGTTGGAAGTCGTGGATGAAGTACACATCAGCCTGATACTCTGGCCCTTTACTCACTGCATGCCGTAACTTCTCCAGGAACACCTGTTTTTCTGCTTCAGGAAATGCCCCGGTATCATATCCCTGCAGCATGTCGACCAGGCGAGCCGTAAAGTAGCCGGAGGCCTCATCTAAGGAGATAACTTTCCAGTCATGTTGAATACCAAGCTCTCCCATTATAGGGAGAAGCTCATTGAGGATTTCCGCGACACCGCCGCCCTGGGCTGTCGTATTGACATGCAACACTTGCAAGCCCGCTAATGAATGCGCTACTTCGTAGATCTGCTCGATCAGTGACGCGCTTACAATGCCCTTGTAGCGGTCTAAGAGAGGCGAGGTTTCCATAAGAACTGCTCCTGTGAATCCTTCGTGTTAACGTATTGTGGCAGTACTCATAGCTGTGATCATCGACCACGTACTGGATAAATCCGCACTCTACAAGGTAGACCCTCGATAAAGGTCATTAACAAAATAATCGGGACATCTGTAGGGGCCGATTTATCGCGCCCAGCGCCGATTTATCGGCCCTAATAGGCATCAACCTAAGATAAGGAAAGGCTGAAAACAAGACTCCTGAAGTGATAGACTAAAGAAAATGAACCAAGGTCTAGCACCACCAGAAGGAATATCATGAGCAGTATACCACAGATAGCAGGAGCGATGGAGCGAGTGTTGAGGACGCGCGCGAAGGAGCTGGAGCGCGAGACGGGGTTCGTGCACCGCAGCACGGCGCAGTTGGATGGGCCGACGTTTGTGCAAACGACGGTCTTTGGCTGGATAGATCATGCGGAGGCGAGTTATGCGCAGTTACGGCATGTGGCGGCGAGTCTGGGCGTGAGGGTGAGTCCGCAGGCGATCGAGCAACGCTTCGGAGCGGAGTCGGCGGCATTGCTGCGGGAGGTCTTGCAGGCGGCGGTGGGAGAAGTGCTGAGCAGTGAAGGGCCCGCGCCGGAGTTACTGAGCCGCTTTCAGGGGGTCTATGTGCAGGATGGCACGGTCATCAGTCTGCCCGAGGAGTTGCGGGACGAGTGGCGTGGGTGTGGAGGCAGCACGCCGGAAGCGGGGCAGAGTAGCCTGCGCGTGCAGGTGCGGCTGGACCTGGCGCAAGGAGGGATGCAAGGGCCGTGGCTGCAAGAGGGACGGGCCGTCGAACGCAGTGGGGAGGCGCACGAGGCTCCATTGCCAGCGGGCTGCCTCTACAACGTGGATGGGGGTTATTTCACGCTCGGGGAGATGCGTGCGCACGGCCAGGCGGGATGTTGGTGGTTGACGACCGCCAAAGCCGGGACACTGCTGATTGATGAGCGGGGGCAGTGCTGGGACCTGGTATCATTCTTGCGTGCGCAGAAGGGCGAGGAGGTGGATGTGCAGGTGTCTCTGGGCAAGCGCGAGCGGCTGCCGGTCCGTCTGATCGCCAGGCGGGTCAGTGCAGAGCGGGCCAAGCGGCGACGGGAGAACGCCAGGCGCTGTGTGGAGGGCAAACCCAAAGGGGTGCGGCGGCCCAATGCGCGCAAAGGCCGGGCGGCCGGAGCCAAACGACAGCGGCAGCGCAAACAGCGGAAAACGGGCAAGGCGCGCCTGCTGCTCTTGGACTGGACGATCCTGGTGACCAATGTGCCGCAGGAGTTGCTCAGTGTGGACGAAGCGCTGGTGCTGGCGCGCTGCCGGTGGCAGATCGAACTGTGTTGGAAACTGTGGAAACAGGTGGGCAAGCTGGATACGTGGTGCAGTGCCAAGCCGTATCGCATCTTGACGGAGATCTACGCCAAGCTGCTGGGCTGTTTGGTCACGCATTGGTTCACGCTGATCGAGTATTGGCAAGCGCCCAACCACAGTATGGTCAAAGCTCGGCAAGTCGTGCAGTGGATGGCTCCAGCCCTGGCGCTGGGCGAGGCCGGAGTCGTGTCATTGGAGACGATGGTGCAATGCACCTCGCACTCAATGGCCTCGGGCTGTAGCGTCAACGCGCGACGCAAGCAGCCTGCGACCTATCAACTGGTCGACCAACCTCAGCTCATCCGGGGCTTAGGTTGATGCCTATTAGCGCCGATTTATCGGCCCTCGATGCATGTATCGATATCCGGATTATTTTGTGAAACCTCATAATCGAGGGTCAACTTATTTGGATATGTGCGAGAAGGATTCATCTATGAACAGCAGCGCGTATCTCTTGAAAGGAAGCATGCCTTGTGAACATCACGTTTGTCTCTCATTTGCCAGGTTTGCATCACAAATAGATCACATGTGCTGAAAGCTCAGAACCATGCTTAGATCGCACCCGCATGCAAAAGTAACGCAATCAATGCCGCGAGGGTCGCCCATACATTTTGCGGGCATGAGGTGCAATTGAGGCAATTTCTCGATAATTCAGAGACCCTGCCATTCCTCCTACCTCATCTCGACAAAAGTTTGAATCTAGTATAAAATGCGCACAATCCTCAGTGTAGGAGTACGGGAAGGAGCGTGCTCACGAACGGACAAACGGTATCGTATCCTTCATTAACTGCTGATCCAGCGCTGCGATTACAGCAGCTTGTAACTGGTTGGCGTGGGGCGGAACGAGGTCAGCACTTGTCTGAATTACACAATGAGTGCCTGAACGCCGTAGGGCCAGGAGGGCGACACCTGCTGCCAGCTATGCTCTTGCTTGTCAACAACCTGGATGAGACGAGACTGTTCGGAAAGCGGTTTTACGGATCATGTTACCCAAAGTGAACCCCGAGGCAATCACGGTTCCCACCCAATGTGCCTACACTGGCTGTAGTGGGAGAACGTTTCACTTACGCCAGGAAGTGGCGAAAGCGCTGCGAGATACGGTGTATCATGAGGTGCAGGTGCATCGCTATCAGTGTTTGAAGTGCAAACGCACCTTTCGGGTCTATCCCGAGGGAACGACACATGCCCAGACTTCGCAGCGGGTCAAAGGGTTAGCGGTGATGCTGTATCTGCTGGGATTAAGTTATGAAGCAACCTCCTTAGCGTTAGAAGCTCTTGGGGTGTACCTGTGCAAGAGTCGCATCTATGATGCGGTACAAGAGGCAGCAAAGCTGGTGCCTGGACTCAAGCGGGATCAGGTGTTTGCGGGAGTGAAAACACCGGCGTTAGGAGGCGATCTGACCAGCGTCAAATGCAAGGGGGAGTGGTTACCCTTAGGCATCACCGTTGATCCCATCAGTGGGCTGGCCTTAACCATCGATGCCTTATCAGCAGAAGATACCAAGACGCTCCAGGACTGGATTGAGCCAATTGCCAAGAGTGTGGGAGCGACGGTGTTGGTCACCGACGACGCTGATGGGTTCAAGACCGTGGCGGACTCGGTGGGAGTACAGCATCAAGTCTGTAAAGCGCATGTGCTTCGTAACACCGAGGCGTTGATTGAGCGCTACCAGCCGTTGGTAGCCAGAGATGCTGATGGCTCGCTTCAAGCGATTGGAGTGAGTCGAAGCCGCAGGCGGCAGCCGACTTAACGCGTTTAGGCGAACTGGTCAAGAGTCGACAACGGGAGCAGGCTCCTGAACTGGAAACCCTGCATCGGCGCTATCTGCAAGCCGCGCCGCCGCAAGAAGGAGAGCACCAGAGTCTGGCGTATCGCCTGCGGCTCTTGTTTCTGGATCGGCTTCCATCTCTGGCATCGCTTGACGCGCTATCGCACGTGGAAAGGACCCAAGGGAGAAACGCTCGATGGCACCAATAATGCCTGTGAGCGTGCCATTGGCTGGTGGATCAAAGAGCGCTATCGCACCATGCGGGGCTATAAAGTTCCGGAGAATGCGGTGCGCGTCAGTCGCTTGCTCGCCTGGTGTGGCAACTTCCTCACGACGGAGGACGAAGCTAACCTGCCAGGATTCTTGCAGTAAACAAGAGCTACCAGGGATCCTCACGGCTTGTTCCTCCTGTCCTCTTGGTACCACTTATCGAACGATCACGGTGGGATGAAACTTTGCCCATGCTGGCTCCGTGGGATATACTATCAGGAACAATCTACACAGCAAGGAATGGACTGATGACACAAACACACTCCTGGTGGCAAACTGGCGTGATTTACCAGATCTACCCGCGCAGCTATCTCGATAGCAATGGTGATGGCGTAGGCGACCTTCCCGGTATTACCAGTAAGTTGGACTACCTCCGCTGGCTCGGCGTTGATGCCATCTGGCTCTCCCCCATCTATCCTTCCCCGATGGCGGATTTTGGCTATGATATTAGCAACTACACCGGTGTCCATTCGCTCTTCGGGACGCTCCAGGACCTGGATACCCTGCTGCAACAGGCCCACCAACGTGACCTCAAGTTCATCCTCGACTTTGTTCCCAACCACACGTCCGATGAGCATCCCTGGTTCCAGGAGGCACGTTCTAGCCGGACAAACGAGAAACGAGACTGGTACATCTGGCGCGATCCAGCGCCTGGTGGTGGCCCTCCCAATAACTGGACGAGCCTGTTCGGAGGCACTGCCTGGCAATTCGATGAGCAGACCGGGCAATACTACCTGCACCTG
>VBHI01000232.1 GCA_005881495.1 Chloroflexota bacterium
GATTCCGGCGCTTGTTGTCTGGGGCGAGAGCGATCGCGTCGTGGACCCTGACTATGGCCGTGCCTACGCCCAGGCGTTGGGCAACGCCCGCTTCACACTCATCCCAGAGGCCGGTCACCTCCCGCAGATCGAGCAACCTGTGCGCTTGCTCAACGTGATTTTGGAGTTCGCCGACAGTATCACGGCACCACCGGTTGCTGGATCGTGCGAGGCACGTTGACCCAGAAGCTGATCGCGAGGAGGCGCTCAGTCCCGGCTCTTCTTGTCGGGTTGGAAGAGTTCAAAGGCCGTGTAGATCACAACATCCCACGCGTTGTGGATCCCGATGAACACGAGCAAAAGCGCCGCTGCCGCGATGACAAATAATGCCAGTGCTGCATGAGCTGGGAGTCCCATCGCGGCAACGATGAGTGCGATGGTAATGGGTAACAAGGGAATGATGTGGTAGAGTATAAGAGCAGGAATGCTTTGAGGAGGAAGATCACCTGATAACGATCACCGTTCATTGTCCCCATTGCGGCAGCGCCAGCTTGGTGCGCAATGGTCGTGCCCCCAATGGCAAGCAGAAGTATCTCTGCCGAGCGTGTCAGAAGCAAAGCCGGGAGAATCCTACCCCGCATGCCTACCCAGAGCCGCGTCGAGAAGAAATCCTGCGGGCCTATGAAGAGCGCAGCAGTCTAGGCGGGCTTGAGCGCACCTTTGGGGTCTCACGCCATACCGTGATCTCCTGGATTAAAAAAAGCCGGCAAGCTGCCGGCTTTGAGCGATACGCTGATCGAGCCTGATCCACACGATGCCGAGGCGACGATGCTGGAATTGGATGAGCTATAGTCCTTTGTAGTCAAGAAGACCAACCAAGCGTGGATCTGGATTGCCCTGTGTCGTCAGACGCGGCAAGTGGTCGCTTACGCGATTGGAGATCGCAGCGAACAGACGTGTCGTCGCTTGTGGGAGGCCATTCCAGCCGCCTATCGTGCTGGACACTGCTACACGGATTTCTGGGCTGCCTATCAGGCCGTCATCCGGCGAGGAGCAGCACTCAGCGGTAGGAAAGGACAGCGGGGAAACGGCTCATGTGGAACGCTGGAACAATACTCTGCGGCAGCGTCTGGCTCGTTTTGTGCGCAAAACGCTTTCTTTCTCCAAATCGCTGCTCATGCACCATGCGTATCTGCTCCTCTTTCTCCATCGCTACAACCGCGAACGGGCCATCATGCTCATGTGACCCACTACCCGAAAAAATACCACTGCGCCTGCGAGCCGATGGACTCTATACAATCGAGCGGGTTCCCGTCCGCTTGCGCGATCAACATCTTTCTACCGCGCGGCGCTATGGTGTGCCGGCACAGGAGTACCGCAAGCTCACGTTCGACAAAACGCTCCAGCAACGAGACGAGCATCTGGATGCGACCCTGCTCTCACCTGGACATCCACTTTTCGCGGCCCTTGGCGAAGTGCTGCTGGGCGATTTGGAGGGTGTACAGGGACATGCGGCTCTCTTTGTTGACCCCCATGTCACCGAAAGCTACCAGGTACACTTCTTCGAGGTCCAGATTGTTAGTGAGGAGCCACTGACTGAGACGAAACACAGCAGCACTGGTGAGGCACGCACCCAGGTTCTCTATGCCCACGAGATGCGCAACGAGATCGACTTGTGGTCAAGCACTCACCGATGGAACTAAAACGGGAAGATCGAGTGTATACTTCTGTGTAGGTATTCTCGCCTGAAAGACGAGACCAGTGAAAGGAGCAGAGCAGTATGTGGCACAGAAAAGCGACCTCCTCATCCTTGCGGTGTTCGTTCCGTCACAAGCCGAAGGACCAGGTCGAGCAACTGCTGGCGGGACCTCGGGGCATCTACATTTGCACTAGCTGCGTGGATTGCTGTCAACAGGTCATGCAAAAAGAACGAGAGAAGCGGCCAGTTCCCCCTCGCTGAGAAACGTTGCTTGATCGTGTTCCCCCTACCCCACAGCCAGGCCAAGCCAGGTAGCAAAGGCTTGAGGGACGCCGCACAGTCTGATCATCACCTGAGCAGCCGTTGAGGGGCGCGCATTGCGAGCCAGCCGTTCTGCCCACGAGAGCCGATAATGTGCACGCTGGGCACGGGAAAGGGGCACAGGCTTGACAGCTAGGCTGGCGGAGGTGGGAGGCCCGACCTCTACCTCGACACATTGATGGCGCAGCAGCTGTATACACGCACGTCGGTAGTACCGACGGCTCCAGTCTCGAAAGACGCAGGGGCGCCGAACCGACGACGAGCGGATGCAGGAGCACGCTCACGAGGGCCCGGCTTGGCGGTAGCGCTGCCATGCCATTGACACTGTTCGCGCAGGGGACAGGGACGACCACTGCGGATGCTGGCCGCATAGACCACGCGCAGGCTCCCATCGGCTTCCCTGCGCCGCTCGTGCGCCACAAGCGACTGCCCAGCGGGGCAACGGAGCGTGCCATCCGGCTGGAGGGGAAAGTCTTGCCCCGAGAAGCGACCTTGTTTCCAGGGCAGAGCCACTTCTGCCGGTCCATACCCGCTGCGTGGGAGAAGGCGAGAGGGTTTCCTTTTGCGCAGGTGGGAGGGCCGGAGCAAACTCGGTGGTGCGCACCGGATCAGGATGCAGCTGATGGCCCAGCTCCAGGCGAAGGTTCCACACCCATTGGCTCAGGATTTGCCATCCCTCTTGACCGCAAGCGGTATGACTACACCAACGAGTCCCTCGTCCTGTTCCAGGTCTTCGTCAGCCAGAGCGTTTTCAAACGCGCCGCGATGCAGATACAACGCCACCACATCGGCAGCCGTAAAGGCGCTCTGTGGCAAATTGGTCAAGAAGAGTTCGTAGACCACGCCGGAGCGAGTCACGCCGATCCGACTCTTGGTTGCCCCGGCAGAATGGGTCGCCACGACGACCCGGCACCGCACTCCCTCCGGTCCCAGAGGCAGATCAGGACAGGCGTAGAGGGCGCGCACCATCCCGCTTTCTGGGTGGGTCAACTGCTGATCTGGAGGAAGTTTCAGGCGAGCCTGGATCTCGGCTCGCTTCAAGATCTGGTAGTCTTTGCCACGCATGACATACGCCAGCCCTGCCAGATCAGCGAGGACAGCTCCCGTGCCATATTGCCCATCCAGGCGCAGCAGGGCACGCTCTTCAGGGTGGTGGTGCGCTTTGAGATAATCTCGGATGGCCGCCACTGCCCGACGCAGCTCTTCCCGGTACTCCCCATTCCCAGGATTTCCAAAAGTGGCCAGCCATTGGTGCGTATGAGCTTGGAGGACAGTGGTGCGGGTGCGAACGATTTCCCCTCGCTTGCGCCCGGTGTAGCCGGGGGCACACAGGGGGCGCAAGCGCCGCACTGGCGCAGGCCGATCCGTTGTCTTCGGCAAGGCACGTTGGCGAGCTGCCTCGCGCGTGCCGTCAATGTCGAAGACGAGGAAGTGGTTTCCCTGTCGGTCCCATAGTCCGCCTGACTGCTCCTCTTTCTCCAGAGGACGAGCCAGCAGATCGTGCAAAAAGAGGGTGAGCCTCGCCTCGACCGCGGTCTGATCGAGCGCGGCAAGAAAACGGCTGAGCGTCGAACGCGCAGGAAGATGGTCGCGCCCGAAGAGCGCCATGAACGGGCTTGCCCAGGGTTGGATCTGCTCGTAAAAGCCTTCCAGCGTCCGTTCGGAACTGACGGCATAGCCGAACAGCACCGCGACAAAATCGATCACCTCGTATCGTCCGAAGCGGCGACGGGCAAAGCGTACCTGCTCGCTGATGCGTTCCAGAATCTTTTGGCAGCTCAGGTGGTGTGCCAGAAGAGTGACTTCCCCGAACCAGGCCGGGATCGAGGGCACAGACTGCACAGAGGTCTGGATATTCACAGGGGAATAGGCGATAGTGGTCATTATGCCTCCTTATCAAGGGAATTTCATTTGCTTCCCTCTTAAGAAGGCTCATTTCTTCACTCTACCGCTACTCTTTACAACCTCGTTGCGCAATTCGTGGGAGAGGGCGGCCAGTTTTGCCGCCGTCGCCGCCGCTTCAACCTCTGTGGAAAGCAGTGGCACTACCCCACCCAGCGTCTGCGAATGCCCAGATTGGCCAGCAATGATCGAGAGTACCTTCTTCCCTTCCAAATCCCGCCAGCGCTGCCGGAGCAGTTCCTCATGGACTCCCGTTTTGCTCATGTGAGCTGCCAAGCGCTCTGCCGAAAGATCAGCACGGACTCTATCCCGCTTCGCCCTTTGGCGCAGGTCCGACGTGGCAAGGAGTAGCTCTTTCTCGGTGTGCCCCGAGAGGACTGTGTAGGGCGAGCGACAGGTGACCCAGCGGCCCTGGACCTGTGCATAGGCGATGCTGATGTCAAAGGGTTTCTTCCAGTTGATGCTGACATTCCCTCTTTCGAGCGGAAACATGCGCAGGTGCGTCTCTGTTCTAAACAGAGGCACACCAAGGGAGTAGCTGTGTTGCTTGTTTGTTACATTAATTGGAGTTCCTCGCCAGCCAGCCAGCGCTCTAGCCACTCTTCGTGTGAGGCTGCAACAACCAGGTAAGGGTCATGCATTCCCTGGACAACCTGTTCAGTATCAGCGAAGAGATACGTGGTGATATTGCACCCATGTTCGCAAAGGGGGAGGAGGTGGTTGGGCCAGGGAGCGGGTAAGTTCTCTTCCTCAAGAGGAGGAGCTTCTCCTTCCGGTTCGTCATCTGTGAGTTGCCCGGATTCCCACAGCTCTCGCGACCCGATGCCATCTTCCCAGAGCACCTGCCGACCTTCTGGCGTTAAGGAAGCCCATCCACCTTTGTACAACTGCCTGAGCGCATCAGCAAAGTCGATTTCCCACTGATATCTGCGAGCAATACTTCCCAGGATATGATCGACGCCAAGATAGCCGTTCACGGCTCCGATAATTCCAAAGCCTGGGCCAAAACCTCCATTCGCAATCCGAGCGTAGAGGAGACGAAGCAGCCGCGGTAGCGGGAAACCAAGCTGCTGTTCCGTTTCTCTGATCTGCTGCTCAGTCGCTGGCGGAAAGGCGAAGGTTGGCTCCTGCCCATCCTCTTCCGGTTTCAAAACAAGACAGGTTTTTCGTTCAGGGATATACCATCTCACGTAATCCTTTGCTTTCCTTGCCCGTCCTGAGCCGGGTCTGGCATCCTGAGCGGTCTGTTGACAGTGGGTGCGAATACGGGCGATCAGATCATCGTAGGTGTCTTGGCTCATCTCATCCTTCTTCAGTGCCATAAAGTTAGGAGCATGTTGTTTGCGGTTTGTTGTGAAAAAGCTCGAGGGCATTCTACCACAGCCAAGAGAAAACTACCAAGGAGCTTCTCGATGTCTTTTCAACCTCGCCTCTTGTTCCTGATGGTCATTGGTTATGCTCTTCTTTTCGTAGCGCGGAGCGGAAACGTTCCATGAATGCCTGAAACTCGGCTTGTTGTGCTTCCAGACGTGCGATGGTTACCCCACACTGCGCATGCTCTTGCAGCAGTTTGTGATAACGGTGTTCCAACTCGGTACGTTCCGCGTATGCCTGCTGTTCTGCTTCGGTTCGCGCTACCCGTGCCTGCTGTTTGGCTTCATCGCGTTCGGTGCGGGCCTCGTGCAAGAGTTCGACCAAGCGCGGGCGCTTGTAGTCGAGCAGTGGATCGCGCGGTGACGCCTTGACCGCGTGAGCAGCAGCCTGACCTTTTCCCGTTTTTCGTGATCTGCCACGGCTGGCTTCCTGCCGCTTCGCCTGTTCCTGCTCACGTTCCTTGCGCAGATGGGTGCTGTGCTCCTGGAATAGTTGGAAGGCTTCTCTGTTGCGGTAGTAGGCCATGTAGTCCATGCCGCTTACCTCTTTAATGGTGAAGGTATTGACCGGGCGGCCCTCGGCTTCAAGATACTGATCGTCAGAGGCAAGAGTCATAGCGCATCTCCTTCTTCGTCCTGGGTCAGCGGCAGCGTATCCGCAAACGGCAAATAGCCGCCGTCCTGACGAGTACGGATCTGGATCTCCATGATCCGAATCGCATCATCAATAGACTGAACCATCTTGCGGGCCTGCTCTGCATCGACGGCATGACCCTGATCGTCATGGAGTTTGGCTTGGAGTACGTAGAGTCTTCGCCAGGTCTTGGCTTTGAGCAGATTGCTGTAATGAGGAACCAGATACCGGCAATTGGCACAGATTCCCCGGTTGTCAGGGCGGACGCAGGTGCCAGCGCTGCAAAATCCGAGGACGGTGGGCCCAATCAGGCCGCAGCGCTCAAATTGTTTGTGCAACGCCTCATCCATTTGCTCTAACGTGTGTGGAGAGGGGGCTTGGAGATATGAGCGTCCTTGATCTGAAGAAAGCTGTGGTTGGATCTCAAACAGGAGTGCCAGCAATTGGGCAACCGGTAAGCGGCTGTAGTAGGCAGTCGCTTCAGGGATGGTCAGCGCCTGGGAAGAGCCTTCCAGCCTCACCCGATGGTGCAAGAGGTAAGCAATCGCCTCTGCCGGGATGTTCAGGGCCGTTCTTGCGTGCGTGGCGAGGACGTGTCGGAGGAGATGGGGAGCAATACGGATCGGGTCGCCTGCTCTCGTAGTAAGGGTCAGGCCGTGGAAAAGAAAACGTAGCAACTGAGCAACATCCTGCGCATTGAAGTGGCCAAGACGTCCATCTGGGGATGCCGCCCATTGAAAAAAGTATGGCTCAGCGACCAAATCATCGGTAGCGTATCCTTCTCTAAGGGTTGCTGTTCAGCAGATCAAAAGCAAGAGAGTGAGAGGCCTCCCACCAACTGGTCTTGGTCCACTGAGCATTGAGACGAGTCACCTGGATATAAACTGCCACCTCGGTTCCCCTGGGGCTACTGAAACAGCCGACTTGCCGCAATTTGCGCCGCAATTCGCGGTTGGTACGTTCCAATAGGGAGGTCGTGCGCACCACTTCGCGCGCCATGCCCTCCAACGAAGAGTAGCGGATGGTCTGCTCAAACTCCCGCTCAAAGGTGGCCACTGCCTGTGGCTGCATGACCCGCCAGCGCTCTGCGAAGATGGCGAGTCTGGCTCGTGCCTCTGATGCACTCATGGCTTGATAGACCGCCGCAGCTTGCTCCAAGAACTGCTTTTTCCCCTCGCGATCTAAGCCAATGCACTTGTCGACTTCCATTGCGCAACTGGTGGAAGATACAGCGCTGTTGGACCAAGGCGGAGCCATAAATGTAGTCCAGGGTTTGCTCCAGCCCTTCACTCCCATCACGCACAATGGCCTGCAGCCCCGTTTCTAGCTTCACCCCGCGCTCCCACAAGCGTTGCACCAGTCGTTCCCAGGCAGCCTGGTCTTCTTGCTCGGCTACTTCCCAATCCAGGATGTGCCGTCTGCCGCTCCCATCTGTCCACAGGCCCAGGGCGATCAGCACCACCATGCGTTTGCCCCTGGTGCGGTGACGCTTGCGCTTGCGGCGATCCTCGTAGAGACTGTCCTGCTGGGTCTGCATGCTGAGCCAGATGCCATCGAATTGCACCACGGCAGGCACCTCGCTGATGGGTTCGCGATGCACGTGCGCGAGCCGCGCTTCCAGTTGATTGATGCGCTCATTGATGGTACGCAGTCCCACGCTTGCTCCTAAGGTGACGGCCCATTCCTGTGCTCTCGTTGGCGTAAACTGCGCGACAAGCCACTGCCAAAGATCGCGCGCTGGGGTGCATCGAGCCAGAAGCGCTGATACTTCTCTAAGATGGCAAAGTGCGCCACCACGTCGTGCGCACAGCGCTGGCATTCCAGCATCGGCACCCGGACCTCATCCAGGTGCCCCCATCCGGTTTCCAGACGGCGGCGGTAATGGCCGTCGCGGATGAACTGGTTGGCATCGCTGCAGCCACAGTGAGCGCACTGCCAGTCAATCGGACGTGCCTGGCTACTGATCCGACGCGGACTGCGCTTCGCCCGTCCCAGCTTGGTCGTGACTTCCTGTTCCAGAAACTCCTGGAGGACCAAGGTCATCCCATCGATGATGACCTGCTGCATCTGGCTTTCAATGGCTTGGAGAATCGCTCGACGCTCCTCTGCCTTTAGCTTTCCTGCTGAAAACGCTATACTCATACTGCTGAAGACTCCTTGTGCTGAACGTGTTTGCTATAACTACTTCACACAAGGAAACTCTTCAGTCCTCTTTTTTGTTCCCCACCTTATTTCCAACCCTTAGAGAGGGATACGCTACCTAGGACTTCACGTTCCTCCCGTACTTGGCGCGGAACTTCTCAAGGACCTGGTCGAGCTGCGGTCGGTCGGTGAGAAAACGGGGGCTCGCGGTGAGCACCTTACCACGAGCTGTCAGGCGGAGGGAAGGTCGCTTGCGCAGGTTTTTGTACCACTCGGTATCTGAACCCCTCACCGGGATCAGATAGAGCTTGTCGCCTTCCAGGGCGAACCACACGGGGTAGGTAAGGGATCGACCGGACGTTCGACCGGTCACGGTGATCTCGAGTTCATTGCTGCTCTGCAGGGCGGTGCGAAAATCTGTCTGTGCCATAGAGGTCTCCTTTGTGCATGTACCCGCTGTTGAGTGATACAACCGAGTCGTGAGCCATGCGAACCTCCGATGGCTCACGACTGCTCACCATTCGCGTCAAGTGCTCACTTTTCGGATCTGGCTCAACTTTGGTGATTCGAACTCATCGTTTGTTGATTGAAGAATAACTCTGGTCTCTACGGAAGCATCATCACTTTGATGGCTTGACGCGTATCCATCGCCGCGTATCCGGCAGGAACCCCATCAAGATCGACTGTCATGTCGAGGACGGGT
>VBHI01000233.1 GCA_005881495.1 Chloroflexota bacterium
ATCTTTGATGCCTTGACACCCGAAGAGTGGAGCGGCTTCATGGTTACCCATCCCTATATGGGGCCTCTCCCAACGTTGTTTTATCCCGCTTTCCATGTGATGGATTACGGCATCCATACATGGGATATGAAGTGGGGGCTTGGTGACAAGCAAGGGAAATTGGATGAACGCACGGCGGGCGTGCTTGTGCCATTTATGTTTGTGCTTATGCAGTATACCGTCGATCAAGAATCTGTCAAGGGCATGGATATCGTCTTTGGGATAAAGGTTGACGGGGAATGGGGTGGCCAGTGGCGTGTGACCGTAAAAGATGGCGCATACGTAGCGGCGCCAGCCGATAATCTTGAAGGCGTACAGGCCACGTTCCACTTCAAAGATGCCTCTGATTTCGTGCTCACCACTTTCCAACGCTTTCCAGGCGGAGAGACAAGCGGTGATCCAAAGGTCGTCGACCAGGTTCGGCACATGTTCTTCAGGATATAGTTTCCATGAGGTGTAGCTGGCATGGCACAACATTCAGAGATCAATACGCAGCATATTGGCACCTTCTGGATGTTGAAACTCGACAGGCCATTGCCAGCCGGCCTCGAGCCGCGCATTCCAACAAATTTTATGCGCATCGGACCGGAGATAGCTCAGGAACTCGCGCAGGCGATGGAGCTTGACGGTCCAACAGTAATCCTGCAACGTTTCGCTGCAGGACGGCATTGTTATGCCGCCAGGGTCGCTGGTCAACTTGTCACATATGGTTGGGTGACATTTGATGAAGAGGATATCGGTGAGTTAGGTCTGAGTATTCGTCTCAAAGCAGGTGAAGCCTACATTTGGGATTGTGCGACATTACCAGCATATCGCGGGCTACGTCTCTATCCGGCGCTGCTGACCCACATGTTGCACGCACTGCACGCACAAGGGATACAGCGCGTTTGGATTGGTACAGATACAGATAACCTGGCCTCGCAAATCGGTATAGTCGCCGCCGGTTTCCAACCTGTGGCGGATTTTTTGACGATCAACACTCCATCAATGCGTACAGTCCGGCTGCGCGGGTTTAGTGGCGTATCTACACAAGACCTGGAAGATGTCCATCATGCCCTTTTCGGCAATCGGGATCATTGACACTTTAGTGACGTCTATAGGCTATAATGTTGATGTAAACGATTTTGTTTTGTTACGCTGGCTTCGGCTCCAAAGGAGAAACATTGCATGTCATCTACGCTTACTATTCAGGGAATTCACCATATCACCATTGTCTGTTCAAATGCACAGCGAACGATAGATTTCTATACAAAGGTGCTTGGTCAGAGATTTATTAAGAAGACCGTCAACTTTGACGATCCCGTCAGCTACCATCTCTACTTTGGCAATGAACGGGGCCTCCCTGGTTCCGTTATCACCTTCTTTGAGTGGCCTGACGCATCTAAGGGGCATCCCGGCATTGGCGGCACACACCACTTCGCGCTCATAGTGAATGATTATAGTGGCCTGTTACAGTGGAAACGGCGACTGGTGGATTTCGGTCTCTCGGTCCAAGGACCGCTTGATCGCCATTACTTCAAGTCGATCTACTTCAATGATCCCGATGGCACCATTCTCGAAATCGCGACATTCAGCCCTGGTTGGACCATTGATGAAGCTCCCGACGCGCTTGGCACAGAGTATCGCGAACCACCGGCACAGATGCTCATCAATAACCGCGATGAGGCGCGTATCCAGGCTGAGACATGGCATGAAGCGGTGCCAGAGATCACAGGCGCTATGGCGCTGAGCCAGGGATTGCACCACATTACAGCTATTAGCAGCAACATTGAGCGTACACACGCGTTCTTTGGAGAACTGCTTGGTATGCGGCGCGTTAAAATGACCTCCAATTTTGATGACCCCAAATCGGCACACTGGTATTGGGGCGTGGGGGATGGGCGTCCAGGTACGCTGATTACCTACTTTGGTCGCGATCCACAGAAGAGTCCCCGCGTACGCATGGGGGCAGGTCAAACGCATCATTATGCCTTTGCCGTTGCCGACGAAGAGACACAGCTTGCCTGGCGTGAGAAACTGCTGGAGGCTGGCTTGCGCGTCACACCTGTTCTGGATCGAGTGTACTTTAAGAGCATCTACATGAATGATCCCGATGGACACATCGTGGAATTGGCAACCGCTGGCCCTGGCTTTGCTGTCGATGAGCCTGTTAGCGATCTTGGCCGAAATTTGAAGTTACCGCCCTGGTTGGAAGAGAGCCGCGCTGCGATTGAACAACAATTGAGCCCGGTTACCGCGCCGCAATGGCAATCCCTGGGGGTCAGGTAATGCCAGAGGGCGAGCATACGAACCGGGTGAGTATCCAAACCGGGCGAGCACACGAACCGGGCGACCACAAGGGATCGCCCCTACCATGGACGAACGGGGCAGGGTGATAGGAAGAAAGAATGGCTAATATTACAAGCCCGCACGAGGGGCAGCCGCTATTGACGGCTGGTGAACCATTGGATCGAGCAACTGCTGCGATGGTGATGGTGCATGGTCGTGGAGCCGCGGCGGAAGACATTCTGGCGCTGACTGCTGAGATGAACCAAAGCGGCTTTGTCTACCTGGCGCCGCAAGCCGCCCAGAACAGCTGGTATCCTAACAGCTTCCTCGCGCCTATTCCCAGTAATGAACCAGGGCTTTCATCAGGGCTTGCTGTCATTGCGTCGATACTCGCACAACTGGCTGAGGCTGGCATCTCAGCTGAACGCACAATGCTCTTAGGTTTTTCGCAGGGAGCATGCCTCTCGTTGGAGTTCGCTGCCCGCAATGCTCAACGCTATGGTGGCCTGGTGGGACTGAGTGGAGGTCTCATCGGGCCGGACGGTACGCCGCGAAAATATGCCGGTTCCCTGGAAGGGACGCCCGTCTTTCTCGGGTGTAGCGATGCGGATTTCCACATTCCGAAGGAGCGCGTGGAGCATTCTGCCGAGGTGTTACAGCGCCTGGGCGGAAACGTCACGAAGCGGCTTTATCCTCGTATGGGCCATACGGTCATTCGGGATGAAGTACGCTTCGTACATAGTATGATGGCTGAGCTTGTCGAGAAGTAATAGCGTCATTCAGGCACAATGGGCACCGCGCGGTGCCTATTGTGCCTGATTTATTGTTTGTTTTCGAGTACTTCCTTGCATCCCTGCTGACCGAAGGTAGAAGCGACAGCTTCGTTGCAGGGATGGCTTTCGAGTCGGCGCACAAGTTGATTTGCCAGGTCGAAAGAATAGTTTTGTCCACGATCATGGGGATAAATCTGGAACATGTTGGCAATCCACAACCCCTTCAGGGGAGTGTGCAGAGGTGGGATGTGTTCGCGGTATTCGGTGGTCACGATCGGCTGGGCAAAAGGTGCCTGGAATAACCAGCTTTCCTTGACCCATGCAGGCTCAAAATCGGGTCGAATGCGCTTCAAGTGTGGCAAAAACACGTTGAGGATCTCTTCTTTGCTCATTTTGAAAAGCGGGTCATCCATTGGGCGGTAGTTGCCCAGGTAGACCAGGTGTCGCCCGCCATATTCGGCGGCGGGACGGAAATTGGTATGCTCGAAGAGGCCGGTGAAAGGATAACCTGGATCGCAGATATTGATCCAATAGCTATCCGTGAGTGGGCGATCAAGGGCAAGGATCAGGCACTGCGCGCCGTAGGCCTGTCCCCAATCGTATTTCGCGCGATAATCCTCAGGGAGGGCAGGAACAAGGCGACAGGTCAGGCGTGTCGGCAAGGTGGAGATGACCCGATCAACCGTCCAGGTACCCTGGCTGGTCGCTACTTGCCAGCGTTGGTTCTCTACTTGCTCGACCTTCTCTACGCGAGTACCCAGTAGCACCTTGCCCCCTGCCTCGCTGATCTTCTCCACTAAGCGCTCGTAGACCAGCTGGAAGCCGCCACGTAGATAGCCCAG
Organism: Chloroflexota bacterium; assembly: GCA_005881495.1. Next base: position 3,923 of record VBHI01000233.1, read on the forward strand.
ATAGGTAGTGCGATCATGGACGCGCGCCCAGAACCAGGGCATAGCGATCTGCTCGCGCATGGCGCCAAATTTTCCATCAAACAGTGGTTCAAAGAGCATCTTGTACGGGCGCTTACCCATCCAGCGGCGCAGCCAGGCATCGGCAGTTTTCCCCTCAAAGGGTTTGGCGTTCGTGAGTTTCAGGATAGCCAGCACAGCAAAAACACGCAGGCGTTCATCGAGGCGCAGCGGTGGAAAGAGCAGCAAATTGAAAGGGGAATCCAGCTGGTGTATTTGTCCACTTATCAGGGTAACCGTGCGTGGATGGGACCAAATCAGGCGGTCACCGAGGCCAAGCTCTTTAATAGTGCTAATAGCTGTTTTATCTGTACGGAACAGGTGATGATAGTACTTTTCAAGCCAATCAGTCCGCGCTTCTCCATTATTGCCCACGTGAAAGCCAGCCGCCAGGCCTCCGGCAATGGTCTCCTGCTCGAAAACCATGACCGAGTGACCTGCCTGAGTAAGCCGGTAGGCTGCCATTAAGCCCAGTGCCCCACCACCTAAAATTGCATATTCCATAGTTGTTCCTAATGTGTCATTTCCTGTCCCGGCACCCAGCGTAAGTTAGGCTTGCGCGCTGCTAACGCCTGGTCCAACCTGCCTACCGGGGTGGTGTGAGGAGCCGTCTTGACGATTTCGGGATCCGTGCGAGATTCCTCGGCGATCTGCTTCATGACGCTGACGAAGTAATCCAGGGTTTCGCGGGTCTCCGTCTCGGTTGGCTCGATCATCATCGCCTCGTGCACGATCAACGGGAAGTAGATGGTTGGCGCGTACATACCAAAGTCGAGCAGGCGCTTGGCGATATCCAGTGCTGTGACGCCGCTCTCTTCTTTCTGACGTTCAGCCGTGGCGATGAACTCATGCTGGCACATCTGTGGATAGGCGATATCATAGTCCGACGACAATTCGTGTTTGAGGTAGTTGGCGTTGAGGATGGCGCTCTGGGCTACATGCAGCAGGCCATCGGGGCCGTAGGTGCGAATGTAGGTGTAGGCGCGTACCAGCACGCCAAAGTTTCCTTTGTTGGCGCGTACTTTGCCGATGGATTGTGGGCCGGGGTCCTGCCAGTAATAACCCTGCTCTCCTTTGGCGGGCAACGGCCCCGGTAAGAAGGCGACAAGGTGCTCTTTGACGCCGATGGGACCTGAACCTGGACCGCCACCGCCATGAGGTGTGCTGCAGGTCTTATGCAGGTTGAAGTGCACCACGTCGAAGCCCATGTCGCCAGGGCGGGTAATGCCCAGTACGGCATTGGCGTTTGCGCCATCGTAATAGAGCTGTCCGCCGGCTTCGTGAACCATGGTCGCGATCTCTGCGACATTGCCATCGAAGAGTCCCAGTGTGTTGGGGTTGGTCAACATAATCGCGGCAATGCTAGCGGCATTTGAATCCAACAGCGCTTTTAAGTGTTCCATGTCGATGCCGCCCGTCTCTGGATCGCTCTTCACCTCCAGAGACTTATAGTCGGCGAGAGTGGCGCTGGCGGGATTGGTGCCATGGGCGTTGTCGGGAATGAGCACTAGATTGCGATACCCCTGTCCCTTGCTCTCATGGTAGGCCTTGATCAGCATCAGGCCTGTGAGTTCGCCATGAGCGCCCGCGGAAGGCTGAAGGGTGACACGCGTCATGCCGGAGATTTCGGCCAGGTATTGTTCAAGTTCGTATACCAGTTGAATGACGCCCTGAACGGTAGATTCAGGCTGCAATGGGTGAATACGGGCGAAACCTGGCAAAGCGGCCATATCTTCGTTGAGCTTGGGATTATACTTCATGGTACAGGAGCCAAGCGGGTAGAAGCCAGTTTCCACGCCGAAGTTTCGCTGCGAGAGATGGGTATAGTGGCGTACCACCTCAATCTCGCTTACTTCCGGTAGAGGCGCAGGCTCTTTACGCAGCATATTTGCTGGGACCATGCTATCAAGCGCTTCGGTAGGTACATCCATGGCGGGCAAGGTATCCACGCGGCGACCGGGGGCGCCTTTTTCAAAAATCAACTTCTCGACACTCATGCCTGTACCTCCTTTAACACTGCTACCAGGTGATCTATCTCTTCTTTAGAGCGCGCCTCGGTGATACAGAAGAGCAGACAATTCTCCATAGCTGGGTAAACCAGGCTCAGGTCATAGCCTCCGATGATGTCGGCCTGGGCAAAATGGTGCTGCAGTTTCTGTATTGAAACAGGAGATTTGATCACGAACTCATCAAAGAATGGGGCGTTGAAGACTGGCTCAAATCCCGGCAGCGCGGTGATCTGGCGGTAAGCGTAGTGCGCTTTTTGCAGACAAAGCTCACCAAGTTCGCGGAAGCCCTGTTTGCCAATGGCAGCCATGTAGATAGTCGCACCAACTGCCAGCAACGACTGGTTGGACAGACCGTCGAGGAGGGCGGCGAGAAGCAGACAGGCTACGTGTTGACATTGCAGACCCGCGAACAGCACATCCGCCGCGAACGTGCCACCTCCAACATTTGCACCAACCAGTCGTTGCTGGCAGTTGGTGCGACTATCTACATGGCTGCCATTGGCAAACAGGGCTTCCGCGAACTTGGTGAGCTTTGTCTGCAAAAAGCGCACTACGCTTACCGCCAGATCACCGCGCTGCCGGGATTTGAGCCAGTCTTCAACGCCCCATTCTTTGATGAGTTCGTGATCAAATCTCCACGACCGCTGAAGTCGTCGCGCTGACAACTTCGTTCAAATCCTCGATTGAAGTGAGGCCGTCGCGCAGCGGTACCTCTTTGACCTGGAAGCCGCGCGTATGAGCGTAGGTATGCAGGACGCGCCGGTACTGGGGATCGACTCCCTGTGAGACGACAACTTCACCACGTCCCCCGGGGCCGACCGCCAGCAACACGGCTTCGATTACTGCGGTTGAGCCATCATAGAGCGAGGCGTTAGCGATATCCAGGCCCGTAATCTGGCAGACCATGGTTTGAAACTCGTAGATGGCCTGCAACATGCCCTGACTGACTTCGGGCTGGTAGGGGGTGTACGAAGTGACGAACTCGGAGCGCCGCTGCAGGTGAGGCACAACGCTGGGTATGGTATGGTCGTAGGTGCCCGCGCCGAGGAAAGAAATGACGGTATCCAGGTTTTTATTTTTCGCAGCCATGGCGTAGAGCACTCGTTTGAGGTCCGGCTCAGAGAGGGCTGGAGGTAGATCAAGTGGGCGTCGAAAACGTACATTTTCAGGGACTGGCGATAACAACGCCTCCAGGGAGGGAAGCCCCAGGCGCGCAAGCATCGCCTCCTGGTCTTCCCGGGTATTGGGTATATAGCTCATGCAGTTACTCTTCCTAGAGCAAATAAAAAAGATACGTGACCACAACGAATGGTGTGAGTGTGCTCTACCGGCCTTCAAGATATGCCCGATATTTTTCGGCACTCATAAGGCTATCAAGTTCCGCCGGGTTGCTCATTTTGACAAGGAGCATCCATCCCTTGTCATAGGGATGGTCGTTGATAAGTTCCGGTTGATCTTTGAGCGCTTCATTGGCCTTCACCACATGGCCGCTGACAGGAGAAATAAGCTCGGAGGTTGCTTTGACCGATTCAATATCACCGAACTTTGTCTCATAAGAAACGCTCTGGGACGCGCCCCAGGGTAGCTCAATGTATACGATGTCGCCGAGTTGGTCCTGGGCATAGTCAGTGATACCAATCGTTGCGTGGTCTCCTTCCACGCGTACCCACTCGTCAGTTTCGCTGTATTTGAGGTTGTCAGGATGATTAAGACTTACCATGGTTGAATGTCTCCCTTCTGGGACGCGATAAATCGGGTCCCCTATTTGTTTCGTTTATAAAATGGTAAGGCAACGATCTGTGCTGCTGTGCGCCGACCACGAATATCGATCTGTACAGCCTTACCAGTCTCGGCATGTGCCACGTCGACGTAGCCCATACCAATATTCTTATGGACTGTTGGGCCAGGGGCGCCGCTGGTGAGGACGCCGATGGTCTGGTCGTTCTCATAAATGGTATAGCCACCGCGAGGTACGCCGCGTTCAAGCAACTCGATGCCGACGAGTTTCCGTTTGAGGCCCTCCTCTTTGACCTTGAGCAGGGCAGCGCGTCCGATGAAATCTCCCTTATCGAATTTGATGGTCCAGCCCAACCTGGCTTCGAGCGGGTTGATCTGCTCGGTAAGCTCATGGTCGTAAAGACACATGCTGGCCTCCAGTCGCAAGGTATCGCGCGCGCCCAGGCCCGCGGGCAGCAGCCCGTGTGGTTTGCCAGCCGCCAGCAGGTCGTTCCAGAGACTGACGGCATCCTCGGGAGCGCAATATAGCTCAAAGCCATCTTCGCCGGTGTAGCCCGTGCGCGAGATAATGCAGTGTATCCCATTCACCGCGCCGGATGCAAAGTGATAGTATTTTATGCTGGAAAGATCAGTATGTGTCAGGGGCTGCAGGATGTCCTGGGCGGCAGGCCCTTGTAGCGCCAGGAGGGCAGTGGTATCCGATTGATTGGTGACCTGGACGTCCTTAAAGTTTGTTGCCTGCTTTTCAACCCACGCGAAGTCTTTCTCGATGTTCCCGGCGTTGACAACCAGCATGTAGCGATCTTCAGCCAGGTGATAAATAAGCAGGTCATCAATCGCGTTGCCGTTGGGCAGGCAGAGTTGGGTATAGAGCGCCTGGCCTATGGCGAGACGGGAGACATCATTGGGGACGAGATATTGCAGGAAAGCGAGCGCGCCAGGTCCTTCGGCCTTAAATTCGCCCATGTGACTGACGTCGAAGAGGCCTGCGCGGGTGCGTACAGCTTCGTGCTCCTCCAAGATACTGCTATATTGGACAGGCATCTCCCAGCCGCCAAACTCGACGAGGCGTGCGCCCATTGCGCGGTGCTGCTCATAAAGCGGGGTACGTTTCAACGAAGCGCTGTCGTGTGCTGTCATAGGACATGACTCCAACTGTGATGATATGGGGTACGAACAAGTATGAAATATCTGATTTACTATATCAGATTTTGGGGGGGACGACAAATGAACCAGACCCTTGGGTTCTGCTACAAATCGGGAGGAAGTGTATAGGGTGGGTGCAAGGGTGGGTGCGAGTGGGTGCAAGGGTGGGTGCGACCCCACCAGGTCGACCGCAAGGTCCGGTGCGCCCGCCGCCAGGTTGACCGCAAGGGTCAACCCTACTATACACGTAATCACTCTGCTGTCGAACTTGTAGCTGGAGTTTGTCGCGTTTGTCGCACTTGTCGCACTTGTCGCACTTGTTGCTGTTGTGGTCGCACAATGAGGAGCGGAAGCTTTGAGCGTGATATCCAAAAAACTTGCACGCGGGGTTAACAAAGCGGCGAAGATGGTATCAGACTGTTGAAAAAAGCTTCGAATAATGACTCTGATTCTGAGCCAACCTATG
>VBHI01000234.1 GCA_005881495.1 Chloroflexota bacterium
TACAGGCCACAATCCTCGGCGGGAATATAGTCTATGGAGAAGTGTAGGGGAGCGATGTTGATATTTACACTGGCTTTGCTGATCTCTTAGAAGCCAACCATTCCTGCGTAAAATCAACCGCCGCTCTCTGCCGGAAAAGCCGTGCATCAGCAGAACCAACCTTTGCCAAACGGACCTGTCCAGTGCGCTCAAAGTCGGCGCCAATCTCGGGGAAAATGTCAGAATTTATCTCAATGTCCTGGTAGTTCTTCCATACTCGCTGGCCGTCTTCAAGTATAGGCGCTCCCAGCATAGTCTGCTCTGGATGGGGAGCGCGATATTCCGCTAAATGCATTGAAGTATTACTATCATGGCCTACCCCTAACAACAAGACCCACCCGTCCAGGTCGCAGATACGGGCAAGTGGCGAGCCTTCTCCCAGTCCATATTCCAATGTATGACCCTTGATGATCTGTTCAGTATGGCGACCCCAGGCAGCGAAGGAGACCGCTGGATGGTCGCTGCGCAAAACGTCTGGCCAGGTGCGGAATGTTTCAGCTATGACGCCCATAAAACGGCAAGGCGTGATACGCGGGTCATAGGCTGGCATCGTGTCATAGATGATCTGCCACCAGCTTTGGGGCACAGGAGGATGCTGCCACAAAGCGGGATCAGAGTAATCGGAGGTCTGTGTAGGCACCACAATTGTTCCAGATGCAGTGACAACATCCATCAAAGCCTGGATCACCGCTACAGGTCCGCCGCATACCCAACCCAACGACTTGAGCGAGGAGTGCATTATCAGGGTCATGCCAGCCTCTACGCCCAGCGCTCGCAGATCATCGGCGAGGCTCTGGCGAGTACGCGGCAGCGGCGCATTATCAACGGCCTCTTGTTCACTCATGTAACTATTCCTCCCTACGCTTTCCTTCAGGCGGACAAAGCTACCAGCGCCTTTTCAAAGCATTCCATGGGAGGGTAGACAACGCCTGCGCCTACCTGGCCCACACCAGGGAGACGGTGGGCGATGCCAGTATTGATCACGGGCGGCATATTTAGACGGCACACCTTCCGGATGTCGATACCGGTGGGTACGCCCTTGAAATCGAGTGATGGTAAGCCAAACAACGGATTACTGGTCACTGTGATATCGTACATCTCGCGTGTGTAGCGCAACGCATCATCGGGAGAACCGCCGATAAATTGCACAATAGCCGGAGCGCCCGCCATCGCGAAGGCGCCTACTCCACTTGTCTCGGTAATGGCGCTATCGCCAATATCAGGATTGGCGTCTTCCGGCCCAAAACTAGCAAAGTATAGCCCCTGGATATACTGTGCCGGTCCAACGAACCAGCGATCCCCAAGCCCACTGACCCGTATGCCGAAATCAACCCCATTGCGCGCCATAGTCACAACAATACTGCTGTGCGGTACATTCGCTCCTGCCAGTGTAATTGCTTTGGCCGCAGCCATCGAAGGATTGAGATGAAAATGATCATTATCTGCGATAAAGCGTAATACAGATGCAGTCTCTTCACGGGAAATGCCGGTTTCCACCAGCGCCGCGCCTACCTGGCGAACAAAGAGCGATGTCGCGGCTTTGTTGCGGTTGTGGCATTCATCGCCCATCTGCAAAGCCTGGGACATAATCGCGCGGACGTCAACGCCGCCGAGTTTCTTTATAGCACGACCGAGCGCTGGACCTAACACATCCTCCATCCAGTGCAAACGCTCTAAGACTTCAGGAGCAAATGCCCCATAGCGCAGCACTTTTCCCAAACCCTCGTTCAAGGTTGCAAAGGTCTGGCTTCCGTGCGTCTTGTCTTCAACAACAAATACGGGCATCGATGGAGAGATTATACCCGCCATAGGTCCAACTGCGTTATAGTGGTGGCAAGGCTCAAAATCGAGCATCCCTGACTCTGCCAGGGCAACAGCTTCCGCTTCGTCTTTAGCCCACCCTTCATATAAGCAGGCTCCTATGACAGCTCCGCGCATGGGACCACACATTCGCTCCCAATGGATGGGAGGGCCGGCATGGAGCAATTTATGCTTGCGCAATAGCGGGATGGCTTCATGAGCCGGACGTACATCAACGATGACGGGATGGGCAGATAGCATACGCTCAACGGCGACCTTATTGGCCTCATCTACTTTTGGATCGGCCAGGAGCGACATTAGAGCATGCTGATTGCCGGCAGGTGGTCGCCAGGCTACGCGAGTGACGGCGATTCCCTGCTCTTCAATGGCATCCGCAAAGAGATCGGCACCAACATTGACAACGGACATATGAAAGAGTTGTGTGCTCGTGTTTGCAATATTCTTCACAAGATTACCTCGATACAACGCAGAGCTGCGTCGGCATTGCTGGTAAATACCTCTGCTCCCGCATCGCGAAACTTCGCTGCCTGTACAGAGAGCCGCTGGGGGTCGCCTTCTGTGCCACAGAGCGAAATGATGCAGGTAAGCGATCTACCTTCTTGCTTTGCCTGCTTCAGGGCGGCAAGAATAGCAGGAGCGTATACTGATGCTGGATCGGGATGCGAGCAGTAGCCAAGTACGATATCAAGCAGGATGACTCCTACCATGGGATTGTTGGCTTCTTCTTGCAGGCGTTTCAGCCGCAAGCTCGGATCAATCATAGGATGTGGACGTCCACGGGTGTATTCATCCGCGCCAAAGTCAATCGCGCAATGTCCCTTTACGTGCTGTCCATCCTCTACCAGCCGCCATTCAGGCTTGAGCGGAATATTTGAGTAAATAGGGCCAAGCCGCTCCGCCCAGAGATGCATAGCTTCATCACAGAGCGTTCCACCTGAGTAAAGTGCTGAGAGAGTCATGGTTTTCACACGAGGCGTTGCTAATGGATGTACTGGCTTCATCTCACGAACACGCCAGGTGCCCGTAGTGGTTTCGGTACCACCATACACGCTGACTGCTTTGCGCGCGGCCTCCGCCAATGTGCGAGTAACTACGACACGATTCCCGTAGCGCTGTTCTATAGCGTCATGATCCGCACCGACAAAAATCACGATTACCGGTTTTTTCCCTTTGACGGCTGCCTCAAGTACCCGCTCGGCCATAGTAGGTGCTGGCGGTTTGGAGACTAACACAATTACTTCTGTTTGCTCATCTTCTTGCAGCAGGCGCAGTCCCTGCAAGGTAGTGATTGCCCCTACCTCTTCGGAGAGGTCACGGCCACCAGAGCCGATCACTTGCGAGACTCCACTTCCCTGGTGCGCAATCAATGACATTACCTGCTGAATTCCGGTACCAGAGGCTCCCACGATGCCAATTGGCCCATTTCGAACGACATTGACAAAACCCAGGCCGACGCCATTCAGCATGGCTGTACCACAATCAGGTCCCATCAGCAGCAAACCGCGCTCCTGTGCTAAACGTTTCAAGGCAATTTCATCTTCAAGAGGCACATTATCGCTGAAGAGGAAGACATGTAGACCAGCACGCAATGCGCGGTCTGCCTCGAGTGCCGCGTAGGGGCCAGGTACAGAAATAACCGCCAGGCTGGCGTCTGGATGGATTTGCAGCGCCTGCTCCAGCGAACGGGGCTGTTTCTGGCCGCTGTTAGCTCCGCCGTCGAAGGTGGTTACAGGGCGTTGCGCAAGTTGTTCTTCGGCAGACTGTAATGCAGCTTCAGCGCTGCCCTCACCGCTAGCCCGCACGACGAATAGCACATCCACCGCACCAGCGCTGCCTTCAAATGGCGTCAAGCCAGCCTCTTTCAAAAGTTGCAAGTTAGCCTCTGTCGCCATGATGGCGGCAGCGTCTTCGACTCCCTCCATACCTGTAAGGGTGCGTGCGATTTTCATCAGGGTGATAGAATCGAAATATGTATTGCGCTTAATGCGAGCTTTAATGACCATAGGAGTTCGATCCTCTTACATACTATTGTCATTTTATTTACCCTTGAACCTATTGTACGACTCAATAGTGTTCACTACAATAGTTCAGGCAAATTCTGATGTGCATTGAAAAAAGACTGGTGATCAAGGGGTGAAAAGTTTGGGGAACAGGAAATAGAAATGACCGCGGTGGGATTCGAACCCACGGCCAATCGCTTAAAAGGCGATTGCTCTACCCCTGAGCTACGCGGTCAAATTACTCACGCCACCACTGAGCAACATGAGCCTGAACCTAGTTTATCATAGTTTGTCAAGAGAGATTTTGGAGTGCAGCGGCAAGAAACCTGTGTCCCAAGTGTTTCAGGTGTTTCAGGTGTATCAGGTGTGTCAGACAAGTTTGAGTCATAGTGGCTCACTGTTTCAGGTGTATCAGTGTTTCAGCAGGGGCTGTGAATTATTCCACAGTTGATTTCTTGTTGAGAAGGAACTGGAGAGCTTGACGGGGAGGGTAGGCAAACTGTTGCCTGGTGACAGCAATCTGGTCCGACTCTGTCTTGATTTCGAGTCTATGCGCGAGTATTAGCAAATAGCGAGTAAATTGCTCCATTTTATTTCAGATCTCGTTTGGCACTGCCGAAACGTCAAGGATTGCATTCTTCTAGATATTGGACGAATGTCTTCGTTATATTGTAGTAATTAAACTTCTTGACATGCTCTATGTTACTTCATAATGTTTTTCTCCGGTCATCTCAAGAAGAGCCTTCCCTTGGTATAAGGCTTCAAATGAGTGACCAGACATATATGGTGGATATTTACTGATGGTACATACTTTCATATCTTTTAGCACGCAGTCTCCCATAGTAGGGGGTCATGATCCAGATTGCTCATGATATTCCTTAGAAACGCTATATTTTTAGTATACAATTTTGGCCTGTAAAGCGTGAGATCAACAGGTGTTTCAGGGCGCTCGGTATTTTGGGCAGATAGCGCGCAAATTGCGCGCTATTATTTTTGGCGGTCATTCTGGCTCCTGGATGATTGTTGTTGCTCTATGTCTTTCTTTTTGTGGGGCGGAGAAGGGGTTGTGAAGCGTTGTGGTGGACGCAAGCAGGTCGACCGCAAAGGGACAGGTCGACCGCAAGGGGATAGGTCGACCGCAAGGGTCGACCCTACTATACACGGGAGTCCTAAGATGGGGGATGATTGTTACTACCCCTGGTTTGTGGTAGAACCGGATTTTATCGAGAATTTGACGTTTTTGCTGGTAGATTGATATGGTGAACAAATGTAAAGCCGTACTTCTTGCACATGTCGTCAACGTAGTCATTAGCTGCTTGCATGTCGTCTGCTGAGAACAATAGTAAGCCTATCATCCTGCCGTCGTTTTGTTTGTATTCAACTCCCCAACGCATTGATGTTTCTCTCTTTCTTTGTGGCTGG
>VBHI01000235.1 GCA_005881495.1 Chloroflexota bacterium
ACGGGTTATCCAGGAGGAGATTCGGCGGGGCCGATAAATCGGCGATGGGCGCGATAAATCGGCCCCTACAGTGCCTTCACGATCACCACAAGGGGCAGGTTAGTGAAGGCGTCGATGGTTACTTGCTGGATAACCCGTACAGCATCCTCAAGCGGCACTATCCTGCTCTCCTTTTGGGAGCGCAGTTTCAGTTCAAAACCACCGTTCTTCAGAGAACGTTTGCTCACCACTGCACGCAGTGGCAAGCCCAGCAAATCGGCATCGTTGAACTTGACACCCGCGGTCTCAGTACGATCGTCGAAGAGCGCCTCGACGCCCGCTGCCAGCAGATCCGCGTAGAGTTGCTCTGCCGCGGAACTTGTCTCTTCCTTGTCCAGGTCAAGCCCAACCAGCGCTACATGGTATGGCGCGATACTAAAGGGCCAGATGATGCCCTTCTCATCGTGGCTCTGCTCCACCATCGTTGCCATGATGCGCCCAACACCGATGCCATAACAGCCCATCAGGATCGGATGCGACACACCATCAGCATCCAGGAAGTAGGCCCCAAAAGACTCGCTATAGCGCGTCCCCAACTTGAAGATGTGCCCGACCTCGCTCCCGCGCACAGCGTGCAGCGTACCACCACAGCGCACGCAGGTGGAACCTTCATAAGCAGAGGCAACGTCATCCCATACGTCCACGCGGAAGTCACGCGGAAAGTTAACATTTTTCAGGTGGTAGTCAACGCGGTTCGCGCCCGCTACGAAGTTATTGCCCATCTGCACAGATGGATCGGCGACGATGAGCACCAGGTCATCCTTATCCAACGGCGATGTATAGCCAGCGACGATGCCAGCCGCTGCCAGTTCCTCTGCTGTAGCCAGGTGCATATTGGCCGCGTTGACGCCGTTATGATATAGCGTGTTCGCCAACTTGACCTCGTTGATCTCCAGGTCGCCGCGTACGATGGACAGAATGAGCTTACCGCCAGCCACATAGCAGACCGCTTTGAGCGTCTTCGCCTCTGGAATGTGCAGGTAGGACGCGAGATCGCTAATCGACATACAATTGGGCGTATAAACTTCCTCCAACGCCTTCTCTGGCTCTTTAGCCAGTTCCGTGCGCACAAATTCGGCTTTCTCGCGGTTCGCGGCATAGTCGCAGCGATCACAGATCATCGCGTCATCTTCGCCGGCCTCGGTAATGGCGATAAACTCCTGAGAATCCTTGCCACCTATGGCGCCGCTGTCCGCTTGAATGACAATGAAGTTCATCCCACAGCGTGTGAAGATGGCACGATAAGCGTCAGCCATTTTGCGATAACTGATATCCATGCCCTCGTAGTCGGCGTCAAAGCTGTACAGGTCCTTCATAATGAACTCTCGTACGCGCAAAAGTCCAGCGCGAGGACGTGGCTCGTCGCGCAGCTTGGTCTGAATCTGGTAGACCAGTTGCGGTAGATCGCGGTAGCTGCGCACAAACTCGGCTGCCAGCGACGTCACCACCTCTTCATGTGTTGGGCCAAGCACCATATCGCGCCCCTTGCGGTCCTTCAACTTGAAGAGCACATCGCCCATCGCCTCGGTACGACTTGGGCCACCCCCAGGAGGTTCTTTATCCCACAGGTCTTTCGGCTGGATCACCGGCATCGTTACTTCCTGGCCGCCTTTCCGATCCATCTCCTCGCGAATGATCTGTGAAATCTTCCGTATGACGCGGTTGCCCAGTGGCAACATACTGTAGACACCTGAGGTAAGCTGGCGTACATAGCCGCCTCGCACTAATAATTCCTGATTACCACCCTCTGAGTCGCGAGGTACCTCGCGGAGCGTGGTTGTAAACTGTTGGGATACTCGCATAATTCCTCCTATCTACACGGTCAAGGCAAGCACATCGCTAGCACATCGCTCGCCCGTCCGCTATCAAAGTTTTAGTAAGCCCGAGCGAAAATTGCCTCACAGGTGGCGGGCTTACCCGTGTAGAAGCATTTCCCTCTTACGCCCCCCTCTGGCTGGTCAAAGGGGATAGCCCTGAGAGTAGCTTTCGTCTCTCCCTTAATAGCCAGTTCTGCTGCGCTGTCTTCGGCCCATGTAACCCGTACAAAGCCTCGCTTTTCTGCGATAATCTGTTTGAACTCCTCGTAACTATCGGTATAATGGGTGTTTTGATCCTGGAATTCCTTTGCTCGCTGAAAAAGCGCCTTTTGAACTTCTTCTAATAACGTGGGTAGGCGAGTTTCCAGGGCTTCTACCGCTACCGCTTCACGGGTACGATTATCGCGACGTACCAGCATGACGCTGTTGTTCTTAACATCGCGCGGCCCGATTTCCATGCGCACCGGCACTCCTCTCAATTCCCATTCATTAAATTTCCAGCCCGGCGTGTTTTCGCTCAAATCAATCTTGACGCGCACTTTGCCCTTCAGCATTTTTTCAACGCGTTCTAGCAATGCGCCAACCAGGGTTTTTTCCGCATCGTTGCGCCAGATTGGCACAATCACTACCTGGTAAGGAGCAAGATGTGGAGGCAGTATTAATCCCGCATTATCCCCGTGTACCATAATAAGGCCGCCGATGAGACGCGTGCTCGCGCCCCAACTCGTTGTAGCGCAGTACTTACGCAGTCCATCAGCATCCAGGTACTGTATATCGAAGCTCTCGGCAAAGTTTGTGCCAAGGTTATGGCTCGTACCCGCTTGCAAAGCTTTGCCATCGCCCATCAACGCCTCAATGGTGTACGTGCGTAACGCTCCCGCGAACTTTTCGTTCTCGCTCTTGCGCCCCACGATAACCGGCATAGCCGCGTCTTCCTCGGCAAATGCCCTGTACACCTCAAGCATCATCAGCGCCCGTTCTTCGGCTTCTTCAATAGTGCGGTGCGCAGTATGCCCCTCCTGCCACAGGAATTCAGAGGTACGCAAGAAGAGGGTTGTACGCTTCTCCCAACGCATCACATTATTCCACTGGTTTAACAAGATCGGCAGGTCACGATAGCTCTTCACCCATTTGGCAAAGCTGTGGCCAATAATAGTCTCGCTGGTTGGGCGAATAGCCAGTGGCTCTTCCAGCTCTTCGTTGCCTCCACGCGTCACCCAGGCCAGTTCTGGAGCGAATCCCTTGATATGCTCTGCTTCTTTCTCGATAAAACTGCGTGGAATAAGTAGAGGAAAGTAGGCATTGAGTACATCGGTTTCTTTGAACCGCGCATCCATCAACCGCTGGATATTCTCCCAGATAGCATAGCCATAAGGCCGGATGATCATACAGCCGCGCACGGGAGCATAGTCAGCCAATTCTGCCTTACGCACTACCTGGTTATACCATTGCGAAAAATTATCGTCCTGGTCGATTATGACCTCGACGTACCTATCTTCATCAACCATATCTTCTCCCACTCCCTGTGATGTTGCGGCCAGCGTCTGCATTTGCTGAAAGAGGTCGCATCCTTATCAACCATATCTTCTCCCACTCCCTGTGATGTTGCGGGTTTGGCGGACGCAGTCTGCCAAACCCGCAACATCACAAAAAAACATTGCGAAGAGCGCAGCGATGAGGCCGCAGTAAAGCAAACAATAAAAAAACTCGCCCTTCATAAATAAGGACGAGATCATTACCCGTGGTGCCACCTTTTTTGAATGATGCTTTTCAGCACAACTCCACTCACACGGTCATCCAATCATCGATGACCGCTCCTCCCCGGTAACGGTGAGGCCTACCGGTCAGCTTGTTCGCTGACGCTCTCAGGTGGGTTCGACGTGGCATCCATCCGCCGGCTTGCACCCTCCCGGCTCGCTGCTTGACTACCCCAACGTCTACTGGTCCTGATCATAGCGTTACTGATATCCTGATAACGACACCAAGAATACATCATGTTACATGAAATGTCAAGCACAATTTTTGCCCAGACATACGAAAAAAAGTACGCAAACCAGCCGTAGGGGCCGATTTATCGCGCCCACCGCCGATTTATCGGCCCCCTATGACCTCACCTTTCGCCTCAAACCTTAACGCCACTCCCCTGCGTTCCTGCTGCCGTACTACTTTTTAGCTCAGTTGCATATTCGTCAGCCTTCTGTTGGAGACCCTTAATGAGCAAGTTCGGGGCAACACCGAAAATGGCAGCAGTAAGCAAGAGCCGTGGATCAAGAGAGAAAATGGTTGATAACTGAACGGCTTTCTCCGCGGAAGACCCAATTAACGTAGGTCCGCCTAATGTGGCAAGCATCACTGCGACAAGTACCCCCCCAATACCAGCCAGGCCAGAGAGCAACGGTAAAGCAGTCAAACGTATGGCGGAAAGTCCAAAATCATCGATGGACGCGGCGGCTCGTGACTCCGAGTAAAACCTTACGAATAGACCTGCAATGGCACCTATCATGTAGAAAATCGTTGCAGCCATGATGCCAGTTTGGAAAGGTGTCATACCTGCAAACTGCTTATGAGCCGCTACATCAAGGGAAGCGTTTGTCAAGATGGTAATACAAAGTAAAACGTGCGTCACGATTCCTGTAGCAGCTATCGACTTCAGAAGTCGGCTGCGCTGTCGTACAATCCCCTCCCAGCGATTATCACGGAAATCATTGAGCGTACTTCTCACTTCACGTAGTGTCGCTCTCGCTGCGGCTACTGCATTAGCTTGCGCATCAGGATCTACAACGTTCTTAGTGGATCCATTACCGTCTGCAGATGAAGGCTTGGAAATTTGGGTACGTTGGAACTGACACAATGCGACGCTGCTCTTGCCCGGTTGGTGCTCTTTAAAGTAAATCAATGCTTCTGGTTTAAGCACAGCCACAGCCTGAATCACGTTTTCGAGCAGTTCATCCTGCCTATTCATGTGCGAGCCCTCAATAGCCAGAAAATCGTGTTTCGCGCCGCGAACCAGCGTCTCGACATCGGCCACTTCATACATTGCTTCTTCAGCGTGATGCAGTAACGTCCAGGCACTATTGTATCCCGTACCTATGATCCAGGTCGTCCCAGCAGAAAATTTGTAGAGCTTACGGCTAACATCAATACAACAGGCATAGGCTTCTTTCATGACATCCCATTGATGCAGGTTCTTATCTTTGAAGCCTGCATGCTCCATGGCCGTTTCAATCGAATTGACCTCCTCGTAAGCACCATCAGCATAGTCTTTCATACCAAGACTTGCTTTCAGCTGGTGTAAGCGGCTCTTGAGTAGGCTATAATTGCGCGGGTTTGCGTTTTGAACTGTGCTCAAGTAACTACAAGGGATTGCGGCCAGGAGCCAGATAATTCCTGCGAGGAAGCTACTATAGACCAATGTATACCACTGTGAGCTTGGTGAAACTCCCAGGAACGCTACCGGTGAGCTCGGAAGTGTAAGGTAGAGCCCCACTGCTATGGACGAGGCAATAACAGGGAGTATTACTCCTACTCTAATCAGTGACCCACCATAGGCTTTCAAAGCTAACTCAATAAGGTCGCCACGGGTAATCTCCACTTTTTTTATAGCATCGACGTCCCCCGCTGAAGAGCCAACACTATCT
>VBHI01000236.1 GCA_005881495.1 Chloroflexota bacterium
TGATGAACCTCTGGAGTTTATCGCCGAAGCTCCCCAGCGCAGGCGAGCATTACCTCCGCTATCCAATTATTGAGCGATTTCTCGCAACGCTGCAGCCAGATCAGCAGCAATGGAAGTTCGTGATACGAGACGATGAAGATGAGCAACTCCTCCGTTCGTTGCTCTGTATGTATCCAATTTTTGCAGAGCAAAAGCTTCCCATTATCCTGCAACCTGAAGGTGATACCGCGATCACAGATTATCCTGCGGCATTAGAACGCCTAGCCGAGCGCGTACACGATCCTTTTTGGAGTGACTACCATGTACGGGTCTTACCACAACTCCATGTGATTATCTGGGGAAGAAGACGATGGGTATAAAATGTTACTAACTTTCCATCAATCGTAGAAGGGACAGATTTCTTGATGGTGAAGATACAAAAGAAGATGGAGAGAGAGGAAACGGCACGAGGATACATTCTTGCCGCTTTCTCAAAAGTTTTGTAACGCAATTGGAGAGAACACACGATGGACGAACAACAAGACCGCATCCCAGGCCGATATGGGAGAGATGAAATCGAGGAGAGTCAACTCGAAATCTGGCCCAACGCCCACCCGGAGAGGGATTACGTCGTACACCTGGAGATCCCCGAATTCACCTGCCTCTGTCCCAGGTCCGGTTTCCCTGATTTTGCCACGATTACGGTCGATTACGTACCAGATCAGCAGGTCGTGGAGCTCAAGAGCCTCAAACTCTATATCAATAAATACCGCAACCGGCAAATCAGCCATGAAGCAGCCACGAACACCATCCTCAACGACCTGGTAGCGTTGCTCTACCCGCGTTGGATGCGGGTGGTCGCCGATTTCACCGTTCGGGGCAATATCAAGACGATCATCTTTGTTGAACACTCAACCCCGGGATACCAGGGACCTCATCCCGAGTACCGGCGCTACTTCTCGGGATAGCACGCATCTGACCTTGACCCGCTTGTATGGAGTATATTGCCTGATGTGTGAGCAATGATCCCTCTAAGGGCTCCCGCGGAAATAACGTACCCAGGGACAGGTTGACACATTCTCACCCCTCCCCTATACTCATCCACAAGAAATACTTATAGATTGGCAGTTACATACATATGCGCATACAGGAACATATAAAATTATCGGGGGTGGCGGCACTTGTTGCGCTGCCCTGGCTAAAACAAGATGTGTGGATTCCTTTCGTGGCTAGCATTGGTATCGATGTTGACCATTACCTGTGGCATGCGGTTACACACCGCACGCTGAGTTTACGGGAGGCGGTAGGCTACTTTCAGCAGGCGGATCCGCCACAATTACCGCAGCAGCGACTCTTCCACCAGCCAATTGTGCTGGGTGTGCTTCTTTTCGTTGCTGCCTGGACACGCTCAAGATTTTTGTGGCTGATCCTGGCGGGTTTTCTCTTTCATGTCAGCCTGGACGCCATTCATATAACACAAATGCGGCGTTTGAAGACGAGGCTGAGCGAGCAGGCGAGTTTTACCTGTTCTAAATGCGGCCAGCATTACGATGTCTTGCAGTTGCATACTGTTTCTGTTGCGCGCAATGTGCTTGACCGCTATAATCCTGAGCATTTTGTTGTGCTATGCCCGACCTGTCATGAAGAGGCACATTCTCATTCTCCTCTTTGAGGGCTCTATTTTACTCGACTTCCGTTGGGCACTATGGTATAATCTTGCGGAAACAATATTGGTAGGTAATTCACGAAAGTGAGGAATATCTCTTGGCCCAGTGGCTTCCAGCACTCCGAGTAATACAGATCATACTCAGCATTACCGTCATTACCTTTATCCTGTTGCAGCCTCGCGGAGCAGGATTGGGTAGCGCATTTGGCGGCAGCAGTGCCGGCTCCGTGTTTAAGACTCGACGTGGCGTAGAGAAGTTGATTTTCAATTTGACTATCGTCTTTGTGGTACTCTTCGCCCTCGTGTCTTTAATCAGTGGACTGGTTCACTAATTCTTTTCACCTGAGACGTTTGGCTGTTGTGCCGGTACACAACAATGGTAGCGCGTGGAAGAGAGCGATGCTCTCGACTATTGCGCTTTGTTTTGTTGTGGCCTTTTTGGTGAGCTGTGATGCTTCCTCCAGCGGGGGAATTGGAGCACACCAGCTGGTGGTGCAACAGGCTCCAAAGGCGCGGCTGACTTATGTAGCCATTGGCGCCTCGGACACTTTTGGTATCGGCGCCGAAGATCCACAGACAGAAAATTGGCCGACAAACCTGGCTGCGGCATTGGGTTCGGGCGTTCATCTTGTCAATCTGGGTATCCCAGGCATTTCACTGCACCAGGCATTGAACGTTGAAGTCCCGGTGGCGCTCGATGCTCACCCTAACCTGGTGACCGTCTGGCTGGCTGTGAACGACCTTGCCAATAATGTCCCTCTCGGTAGTTACTCGCACGACCTTGACCTCCTATTGAGTCGCATACAAGCAGGAGCGCCGCATGCACGTATTGCTGTCGCCAATGTGCCAGACCTCACACTGTTGCCCTATTTCAGCGCGGATGATCCGCAGATGCTGTATACACAAATCCAGGCTTATAACAGCGCTATTGCGTCCATTGTAAAGCGGCACCATGCCATCCTGGTAGACCTCTACCGACAATGGCCCGAACTGCGTAACCACCCGGAGTATATCAGTAATGATGGGTTGCACCCTAGCACGCTTGGTTATACGCAGATTGCGCTGCTCTTTTACCAGGCTTTGTCGTAGGAGCATATGACACATCTCTTTGGCATTCCAATCGATACACTCACAACAGTACTCCTGGCCGCGACGCTGGCGATTATCGGCGTAGTGGCGCTGCTGGCGCTCGGCAATGCCATCTTTTTCAGGATTGGCGTACGCAATATCCCGCGGCGGCGTACACAGATGTGGTTGATTATCTTCGCGCTGATGCTCTCTACGACACTGCTCTCCAGCGTGCTGGCTACCGGAGATGTCATCACGTCCGCGGTGCAAACGGTTGCGGTTTATAATCTGGGCAGCGTGGATGAGACGATCGAGGGTGGTCATGGAGCTTTAGGATTTTTTCCAGATGGAGTGTACTATCAAATCAATGACCTCGCTCGCCATGATTCCGATATCGCGGCGGTGGGAGCAGCGCTGGTCGAGCACGATTTGCTCGTGGCGGATAGTACGTCGCGACAGGTGCGCTCGAAGGTCACGGCGCTCGCCATCATTCCTGGCAGCGAACAGGGCTTTGGAGGAATGCAAAATAACAATGGCAGAGGTCATCTCACTATTACCGCGTTGGGCGCAAACGAGATCTATCTTAACAATACTGCCGCCGTGCTGCTCAATGCTCATGCAGGTGACAACATTTTTCTCTACTCTAAACGCTGGCCTGGGCAGCGTTACCAGATGCATGTCGCGGCCATCGTTGTGGATGGTGGACTCGTCGGCCAACGACCATATCTCCTGAGCAATATTCAATTTTTCCGCAATATCGAACAGCGCAATGATGATATTACACAAATATTTATTGCCAACCGCGGCGGCGCCAATGGCGTCGATCTTTCGGGTCGCGTGACACAGAGCCTACGGGCGTGGATTCCAGGCGATGTGCATATCATCCAGGTAAAACAACAGGGTGTGCAAAATTCGCAGAAGGCGGAGGATATCTTCTCCCGCGTCTTTGCGCTCTTTGCTCTTTTCGCTCTGGCGATTGGCCTGCTCTTGATCTTCCTTATTTTTGTCTTATTGGCGGCAGAGCGTCGCGTAGAGATGGGCATGGCCCGGGCCATTGGCGTGCAACGCCGCCACCTGGTGCTGATGTTTCTCTTCGAGGGAACCGTCTATGATCTACTGGCCTCATTCATTGGTCTTGGCCTGGGCATCGCGCTGGGAACGTTGCTCGTGCTCTTTCTCGGGCCAATCCTGGCGCGTTTTAACTTCCCGCTCAAACTGATTCTGCAACCGCATAGCCTGGTTATTGCCTATTGCCTGGGCGTCATCTTCACGTTCTGTTCCGTCGCGGCCTCTTCCTGGCTGGTCAGTCGCATGACAGTGGTAGAGGCCATGCGCGATCTCCCCGAACAGACGCAGAACAGGCTTTCCCTGAGTGAGACCTGCCTGCGCCTATTGAAATTGCCAGCTATGGTACGAAAGCCCTTCAAGCTGCGGCGCATTTTCCTCGAACAGATCCCTGATGCGCTGGTTGATCTACTTCGTTCACTCATCCTATTGGGCTTTTTGCCACTACTGGCCGGCTACTGGCTGATGCAACTGGGGTTGGAGAAATTGCAGATCGCATTTTTCTCGCTGGGCTTTTCATTGATCGTTTTGGGGGGTGGGCTGCTGTTAAAAGCTGCTATTGGGCAGGTTTGGCGGGTTGTGGGATGGTTATCGCGACGTATTTCTGGTACCACGTCCAGCACTACAGTCGAGAGAGCGACCGACGGTAATAGGGCGATCAACGGCAACCGGGCGACCATCGACCAGAGATCGACCAACGGTAATAGGGCGACCACCGACCAGAGAGCGACCACCGGCAACCGGGCGACCGTCGACCAGGGGGTGACCACCGACCAGGGAGGCAACCGGGCGACCACAAGGGATCGCCCCTACCATGGACGTGATCATAGTAGGGACGTGAACAATGCGGCTTTGAAAAAATTGTTTGTTACGTTGGCGGGGTTGGTGATTGTTGCTTATTGGGCGCTGCCGTTCGATGTCCTGGCGCGGCTTGGGCTGCCGCGTTTCCAGGGTGGCATAGAGATTTTCTTTTTTGCCGGGTTGATGATGGTTTTGGGAACGGCGTGGGTGCTGTTGACCAACGCGGAAGTGCTGGTATGGCCGGTTGTAGCGCTCTGTTCGAATCTGCCGGGATCGTATATTCTGACACGACTGGCTTCGGCGTATCCTTTACACCGGCGCTTCCGCACGGGATTGAGCGTGGTGATGTTTAGCCTGGTTGTCTTCGCCATGACGGTTATGGCGGTGATTACGAATGCCATGCAGAACACTTATACCAATATTGATACGCAGACAGGCGGGTATGACATCCAGGCGGTGGCATATTTCAAGCCGCTGCCAGACATACGGACGGCTTTGCTACAGCATGGCATTCATCCGGAGGTATTTTCTTCGATAGGAGTACAGACATCGGCAGCCGTGGGGGTGATCCAATTAAGTACCGATAATCCTTCCTGGAAGCTGTATCCTGCGCAAGTGGTCAATGGTGGATTTCTGCATGGTCTGGGGCTGCACCTGCTGGCACGCGCCCAGGGATTTAACAGTGATGAGGCGGTATGGCAAGCGTTACAAACCCATCCCAATTACGCGCTGATCGATAACGATGCCCTGCCGTATCGCCCTGATAGTTTCATCAGTTCACCCGTCTATGATCCCAACGCGCCGTTACCGGCTGATGCAGGGATGCCGACCCATCCACCGGGTTTTGATTCACCTTACACCTTTTCCATGAGTGGGGTCTACCAGGGCGATACCAGTTTCCCGGCCACTCCTCTCTGGGTCACCGGCCTCCAAACGCCCACTCCTGATAACACGGCGCCACAGGCTGTGACGTCGGCGGTCAAGCTCACTATTATCGGCGTTGTTGACAACAGTGACAGCGAACATTTTGGGCTGTTCATTCCCCGTGCCGCCTACACGGCACATAGC
>VBHI01000317.1 GCA_005881495.1 Chloroflexota bacterium
CTTTAGCAACTGGCCACCTTTTAGAATAGCTTTGAATAGCGTACAATCATCTCATCAGGTTTGATCATAAACAATAACCGTTGAAGGGATAACTCTATGCAAACTCTCCTTGGGATTGACCTCGGAACGACGGGAGTCAAAGCGGCTCTCTTCTCCGCGGAAGACGGGCATGTGCTTTCCTCGGCCTTTGTCAATTATCCGCTGGTGCACCCTCAGCCTGGTTGGGCTGAGCAAGACCCGGCAGACTGGTGGCAAGCCACAGTTGTGGCTATTGAAGCGTGTCTAACAGGGGCTGTGCGTTATCACGTACAGCCATCGGATGTACGTGGCGTCGGCCTCTCCGGTCAAATGCACGGCGTTGTATTGCTAGACGAGCATCAGCAGGTCTTGCGACCGTGCATCATCTGGGCGGATCAGCGAAGTGAAGCCCAGTGCCGCTGGATGACCGAGAGAGTAGGTGCTGCCCGCCTCATCAAACTGGTGAGCAATCCCGCGCTGCCAGGTTTCTCCGCTCCCAAATTGCTCTGGATTCGTGACAATGAGCCAGAGATATTTGCGCGGGCACGCACCATGCTCTTGCCCAAAGACTATATTCGCTTCCGCTTGACTGGTAAGTTGGCGATGGAGATTTCAGATGCGGCAGGCACCTGTCTCCTGGATGTGAAGCAGGGAACATGGTCTCGCGAGGTGCTGGAGGCAATAGCGCTCGATCCAGCCCTGCTGCCGCCTGTTGTTGCCGCTGATGCTGTGAGTGGCACGATTACCGGTGAAGTAGCGGCCCTGACCGGCTTACTGCCGGGCACTCCTGTTGCGGGTGGTGGAGCGGATAACGCCTGTGGCGCCGTTGGCAATGGCGTAGTGCTGCCCAGCCTGGCGCTCGTCTCTATCGGGACGAGTGGAGTAGTGCTGGCCTATGCTGACACCCCGCAAGTCGATATGTCTGGCCCCGTGCCTCGAGTTCACACGTTTAACCACGCTGTACCACACGCCTGGTACCTCATGGGAGTGACGCAGGGGGCTGGTCTCTCGCTACGCTGGGTACGCGATAACATTGGATTACCTGAGCAAGCATTAGAGCGCTGGACTGGATTGGACGCCTACGAACTTCTTGCCAGGGAGGCTGAAAGCGTACCTGCTGGAAGTGATGGACTGTTGTTCTTACCTTATCTACAGGGAGAGCGCACTCCTCACCTCGACGCCTACGCTCGCGGCGGCTGGATTGGCCTCACTGCCAGTCATGATCGCCGTCACCTGGTCCGTGCTGTCTTTGAGGGTGTGGCTTTTAGCTTAAAGGATTGCTTCTTGATTATTCAGGAGCAAGGTCTGCCCATGGAGCAGTTGCGTGCTACCGGCGGCGGGGCAAAGAGTGTGTTCTGGCGTCAAATGATCGCCGACATTCTGGGGGTGGAACTGGTGACAACAAATGCAACGGAAGGGCCTGCTTTTGGCGCCGCCTTGTTAGCGGGCGTTGCCAGTGGCATCTACAGTTCAGTGCCGCAGGCCTGTGAGGCTACCATACGTGTGGTGGAGCGAACTGGGCCAGATAGGGGAAACGAGGCGGCCTATGCCCAGGCGTATGAGACCTATCGCGCACTCTATCCAGCTCTGAAGCCAATAATCAGTAAACCATTATAGCAAAGCGGCTCAGTAGGCAATGGGGCCCAATGGAGCCGCTTTTTGTGTATGGTATGATAGTAGCACGGCACATTCCTGTTCGTTCCCAAACTCTAAAACGCCAAGAAGGATAAACAACGATGTCAGATGTCGTAACCCCCATTGAAAAAAACGAACGCACGGTCAACGTGCAGGGCATTGCAACGCACATATTTGAAGCTGGTTCACCTGTCGCTCCGCCTTTACTGTATCTCCACGGCACCAACCTGGGGAACTTGTGGCTGGATTATCATCGTGCCCTCGCCCAATACTTTCACCTGTTCGCACCCGATATCCCTGGTTTTGGTTTAACTGAGAGGCCC
Source organism: Chloroflexota bacterium (assembly GCA_005881495.1). The sequence goes on from VBHI01000317.1 coordinate 1,977, forward strand.
GATTGGATGCGTGATATGAGTGACTATATCCTCTTCTTCCGCGACCTGTTGAACGAGCTAGGGCTGGACAAGGTCATGCTTGTTGGGCATTCGATAGGAGGATGGATGGCAGCAGAGATAGCTGTATGGTATCCGGAACGGGTTAAAAAGCTGGTGCTCTCCAATGCCGCTGGCATCCGGGTGAAGGGTTCATCTATCGCCGATATCTTCGCTATGAACGCTCAGGAGTTAATCGCCGCCTGTTTTGATAATCCCATGGCTGCAATGCCTCTGATGCCTGCCGAATTTAATGTAGATTTCCTGCTTGTGCAGTATAAAGAGCGTACTACCCTCGCTTCACTGGCCTGGAATCCCAGCTATGACCCGAAGTTGGAACGGCGCTTAGCCAGTATCAAGTGTCCAACCTTAGTGATCTGGGGAGCAAATGATCGTGTCATTCCCCCGGTATACGGCGATACGTTTCACCGGCAAATCGCCAACTCTCGACTGGTAAAGTTGGAAGGCACAGGACATATGCCCATGTTTGAGAAACACGAGGAATGGGCCAGGAGTATCTGCGAATTTCTTGAGCAAGGAAAGGATTAACTTCCCGTGAATAAGCTGCAGTTCCACTACTTCCACCTGATGCCCTGGCCCTACCTGCCCGCGGATTATGATCAAAAGTACGACTCTGCGTGGGTAACACTACCCAATTCGATCTATGACCCGATCAAGGGGCACGCGTTATATAACCGATATCTTGATGAGATCGAACGAGCCGATAAATTGGGGTGGGATAGTGTCATCGTCAACGAGCATCATCAGAATGCTTACGGGACTATGCCTTCGCCAAATATTATGGCTGCTGTCCTGACGCAGAGGATAAAGCGGGCAAAAATCGGGATTGTTGGCAATGCACTGCCGCTGCATGATGACCCACTTCGGGTGGCCGAAGAGATTGCTATGCTCGACGTGATCAGTGGCGGACGCATTATCTCCGGCTTTGTGCGCGGCACGGGCATGGAATATTTCAGCTACAGCGTCAATCCAACCATTAGCCGTGAACGTATGGACGAGGCACACGACTTGATTATACAGGCCTGGACCCGCCCCGGCCCATTCGCCTTCGAGGGCGAACATTATAACTATCGCTACGTCAATATCTGGCCTCGTCCAATTCAGCAGCCTCACCCGCCCATCTGGTTGCCTGGTACTGCCAGCACCGAGACCATCGATTTTGCAGCCGGACATAAATATCCCTATATGACGGTTTTCATGCCAATGGACCAGCGCAAGCGAGCATATGACATGTACCGCCGGCTCGCCGAGGAAAAATATGGCTACGAAGCGCAGCCAGAGCAACTAGCTTTCTGTGTTCCCTGTGTCGTGGCCGAGAGCGATGATATTGCTATGAAGGAGGGGGAAAAATATGTGATGTGGCTCTTTAACAAAGCCCTCAAGGTCCGCCCCGAATTCTTTGTACCGCCCGGCTATATGAGCGTACGTAGTCTCAGAGGGATGCTTGAAAGTGGAACCTATGGTCGAAAAGCCTCCTTCAAAGAATTGGTAGATACAGGTGTTGTCATTGCAGGCAGCGTGGATACCGTCGTTGAGAAACTTGCCTACTTGACCGACGAGCTTCATGCCGGTATGTTGGTCACAGGCGGCCATGTTGGTGAAATCCCTGATTACCTCGTCCTCAAGAATCAGACGATGATGGCGGAAGAGGTAATGCCGCACTTCCGCGAAAAGCCCGTCAGGGCTGAACCCAAACCTGTCGAGATTCAACCTGTGTAAAAAGTTTAGATTTGATCATCGATATTCTGCGTGAGTTTGAGTACTGCGCCGCGGCTCAGTTTGGCTTCGCCGCGAGCAAGAGCGTCGAGAGTGGCATAGGCTAAGGCAAGAGGAGTTTGGATAAAGTATACGAATTTGATAGTCATATTTCCTTTCGGCATTGCATCAGGCGAAGATCAAGATTGTCTCAACGAACGTTAAGAGTCTGCTAAAGGTTTCAGGGGTCGTCCACCATGCGTTACAAACGCGACAAGTGCAACATGTGCAACAAGTGCGACAAGTTTAGGGAAAAACTCTCACATCGGGTTAACTGTAGTTTGGTAACTTATGTAATACCATGAATGGGTGCAACCCCGTTTAATGTAAAACGTAGATTGTTCAGGATGTATCTTCTATCAATGAGGCGAGGTACAAGATAATGAAGGACAATGACGAGAAAAGATCCTGGTTGCTAGTGGCCCTCTGGTTTGGCTCAATTGCTGTTATAGGTTTGCTGAAGCGCACCCTTGAGAGGGCAAGACCTTTTTAGGATACGTAGGAATGCATTTGTCTTTTGAAATTGCAGCAGTGAGGAGAAGCAGGTCGAGTACAAGGCTCGACCTGCTTCTCCTCTTTCGTGAAAAAAGAAATGGCAATTGGTGGGTGAAACGTGTTGCTGAGTCTGCCTGTCGATGCGTGCGATGCGTGCGATGTGGCGATATTACCAGGAATATGCTATACTCGACTTCGCCGAAAAGAAAAATGTACCATGAGAATACTATGTTAGGGTCATATTATGTTCTACGATCATACAAAAATTTTTGTCAAGGCGGGTGACGGTGGAAACGGTTCGCGACATTTCCGGCGGGAAAAGTTCGCGCCGCTGGGAGGTCCAGATGGGGGTGATGGAGGTAGGGGGGGTAGTGTATACCTGGGAGCTACAACTAATTTGAATACCTTGATAGATTACCGCTATCGCCACCATTTTAAGGCTGGGGCAGGTGAGCCGGGAATACGCCAGAAAATGCATGGAGCCAAAGGCGAAGACATAGTGCTGTCTGTACCCTGTGGCACCATTGTGCGCGATGCGGAAAGCAATGAAGTAATTGCGGATCTTGTAGAAGAAGGACAGCGAGTGATGGTGGCACGGGGGGGGCGTGGAGGACTGGGAAATGTCCACTTTGCTACGTCAACACACCAGGCTCCGCAAGAGGCCCAGAAAGGTGAACCGGGCGAGGAACGCTGGATACAGCTTGAACTGCGCTTAATTGCCGATGTTGGGCTGGTTGGTTTTCCGAATGCGGGTAAATCAACCTTGCTCTCAGTGGTTACAGCAGCTCGTCCAAAAATAGCTGACTACCCCTTTACCACGCTCTCACCGAATCTCGGCGTTGTGGCTGTGGGACAACCTGGCAGCGGCGATGAATTTGGCTTTGTGCTTGCCGATATTCCCGGTCTCATCGAAGGCGCCGCGCAGGGTGTTGGCCTGGGCCATGAATTTTTACGTCATATACGGCGAACTCGTCTTTTGATTCATATGCTCGATGGTGCTTCATTTGAGCGAGATTCCTGGCAGGACTTTCAAACGATCAACCAGGAATTGCGTGAATACGATGAACAGCTGGCTCAGCGTCCGCAGATTGTCGTACTCAACAAGATGGATTTACCAGAAGCTCAGGAGCGCTGGCCAGCGTTGAAAGCACAGGTTGAGAAGGCTGGCTACCCTGTTTTCGCCATTTCTGCGGCATCCCATCAAGGAACTGAGGAGTTGATGCAGTATACCGCCCAACGATTGAATGAAATCCGGCGGGAAGAGGCCGAGCGCGAAGCTGTACAAGTCAATACTGAGATGCCAGGTACTGTTCTGCGGCCCCAGCCAGAAGACGCTTTTACTGTTTCTAAGGATGGCGATACCTATCATGTGCGCGGCAAGCGAGTCGAACGCGTCGTCAGTATGACCTACCTGGAAAATGAAGAAGGGATGGATCGCTTGCAGGTCACACTTCGAAAAATGGGTGTCACAAAAGCACTTGAGGATGCGGGAGTCAAAGTCGGCGATACAGTGCGCTTCGGCAAAGTTGAGTTATACTGGGGTGAATGAGATGCAGGAATTGCCAGATAGAACTCGTTCAAACTCTGCCAGCTAACAAAAGAATTGTGTTATACTTGCAACGGATAAATTGGTGATGCTGTTCGCTTAGGGCCTCTAAATCACTAGTACTTTCGACAGAATGCGAGAAAAGCAGGCACATGGGAGAGACATTAAACCTACTCTTTCGCAACCTTGAGGACGGCACATTTGAGTTGCAAGTGCGGGAGAACTGGTCAGGGCGTACTGTTAGCGGAAGTTTTGTGCCGCCTTACACGAGTAGGCAGCTCAATGCCCTGCAGAAAAAACTCAACAAATTCAATAATAACATCAATGACCTGCACGAAATAGGCTATCGTCTTTTTTTAGCCTTGTGTGGCTCTGAGACACCCGGTACAAGCCGTCGGGAATTATCAGAACAATCCGTACAAGCGATGTTACGTGCTGTAATACAACGAACACTGCGGCGGCGCGGTACGGTTGCTTTGACCTTTAGTTTTGCTGCAGGCTGCGAGGAATTTGTCCGCTACCCCTGGGAACTGCTCCACAATGGCGAGCACTTTCTCCTCGCTTCTGGCGTCTTCACACTGACTCGTGCTCTTCTGCGCCCGGGGGATGCCACTGGCTATGATTTACCTGTTCATCCGCCGCTGCGCATGCTCTATATCAGTGCTTCTCCGAAGAATTGCGCGTCCCTGGAAACCGAGCGCAGCTTTGAAGCAATGCAACGGGCATTAGCTGGCCTGATCGAAAATGGTACCATTCTCCTCGATAAAAAAGAGCAGGTGACCTATGATGACCTGGTGGGCTATCTCAGTTCGCTTGGCGGTGCTGGATTACTTGATGATAACGAGACAGTGCTCCCCTGTTATGTCGTTCACTTTGATGGGCACGGAGCCTTTGGTCGCCTCTGTCCCGATGAAGATTGTCAGAAGTTGAACGATGCCGATGCAAGCAAATGTCTTGATTGCGATGCATCGCTGAGCCGAGTAAAGGCACAGACCTATCTGTGTTTTTGCGACGAAGAGGGGAAGAATAGGTATATTGATACCCAGACATTGCGCGAGATATTTATCAGTAGCGATGTTCACCTGGTCGTGCTGTCTGCTTGTGAGACGGCTACGTTGTTGGGGGAGCACGAGCGCCATCAGCATCACGGTGTCAATTTCGATACCACATTGGCAACTTCCCTGGTGATGGCTCAGGTACCCGCAGTAGTTGCGATGCCCTATTCGCTGCATGATGACGTTACCCCAACATTTATGTTCCATTTTTATGAAGCTTTGGGACGAGGGCGCACGCTGGAGGAAGCACTTGCCCGCGCCCGCCAGGCCATGTTGCCCAGGCATAGTCACCAGGGATGGTTTATCCCTGTGCTGTATCGTCACGTGACAGAGGGCAAGGAGGGGCCTGTAGCACTGATTGCTGGCAGGGATGCGCCAGCAGACCATGATCACCCGCTGGCGTACCTGGGGGGAGCATCGACCTTTGTGGGCCGTGAACGAGAATTGCGCGAATTGAGCGATCTTCTGGCGTTTGCCGCGAGAGGTGAAGAGCTTGGGCCGCCATCAAATGAACACAGTACATTACGTCCAGGCACGCATCATATCGCTTTAACTGGTCCAGCGGGAATTGGAAAGAGCGCTCTAGCCATTGAAGCGATACGGCGAAATCACGAGATGTTCACTGGGGTGACCATTGGTATTTCATTACAAGGGGGAAAGCTCTTCAATGAAGCGCTGATGGATATCGCTCATCATGTGCATGCCCCGGCGAAGACATTCCATCCTGATGATCAAAGCTATCGCCAGGAACTGGTGCTCAGCGTCTTCCGTTCATACGTAGAGCGAGATATGCCCTGTTTACTGTTTCTGGATAGCTTTGAAGATGTGAAAGAACATAGTCAGTTAGAACTCTGGCATCACTTTTTTAGCTCTTTGCCGCTGGGAGTAGTGGTACTGGTTTCATCTCGCTCGAATCCGACGGCGGTAGCAGTGATTGAGGGGGCGCCTTACCACTGGTATGAGTATCATGTTGATAAGATGGCTGATGCGGATCTGCTCAGGCTTTTTGCGGAGCTTGCTGGTGAGAGTGGCTTAGACCAGCGAATTCATATGGATGATCCACAACAGCAGAAGGTCTTACGAAAGATTTGCACGCTGTTAGATGGCTACCCCCTGGGAGCAGAACTGATCTTTGGCGCGGCTCGTTCTATCGATGGGAAGGTATTTACCCCGGAAGCGGCGACACGCTCATTAGAAGAGGTGTGCGACGAATTGCGCGACTCACAGCTCGCCGGTATCTCTGCAGTGCTCGATGTCGCCAATCGACGTTTGACCCCTCATGCACGCTTGCTTCTTTCCTATCTCGCGGCCTTCCGCTTACCTTTTAGTCGTGAACAGATCATTCTGATTGTTGCTCCCGAAAATCAGGCTACTGCTCCTACAAATGATGCCGTTGCGGGAGAACTGGTGCAGCATTGGCGGGTGGCAAGAGACGAGCTGGTGCAGGCGTCCTTCATGCAATTTGATGGGCGCGTGTACACCATTCACCCGCAAATTCGCAATTTTGCGCTTTTGTACCTGCCTTTACAGGAGCGCCGGCGGGTGCATCGGGCGGTAGCTCACTACTATCGCAGCCAGCCACAGCCCAGTCCTGAAGAATGGTTTGCGGCCTATGAACATCAGGAGGCAGCAGGAGAGACTCAGGACTTACAAGAGGCGATTCTGTTAGCGGTTCACGCATCATGGGCAATGGGGGGACGTGGCCATGCTCCCGCATTATTGGATATGCTGCGGCGCGCGGAGGCTCATGCGTTGCGTTTAGGCAATAAAACCGTTGAGGGCCAGATACAATGTTGTATTGGGGCGATCCTGCGCCAGCTTGGTCAATATGCTGAGGCTGTCGGTTGTCTGACACGCAGCCTGGCGCTGCACCGTGAGCAAAATGATCGCGATGAGACTGGCTGGGCGCTTTACGAATTAGCCATGCTCTTTCGTGAGGAAGGATACTTTCAGCAGGCCGGGCTCTATGCTCAGGACGCTCTGCATCTTTTCCGCGTAGTCGGTGATCAGAAAGGGGAAGCATGGATGCAATTGGTGCTGGGTGAAGTGAGCCGTGGGCTGGGGGATTATTATAAAGCCTTGGGGTACTTTGAACTTACTTTAGCCAGTTTCCGCAACCTGCACAACGATGAAGGTATTGCCTCGACGTTGCGGGACCGTGGCACCGTCTTTGAAGCGCTGGGACGGTATAGCAAAGCCCTGAAGGATTTTGAAGAAGCGCTTCGCTTGTTCAATGCGCTTGGGCTACGCGCGGGTCAGGCCTGGGTGCTTGCCGATCAGAGTATCGTCTATGCCGATCAGGGCAAGCTTGACCTGGCAGATTTGACCTGTAGTGATGCTATCGCCATCTTTCGCGAGCAGAATATTCGCCGTGGTGAAGGGTGGGCCTTACGAGCGATGGGTGATATTGCTCGGGAGCGCCACAACTTGGGAGATGCGCGTGGATACTATGAAGATGCCTTGACTATTTTCAGTGGCCTGGGAGACAGCGTCGACAACGCGCGCGTGATGAATAGCCTGGGAGCCATTTCGTTTGATGATGGTGAACACTTAGAGGCAAAAGAATACTACGAACAGGCTCTCGCAATTGGCGAGGAACAGGGGGCGCGGCAGATCGAAGGGCGAGCCCTACGAGGACTAGGCGATGTGGCATGCGTATTGCATCGCTATGTCGATGCTGAGCAATTCTATCAGAAAGCCTTTAGCATAGCTGATGACCTGGATACACCCGCCGAGCGTTGCGCGGTCTTGCACCGCCAGGGAAGGCTATGCTTTATGCAGCAGCAGTATCACAATGCTCTTGAATACTGGGTACGGGCACTGGCTATCGACCAGCGTTTGGGTCATCCTGCTCGTGAAGATCTCCAGGAGAGAGTAGAAAAGCTCGTCAAAGAGCAACACCTTGATGAAGTCTATGTTGAGCTACGCAAAACATATGGTATGGCTTGATTGGAGCTATTTTTTCCCTCTTCTACGGCGCAACATGGCGAAGAGACCGCAACCGAGGCCAAGTAACTGGATCATTATTAACTGCTGACTGGGTCTTTGTCCTGCGAAATAGGTAAACGCGACCAGTGCTAATAAGATGCCAAAAACAGCTCAGAGTATCTAATCGCCGGGCAAATGTGTCATAACAAAAACCTTTTCAGCCAGCACGATTGTGCTAATCGCCCCTGCCAGGAGCTAAGCGCAAAAAGCGAACAAGCCAGTTTCTTCCATCTGCTGGAGGAGCGGCGTAATGAAGAGGTGTTTTACTAAACGAACCATTAGTAGCAGGTAAGGAAACTGCATCACTGAGAAGTGGCGAAGTTATCTGTCGTTCTTCATCGTCACTGTCATCATCACCATTTAATGAGGAATTTGCAGAATTGGTGGTCCAGCCTCTATGACCATCTGTTTTTTCTTCAAAACGGATAGGCTCATGTGGATTGGGCAAGTCTGCAGGTGGCAAATTACCTGAAATTACTGGTGACGGGCGCAAAATTTGCTCGAGCTTCATGGGTTGTGTTTCCTGCTTTTCTAAAGCAATGCGGTTCTCAACCTCAATGCGGAGCTGCTCGATCTCTGGGCGCAAAGCGCGGTTGTCGACCGGGATACGTGTCCACTGTGCCAGGGCGGCTGGAAAGTAGCCGGCACGATAACAATACAGCCCAAGCATAGCTCGCGCGTCATAGATGTTCATACGTTGCCAGAGAGCAAGTTCCTCGGCGGGAGTCTCTATGACATTTTCGCTGGCTTCAATGATTTCCACCAGGTGGTACAACCGCAATCCCATGACTTGATAGGGGTAACCATAAAACAGTGCAAGCCTACGGCGGCGTGTCCGTTCGGCAGGATGCTTGCCTACGAAGTAACGACGCGTCCATGAGCCACTGGACCAGACAAGCCAGGCAAGAATCAGTACCAGGATACGGGCAAGGTAGCGTTCCCATGTCTCTGGCGCTTTACCGACCATTACTCCCAGCGCTGCGAAACAGGCACCCAGCGCCCATGCTCCATAGACTAAGCGACGGCGGTCCCACCCAATCAAATCAAAATGGTGATGAAGTGGAGAAGCCAGAAAGGGCTTAGGGAACTCTGTATGATGGACGAGAACAGTGGTACTTGCATAGCGCAGCATTTGCAGTCGTTTGCGGAAAAAGGGCGTCAACAATTTCGCTGACATCAAGGCGGAGAGGCCCTCTAGTACGAATGCCATCCCAATTAAGAGTAGAAGGCTCTCCTGGCGTGAAAAAATAGCAATCATTGCCAGGATGCCCCCAAGCCCCAAAGCACCGCTATCGCCCATGTAAATCTTTGCACGTCTTTTGGCCGTACCGCGACGAGCTGCCCAGGACGATGGCCAGTTTAACGGCAAATAGCCAAGAGCGCTCCCAGCGCATAGGAGTGACATTACTACCAGTACAATGCCTTCTGGATGTTTTGGATCAATGTTGCCAGTGAAGATGATACCAAAGGCCAGGGCGGCGCTAAATACCAGTCCTCCTGCCAATCCATCGATACCGTCGCTAAAATCGACTGAAAGAGAAGTCACAGTGCCGATGACACTTGTTATGAGGATGAGGAGAATCAGCCAGGCGAAGTAATCAGTTCTTCCCGGAGGGCAGGCGAGCAGTCCACCATGAGGAACAGGGCAGAGCAAAGGCCCAATAATCGGGAAATCTATATAAGGAGTATACGATTGACCGCCACTTTTGGGAAGAAGGAAGAAATAAAACAGTGCGGCTGCAATCGAAACCAGGAGCAGCCCGCCTAACTTTGTGCGTTCTGAGAGTCCTTCATTACTGAAAACTTTAAAACTATCGTCGATAAAACCAACAAGTGAATAGCAGAAAGTGGCACCCAGGCCAATGAGTAGGAGAGTCCATTGGTCACGATTGAAATTCAAAAGGTAACCCGCGGCGATACCAGTTACTATAAGAGCCAGAATAAATGCAGGGCCACCTACCAGCGGGAGTTCAATTGTCTTAATCTCTCGTCCGCCAGCAGGAAGGTCAGAGCGAATATCCGAGCGATGTGGTCCTGGTTTAAATTCACCACTGCGAAATCTGGGAAAGAGCACTTTGGCTAGATAGCATAATGTAAGACTTATTGTTGCACTGGCAGCAAAAATAAGTAATAGCCAGCACGGTAATATTAACCACTGTGGAACCATATTCACTCCCAAAGACGAAAAAGAACCCAAATGCTTCACATGTTGAAACGTGGAAGAAGTACAAGCAGTAACGCACGGCGGAACCCGATACGTTAGGTATAGTACTCTAATTTCTCAAGTTATCGTAACCGCCGTAGCTCTTCGCGCGCTACCTGACGATCATCCCAGGGCAACTTTTGCCTACCTATAATTATACTTTGTTCGTGGCCTTTCCCTGCCAGTAGAACGGTATCGCCCGCCTGTGCATGTGCGAATGCCGAGGCAATTGCCTCAGTACGATCAGCGATGCAGAGAAAATCTCTGCTTTGCCGTTTTCCAACGGCTTCCGCGCCTTTCGCAATGTCCTGTAGGATTTGTATACGATCCTCTTCGCGAGGGTCCTCATCAGTAATAACGAAAAAATCTGTCATTTGTGCAGCAATACATCCCATAATTGAGCGTTTCTGTGTATCACGCTCACCAGCGGAACCAAAGACAACCATCAAGCGCCCGGTGGTCAGTGGCCGCAGGGTAGCGAGTACCTTCTCCAGACTATCTGGTGTGTGGGCGTAATCTACAATAACCGTGAAAGGTTGCCCCTCGTTAATGCTCTCCATACGCCCTGTTATCCCCTTCACCTGTGCCAGGCCTCGCGCAATAGCAGCAGGAGGTACGCCTTGACTGTAGGCCGTGACAATTGCGGCAAGGCAGTTGCTCACGTTGAAATGTCCGACTAACTGAGTTTCAATCATGAAGTCGGCGTTGGGTAGGAGCACGCGAAAGCGGGTGCTGTGTGTGTCAAGCTGTATATCTATTGCGCGTACCGAAGCAGTTTGATTGATACCGTAGTCAAGGATAGGTACATGACAGAAGGGTTTCAATACTTCGTAACTGACATCGTCGCGATTAAGAATGGCTACGGGATGGATACCCAATCCTTTGTCTCTTGTTGGGTCTAACATTTCGAAGAGACGTGCTTTGGCGCGGCGATACTGAGCAATGGTTATATGAAAATCAAGGTGTTCGTGCGTAATATTTGTGACGACTCCCACATCAAAGATATTGCTGGATTTCGAGTGCTTCGAGTGTGCTTTGGCGTGTCGCATTTTCCCATTCTTGACCAGAGATTCTAAAGTTGGCGGTAGTCATGAGGCCGGTTTGTATTTCGGCTGCTTCGAAAATCGCGCTGATGAGATTGCTGGTTGTGGTTTTACCATCAGTGCCAGTGACGCCAATAGTACAGAGTTGATTGGCCGGATACTTGTAAAAGGCGCATGCGAGATTGGCCAATGCTATGCGTACGTCTTGCACCTCAATATAAAGCAGAGGCAAAGAAGCTTGTGCGTCTCGTGGCAATGTTTCGCCAAGAGCAACTATGGCCCCTCGTTGTGCCGCGTCGGCCAGAAATCGCCGACCATCGGTATGGAATCCTGGAACAGCAATAAATAGTTCTCCTGCCTGTACCTGTCGCGAATCATAAGCCAATCCAGTAATCTCGACATTATTTGGGGCGATTGCGCCTCCGGGAATATTAGGCGCAATAATCTCTACTGGAGGTTGTTCTAAGGATGTCAGTAATGTTGTTAATAGCATAGCAGCTCTTTAATAATAGATTGTCCGCGTACGGTGATACGGTTGCATTGCAGATGAATTTTGACCAAGGAGCCAGAGGCGCAGGTCGATCTCGGCTGCGGTCATAATGCGCCCGTGACGAGCCAATTCGCGCCGTAGTAGTTCACAGGCCCAGATAGTTGCGGCGCGCAACTCTACTTCTTCCTCAGAACCAGCCTCAAGTAGTTCTTGAGCGTCGATACGTTGAGCTAGTGAAGGTAGATACTCGAGTACACCAAAGTGACGTAATACCTGTGGTAACTCATGAAGATCGGCAACACAGATCTGAGCTCGTTTGTAGAAACGAACGAGATGACTGCGGTAGAGAGCGACATCATTAAATGAGGGAAAGTCTTTTGCCAGCAGTAGCGCTAACTTCACGGCGCTACCGCCCGCTTGCTCGATTGCATTGATGCATTGACCATTATATTGCTGAAGCAGTACGGCGCCGACTTCGCGCAGATTGTGCAGGCGTTCCTCAAAGAGCGGGATTGTTTGTTCGCCGCGAAAAATATGCGCTAAATCTTTCTCGCTGATAGTGCTGAGGTACGCTGCATCCCAAAGGGGAAAGTCCTCTTCTACCGCACGTTTGAGCGCTGCAGCCTCGGCTAAATAGCCGTTCAGTCTCTCACCCTGATAATCAATGGACCAGCGTGGTTGATCTTTTTCCGCCCAAAAGCAGAAGTTCATCGCGTCGAGGGCAAGAACCCAATTGGCGGTGCGCTCTGTTCCATCATAGAAGTGATAGTTGTCATACCAGGTAGGGGCTGTGCTGGCGTTTTGGCCTGTTTCATCTTGTAGCCATTGATGAGCCAGGAGTTCTGTTCGATCAGTCGCAACCCACACGTACTCTCCTTGCTCTACCACGTCACGCGTACTACATAAGACTCCCAGGAGATCAGGCGCCTGGGCGAAACTCAGGTCTTCATCGTTAAAATCATTTTTTTGCAGAAGTTCTGCCATTAAGTTGTGCCTCTCGATTTTTGTCCCCCTGATTCTACAGACATAAGGGAAGTTAGTCAATGGTCAAAAAAATGAATATAAGTTCCTTGACGAGTTAAATAAAAAGATGTTATTCTCTTATGTAACGATGGAGGGAATTGTATCTCTGCCATACTAGACCCTGTATAACCCTCAAATGCTCAATACGGAGTAGGAGCTAGAGCCTAGGAGCCTACAACGTTGAGCACGATTTCCCAACCAATATTGCAGAGCGAATTTTCACAAAGCAGGTAATCATGGATGTCAATCCAAAACAATGGGGTGGAGGGTTTATTGTTTCATAGGTAAGCCTGTGCGTTGGTGCGATCTTTCTGAAAGATCTCGTCGATAGATGCCTATAATAAGATATCATTTGTGTGAACGATAATCTTTCAATCTGAAGGGAGGTGTAGAAAGCTCGTCTCCCGCGAAACAACATTCCATGGGGATACAGGATTGAACTCGCCAAAGGTTGGCACACTGACATCATGCGTTCATCATGATGTCTGACACGATTTATATACCTCTCTCTATTTTGTAATTCTAGGAGGTGTCTCTTGGCTTCATCGCAACGTACTTCCAAAGAAGAGCTCATCGCGCATGATATGAAACGCCTGCATGGTTTGGGCTATGCGCAGGAACTCTTTCGCGCCATGGGTGGCTTCTCCAACTTCGCAATTTCGTTCACCATCATCTCGATCCTGAGCGGGTGTGTCACCCTCTTTTATCTGACCACGCTCAATGGAGGATATTCAGCCGCCTCGATTGGCTGGCCGCTCATCACGATCTTCGTGGTCATCATCGCGCTGGGTATGGCTGAACTGGCCTCTGCGTACCCGACCGCCGGTGGCCTTTATTACTGGTCTTCCAAACTTGGTTTTAGAGGGCGCGGTGGACCTGCCTGGGGCTGGTATACCGGCTGGTTTAACCTGATCGGTCAGGTCGCGATCACCGCAGGTATCGCTTATGGCGCTGCCGTTACCCTTGACACGCTGCTGCATGCCTGGTTCCCTGCTGTCCCTGCCACGGTTTACTTTATTTCAGGCTCAGGCGTCATCTATGACCCTGCCACACAACAGGTGACCCTGCTGCTCTACGCCATCATCCTGGCTGCGGTTGCCATGCTCAATATATTTGGCGTGCGCCTTGTGGCTTTGCTGAATGATGTCAGTGTCTGGTGGCACATTGTGGGCGTACTCCTGATCGTCGCTGGTGTGGTTGGCGCGACGCTCCTCTCACTGCAGTTCAGTCCTAATATTGCAAATGCTGGGGCGTGCTGCGCTCCTCAGGTTACAGGTTCTGCTGTTCACGGGTTTAATTCAGCCAGCACGATTTTCACACCCAATCAAACCTTCAACGCGACCGGCTTCCCCCTCTGGTACGCCGTCCTCTTAAGCCTATTGCTGGCGCAGTACACCTATACGGGCTATGATGCTTCAGCCCATATGACCGAGGAGACGATCGGGGCAGAGACGCGCGCTCCGTGGGGTGTGGTCATGTCGGTGGTCGTGTCCGCCATTGCCGGTTATGCTCTGCTGATGGCCCTGGTAGCGGCTTCTCCCGACCTGGCTGCGGCTGCTAGCTTTACCAATCCGGTGCTGTACATCCTGCAAAGCCGTCTCAGCTATGTTCTTGGAACCCTTTTGTTCGCCGTGATATTTGTTGCGCAGTTTTTCTGCAGTATGTCCTCGGTCACGTCAAACTCGCGCATGATCTATGCCTTCTCACGTGACGGCGCCGTGCCTTTCCACAACGTCTGGCATAGGCTGAATAGAGGTCGCACACCGCGCAATGCCATCCTCCTGGCTGTAGTATGTTCCTTTATCCTGGCCGTCCCCTCGTTAGGGAGCGCCACAGCATACGTGGCGGTTACTTCTATTGCTGTCATCGGCCTCTATATCGCGTACGCGATACCAATTTTCTTGCGCCAGTTTGCAACTGACTTCAAGACTGGACCTTGGCACCTGGGAGCATGGAGCAGGCCGATTGGCTGGATCGCTGTGATATGGGTTGCCTTCATTTCGGTGCTGTTTATGTTGCCTACCTTCAATCCTGCATCTCTTGCTGCTGGTGTCAGCCCCTTTGCTACCTTTAACTACACACCTGTAGTAGTGCTGGGTGTGATCGTGCTTGTCACGGTCTGGTGGCTAGTCAGTGCGCGTCATTGGTTCAAGGGACCAGTCGTACAGGGTACGGAGGCTGAGCTCAAGGCCATCGAGGAAAGTGTGGGTGAAACCGTTCATGCCGAAGTCGAAGGTGCAGCTGGCGGTCAGTAAGACTCACTGCCAGTAGTGGCCTTTAATGTCTTGTCAAGCAGGGGCATGTACAAAAAGAAGTACATGACCCTACTTCACTTCACTGGGGATAAGTGCCATTCTTAATTAGATGTGTTTTACGAAGAGATACCCATTTCTGATGGTCACGATCTGCCAGGGCACGCCCTGTTTCATCGGTCAATTTTTCCCCATTCACGAAGACGCCACTGGAGCTACGCTGGTCATAAATCAGGTACCGATCATCTTCATACTTTAACAGTGCATGATGACGAGAGATTGATGAATCTTGATCTAGTAGCACATCATCAGAACCGGCACGCCCAAGCAGTATCTCTTTATGCTCCAATAAGTACTCACGAGTCTCTCCACCGCTTAACCATTTGATTTGGAGTCTGGGTATAGCGATGGGCTGCGTGACTTGCGTGACTTGCGTATGTTGCTCGACCTGTCCTGCTTGTATCTCCATCTCTATTATCTCTTTCTCTTGATAAGTGGGTGCCTCTTCGGCAGAAAATGGAGCTTCAGGAGGAAGCTGTATGCCTGGTTGAAAAACAGAGGGAGAAGATTTAGCCAGGGCATCAAGCATTTGTTCAAGAGTCAGTGATTGTTCGGGGTGAGGAATAGGTGAGGGAGTGGGAGGAGCGGTATTAATAGGAGGAGTGAGCGTTGCCACAAGCGCGTCAGCGAATGCTTCCATTGAGGGGTAGCGTTCTTCGGGATAGATGCTGAGGGCACGACGAATCACCTCTTCTTGCTCGTACGAGACCTCAGGGTTCAGCGAAAAAAGAGGAGGGAAAGCCCCGGTGAGCTTAGCGTGTTCTATTTCTTCTGTTGTGCCGATATAGGGTGGACGGCCAGCCAGCCAGAAATAGAGCAGCACAGCTAAGGCAAATTGATCGCTTGCGGGCGTAACTCTTTTTCCAATTTGTTCAGGTGCCGCTGTTATCGGTAATAGTTTGATCTGTGGTTGGCCAAAGCGCCGTACATAGTTTGAAAGCCCTACATCAGCGAGCAGAAAAGGAGCATAGCCAGGCTCATGATCAACATTGGGACCTTGTAGCACCAGGATATTTGAAAACGTGACTGCTCCGTGTAAATACCCGCAATTATGAATATAGTCGAGTGCCTGAGCCAGTTGGTGCCCATACTGTATAGCATCTTCCACATCGAGCGGCGGCTTAAACCATAGTCTGCCCGCGTTGCTTAAAAGGGAACCATTGCTGAGATAGCGGCGAACAACGTAGAGTCTGCCATCAATTTCACCATAATCAAGTGTTGCAGCCAGGTAGGGATGATTGAGCATACTGATGCCCTGCATTTCACGAAAGAATTGGCGATGAGCCGAGTCTGGCAGCGTGAACCAGGGATGAATGAGCTTTAACGTAACCTTGCGTTGGAGCATCGTATCTACTGCTTCATAGCTTTCACCTGATACACCATTCCCTAACGATTGGATGATGCGATAGCGATCAAATTGTTGATTTCTTTCTAGTGCTGGCATACGGTAACCTCACTTATACAAAATCTTCTTGTACAGAGATGAAACGACCAGAGAAGACAGTTGGATATAGATCAATCTATTTGTGTCATTGCACGGTGAGTACCTTGAAATCCATCGCTGCAACTCCGCTCTCTTGTAGCGCTTCTACCTAGGGTCAGCAGCGATGAAAGGAAGTATCCCGAGAACGCAAAGTTGATTTATGTTTGTAGGCAACAAAAGCGCCAAATGCAAGTAATGGTGGCCCAGTCATGATCAACCAGCTAAGAATATTCCAAGGAGTGAGGGATGAATATGCTACAAACGCAGTAGCAGAGAACGTCAGGGCAAAAGCCACCAGAGCTCTTCCTATGCGATTATCAGCGGCAGAAAGAGATATCGTGGAAAGGCCCACCAGCCATGTGACATACCACGAAAAAAACCAGGGAGTGATTACCAGAAGTACCCCAAATGTTGCCAGTGCAGCGAGCACCATTGTGCGTGTTGTAGGAACGCGCCATATATAGATTGCTCCGATAATCAGCATGCAGAGCAAAGCAGAATAGTTTATCCAATCCCATACATGACGTTGGCTGAGTTCATGAAGTAACGTGAATGTCCAGAATGTTTGAGCAGGTAAGCCAGGGGTTTTAATCCATTCAACGATGGCAAGGAGTAGGGAGTATTCCGAGTAGAGCGATGATGGGGGTGTGGAAAAACTATGTATGATATCAGGGAGTCTATGCCCGATAAAGAAGGGTGCGTAAAAGGTGATACCAATCAGACTACCGGTAACGCCAGCTAAAAGAACCTTTAATAACGTCGTACCCCAATGAAGCAAAGCTTGCTGACGGTTAGTTAGAGAAGCCAGGGGTAATGGATAGAGTGTATAGCGCCCCAGGAATATCAGGTAGAGAGGTATAAGCGGCAGAGCAGTGAATTTGACGAGCGCAGCCAGGGTAAAGGCGATAATTGGTGCGAGATAGTGAATAGGCCGGGCAAAATTGTGTTGCTCTGCATGTAAGCAGAGTAATATACCCAACAAAATCAATGAAACCATGAAGGTATCATTGTGCCCGCCAAGACAACTTTCCAATAGCACAAGAGGATTCCAAGCAAAAAGCAGTGTTCCAATTACGACTGTTCGTGATGAACGTCCCATCTTCTTCAATATGGTAAATACCAGCCAGGTATTGAGGAGGAAGGATGTCATGCCAAATAATCTGAAGGCAAGAACGTATGCTACCGGAGCATTGCCCAAGAAGAAGGTCTCAATCGAACAGATAACTAACCAGGCGGGACCATAGGCGGCTGTCGAGTATTTCCAGTCATCAAAAGAGGATAGCGGATCTTGAGGAAAAGCGGCTAAGGTGGTGAAATAAGGGTTAGCATGGTGATCAACAATAATCCGGCCATAGCCCGCATAGACGAAGATATCGCGTGAAGGCATAGCTGGTGTGAGTACATAGATCAGGCCTGCCGCTACAGCGCCCAGCCAGATCAAACGTAAGACCCTTTTGAAATCTCCCTGGATTGGCAGTCGGTGTATTGCTATCGCACATAGTGTATAAATGGCGAACTGCAGTACGAGCAGCACAACCATTACAATATCATTGGTATCTAGCATTGAGGTGCGGGGAGGGTGCGCCAGGTGCAGATCGTAGGGGAGCCAGGCCCCCCATAATAGTAGAAATGAATTGGTTGGTAATTGCAAGAGAAATGATTTACCGGCCAGGTGCAGCAGTGGAGTTACACTCACGAGAATACAAAGGACCAGTGCCAGTGTACCGAGCCTGATGGTTCGTAACGGCGTTTTTTTGTGCTCATCATCGAGTGTCTCGCCAGGCTGATCGAGTAATGGGTGGGACGCGATAAATCGGGTCCCTACAATTGTTCTCCTGTTCATGAGCATCTTCTCCTAAACGATCCAACGATTCATGATGAATAGAATGCTCAATGTAGCAAGTAAGGTAGGAAAAACGAGCATAATTCCCTGGTGCAGGCGTGGATGCTTGATACCAATCATCGCCAGTGTAATAAACGCTGGAAACATTTCTAAGATGAAACGCTGATTCGACTCTAGTGGATCGTTTGTTGCAACAGCCGGGCTTATTAAAATAAAGATGAGCAGCACTGCCAGCCATATACTATAGCTTGCGCGAAGTTTGTTTCTCCCCAGGATTGCTAACGTAATAAAAGCAATTGTTGCAGATAAGTCAAGCACATTGTGGACCTCACTAAACGAACCAAAAGGTTGATACCAGAATATACTGGCGAGCGACAGGAATATTCCTTGCCATGGCCAGGTTGTATGTCGGCCCCAATGACTTTGAACCGCTACAAAATCGAGAGGATTACCTGAAATATGCCAGCAATAGATGGCGTAAAGCAACGTACCCAGTGGAATGAGCAAGACAGGTAATACTCTAAGTAGCATTTTTTGTCGGGAGGCAGTGATGCTATCACGCGAAAGCCAAAGTTCGGCGATGAAAGGAACAACGAGTAGAATGCCTGGTGAACGTGTTAAAGAAGCCAAAAATCCAAAGAGACCTGCTAACCACCAGCGTTGACGCCGGAGGGCAAGAAAGATGCTTGTAGATAGTAAGAGAAACAATGGCTCGTTATACGGTGCGAAGAAGAAAAAGGCTGTAGGGAATATGCAGAGATAGAGTAGTGTGCGCCGTCCAACCAGGTCTCCTCCGGCATCTGCTGCAAGTTGGTAAAGTACGAATAATGCCCCCAGCAGTGTGCCATTGCTGATAAGCGTGCCAACCAGTAAGTAGCTCCAATTGCCCAGAATGTGGGCTATTGCTGCTATAAGTAAGGGAAAGAGGGGAAAAAAAGCAACATCATATGGTGTTTGATAGCCAAATTGAGCAATTCTCACATAATTAGCTGCATCCCAGTGATTCCAGGATGCTAACAATGCCAATGTGTTTACTGGTGCGGTTGAATATTTGGGTGCTGTAAGTAGGATATAGGCGACGTATGTCACCATAACCAAAATCAGCCGGGTGGTCACGAATAGCAAGATAATGTCTCGAGCGGGGGCGCGTTTCATAGTTTTATATCACCTGCCAAACTGAGTCGCTACCGAATACCGCGACACGCCGTAGCTCAGGGTTTGACTCGGCTTGCGCCAGGATGGATTTCGCTATAGTTGGGCTATAGAATTGAAGATGTAGCACGACATATTGAAAATGATACTGTTTCAAAATGGACAAACTAGACCTCGATGGGAAGTTCAAGAGCACCATTGACATATCAAAAGTTAACAATGGCCGATAGCCACTCCATCCGTTCGCTATGGGGTGAGAGTGATAGATAGCATAGTAGTCATACCAGGCTTCGTTCATCGATACAAAGTTTCTATCTACAGAAGCTATAGGTATCTCAACAATGGGTTGCTGATCTCCGTGCGTAGTAAGCCACTGATAGACCGCGGGAATAGCGTTCCCAGTTGGCACTTGCGTCACAGGCAAATATGCTGGTATGGCTTCCAGCAAGATAGCGCAAGGAATCAAGATGAGTAAACACTGGATCGCGATTCTCCTGAAGATATGGGACGCGATAAATCGGGTCCCTACTCGACGAGGTGTCTGTTCTGTAACTTGTATCTTTTCCTTTCGTGTAATGGCGTTGGACGCGATAAATCGGGTCCCAACCCTGTTCTGAAACCAGGCTATCGCGTATGCTGACAAGAGCGCGAGCATGATTAATAATAAGCCGATCAGTCGAGCGGGAACACGCAGGCCTGCGAATCCTGGTAGTACAAAGTACGCAACTATCCAGGGCATGGGAATGTTTGGAGGGATGGCTGGTAATGGTGCCTCGCTCAGGAACCTCGATGGGGCATAAGAATATGGTGATCCGCTGGGCGTAGAGTAATGCAGCATCGGACCAAACGCGAAAAGTAATATTAAGACTCCAGTCCACACATATGGACGTAGTGAAGATTGTTTCTGCCTAAATACGAGGATTACTCCTGCTATCGCCAGAGTCATAGTTGCCAACCCCAGGAATAGGTAGTGTTCGCTATCAATTGGAAGCGCCATACCATTGAAATAGTTTGTGCCGTATAGCCAGTTGAATGGTACAGCAAAACCAAAATCATTAATTGTAGCAGCGTACTTTGCTGTTTGATCCAACGAACGTGAGAAACCCTGGCTCAGTGATGTAAGATATGGCGCCATAAGAAAACCAAGGAAGACACACATTATCGTCAGAACAATGATAGGTCTCACTCCACGGATGACGATATCTTTAAGATATGCACCTTTTCTAAAACGAAGCTGAGTTACAAATGGTTTCGCATAACGGATAAGAACAAATGCAAGCAACGCATAGCTCAGGAAAATCCCATAATAAATGCTACTCAATAGTTGTAGGAGATAGAATAGGGCAAAGAGAATCCAGTAACGCCAGCGTCCCTGTTGCAGTGAGAGATCAAGAGATAAAAATGCTAATGGCATCCACTCGCCAGCTATAACATGGATATGATCGATTTGTCCTAATCGGTAGGGTGCGAAGGCGTAGATCAACGCAGCCACAAATGCTGCGAAAGACTTGCCTGTATAGTGGCGCGCCATGATGTACATATTGATACCGCAGAGAAGAAATGTTAAGTAGAAAGTAATATTATACGCTAGCACCGGGTTATGTGAGATCAGATAGAACGGCGCGAAAAGAATAGTCTCACCTAGAAGGTTTTCGGAAAAAGACAATGAAAGGTTGTTGGGATAAAGGATTTGTGCTTGCCACAGATGTGTAGGTGCATGAAGTAATGTCGTCGTATCCCAGGAAAGTGTCCACATATTGAGCAATGGATCCCACCACTCCCCTGCTACTTCGCCTGTGAGATTAGGAGTATAGTGCAAAGCCATGGCTACTACCAGTCCTACTAAGGCCAGCAGAAACAGTGCATCTCTCCAATTCCATCTCTGGTTCAATTTGGAGATTTCACGCTCTTCAAGATTTGCTTTCTGGTCGTTCTTTTTATCTATTATTATTGCTGTCGATGCATCGGCGAGAGAGTCAGTCGATTCGGTATTCATGGTCTAATTAAGATACCTCCATCAGGTAATTGTAGAGGGGTTTTGTGCCAGAATATAACAGTATATAGTATTTCCACCCATGATCATATGAACGACATGCGTCCTCCATTGTGAGGGAATGGCGTAGCCTCGTTGAATTAAGTGCATAGGCCAAATAAGATAATCAAACGGAAAGCTGGCGCTTGTGGGTGGTACCTCGCTGAATGACAATCTTCCCTGAATATCACGATTGTAACTTTGCCACGAAATACTTTTGTCACTAGGGTCGAGTATTTCACTTGGATCGAGTGTGCCTGGCAGAGCTACGGTTCCTACCTTGCCAGCTATATGAGTATGGGCTACTAACCAGAGGCCGGCTTCACGATAGGCAGGATACGCCACCTGTAATACCGAGTTTTCACTGCTGAACACTTCACTGGTATAGCCCTCCGCAGCATAGACCGTTGTCAAGCCGAGGAGATGTGGTCCTATAAAAAAAGCACTGAGAATTGCCGTTATAATTGCCGTGCGTGCTAATGGACGTTTGGTGCGCTGCTTGCCTGGTACAACAGTGTTTGTGGATGCTGGTTCTTTCACTTCTCCTGTTTCAGTCTTTGTGGCGTTACGTCGAAAGCGTATTTCATAGCTATAACGCAGAAGTGTGGCAATGCCATATGCCCCTGCCAGCGCTATAGGCGGAGCCAGGGGTAAAAGGTAATGAGTGCCAACAACAATGTTTAGAAGGCTAAACGTGCTCATTATTGAGATGAGCCAGATGCATAGAAATGCAATACTGGTTATCTCTGCGATTGGTAGTTTCGCTCTGTTCAACTGGAAGCGCACCAGTTGTGATAAGCCGACTATGAGAAAAAATAGCGCGGGCATTGTGACAAAGATACTAAGCTTCGCAAAGACAATGTAGAGCACCGCCCAATGGGGAATGTGTCCTCCGTACTGACCAGCGAGAAATGTCAGGTGTCCTGTTATTGAATGACGCCACTCGAAGTGCACGCTTTGCCGCAGGAGACTGTATGGTTGTCGCCAGATGGCAGGGTCAGCGATGAAGAATGTCACAGGTATCAGGAAGAGAGCAGTTAACCACCATTTCCATGGTAACGGTGGTCGCTGCTCGACTTTCAACCTGGGGCGGATAGCGACGAAATAATATGCCGTAAATAAGATCATGCCAGGCATGGCCAGGATCGCTGTATACTTGCTTGCCACTCCCAAACCCAGCAACATCGCTGAAAGCAGGTACAAACGTGGTTGCCGGATTGCAGGCCAGAGTACGAGATAGGCTATGGTAATCAGTGTCGTCATTGTCATATCGAGATAAGCAAGTGCACTGAAATATACCAGCCAGGGACTGAGGGCGAGACAGAGTGCTGCAAGGAGGGCGACCAGGCGACCAAATGGTGCGCGCCCGAGCCAGTAGATGACCATGATCAGCGCTGTTCCGCTTAGTAAGCTGGGGATGCGTGCGGCAAACAAGTCACTCAAATGGCTACCCAGGTGGGCGTTGAGAAAGAGAGATAGACCAATCAGTAGTTTTACCACGGGGGGATGCTCATAATTAAATGCCCACTGACTTGCTGTAATCTGAAGATGGAGTAAAAGTGGAAAATATGCTTTTCCACCCATAATGTAGATAATTTCATCCGTAACCAGGTCAAGTTGATGCGCGAGAATGATGCGTGGAATCAGGGCAACGAGTATCAGCCCGGGCAAAATAATCCCCTCAATGAACGAGTGTGAGGCTCGATTCGAGAGGGTTTCTGCATGGGTTTGTGGAGGTATCTTAGTCTTTCTGTTATTTGTCAGGTGGAAATCTTCGCCTACGGTATCAGTATTCATATTCATCCACACTTTCAAACTCATGTATACATTCATTTCCTATACGAAACCGTTGGCAAGTATATCATACTGCTTGTATGTTAGTCGAGTAAGCTAGTACTGCTTCTCTTTTTGTACGGGAGTGAGGAATTACAATAGAATACATGCAAAAGATGAAAAAGTGTACCGTAGAACAAGACACTTGCTATCTCAACAGCGCAATCAACTCGCTTTATTGATTGCAAGAAAACAGTGGCAAAGGTTTACAACTCCTGCCACTGCTTTCTCACTGTTTCCATGCAGGCCTTACTCGGCCAGCAGTTCCTCAATTTTGGCCTCGATGGTCCTTGCCGTTGGATAAAAGGCGGTTTCCTCGGGTGCATTGTAGGGAGCGGCGGGAGCCTTGAGAGCGGAGATAAAGGCGGGTGTGGCATCCAGGTCATAGAAGCAATTCTGTACGATCCAAGAATGTATGTGGCGTCCAAAACTGGTCAGGTCACTTTCCTCCGTTACTACTATAACGCGGTTTGCTTCGTGCACTGCCGTTGCTACAGTCTCCTCATCGAATGGGGCAAGTGTACGAAGATCGACAACCTCAATCGCTCCACCTGAACTGTTAATGCTATCGGCGGCAGCAGTACAGGCCTCTAGAACCATCGTACCCCAGCAAATGATGGCGACGCTGGTGGGACCTTCACCAATACGAAGACGACGAGCCTTGACCAGCGGCAAAGTGTAATAACCATCGGGCACATTCCAATATTGTGCCATTGCCGCAATAACAATGCCATTACTATCCTTGGGTGGCTCAGAGCGATAGAGACGTCCGCGTTCCAGGAAGGCAACGGGTGACTGTGATCGTGCTGCTTCAAGCAAGAGGCCTTTAGCATCAAAAGGTGTGGCCGGGCAGATGGTGATCATGCCAGGTATCGATGTAAACCATTGTTCGCCAGCGTTGGAGTGACCAAAGGCGCCACCGCCGGCGGTACTGCTTGAGATCGGACCTCCGCCTCCACTACCAGTTTTGGTGCGCAGTAGAAGGGGAACACTCCAGTCCCCATAGCTCTGGTATAAAACACGCGCTGCCATGCGTATTGTCTGAGCCGCCGATTGGTGGTAGTCAACAAATTGAATTTCAGCACAGCGTGCTTTCCCATCGATCATGCCTGAACCTGCGACAGTACCGACGATAAGCTGTTCGTTTAGCGGACTATTGATAGCACGTCCCGGAAAATTGGTGACTAGAGTGGCAGTTGCGCCAAAGACACCGCCTTTTGGGCTACCCACATCTTGTCCATAGACAAAGAAACCGGGGTCGCGTTGCGCCAATTCTGCCAGGGCTTCGTTAATGGCGCCCAACATAGTTGTCTGTCGTTTTGCTCCACGTGGAGTATTTTCTTGCCATTGTGGGATGTGAATGACATGATGTAACACACGCTCTGCTGTAGGCTCAGGCTCCTGAAGAACTTGATTTTCGGCACGTTCCAGTTCTGCGCGAGCCACTTTATACATACGTTCAAAATCAGCTTCCTGGAGATATCCTTGAGCAACGAGCCAGCGGGCAAAATTTTTTACGGGGTCTTTCGTAGCGGTGGTTAGCTCGATCTCTTCTTTGGTGCGATAGGTTTTGATGTCGGTGCTACTAGAGTGTGCATCAAGTAAACCCATACGCAGGTGCATCAATACAGGGCCTTGCCCTGAACGAATATGGCTGACGAAACGGCAGGTTGCTTCATACGTTGCCACGGCATCCGTGCCATCAACCTCCTCTGCGTAAATACCGCCTCCTCTGGCCCATGCAACAAGATTTCCACCCCATTGAATGGTAGAGGGGGTAGTAATCGCCCAACCATTATCCTCAACAATGATCAGTACCGGTAGTTGGTGAACAGCAGCCTGGCGAAAAAGGACATTGAAATCGTTTGTTGCTACTCCTCCATCACCCACAGTGTATACGATCAGTTCGTTGCTCTGATGTAGTTGCAGTGAGAAGCCAACCCCCCCTGCGAAAGACGCAAGTGCGGCCACTTCGCTGAACGTAGGGAGAATGCGGTAGCGTTTGCTACTATAGTGTGAGGGCATGTTACGACCTGCACCCATTGGTCCGGTGGTGCGCGAATACGCTTCGCGCAACGGCCCGTAAATATCGCCTGTACGTTGCAACCATGCGGCCAGGTCGCGATAATAGAGTGAGAGCCAGTCATTTTCGTCAAGGGCTGCTACTACAGCCGCCATACTTTCATGTCCAGCACATCCAATATAGAAAGGGAATTTGCCTTGTGTTTTGCGGATTTTGAGGAGATCGTTGGTTGCTCGTGCCATTACCATAGTACGATATAAAGCGATGTAATCGAGAGGCTGTGCTATAGAACTAGTTTCCGTCGTGCGAGTATTGATCGTCATGCTGTTTGTGCCTCCTAGGTCCTCGTTGACGTTACAGGCCTATGTTTATATGCTTTTGCGAGTGTATTATAGAATCCTTGTTTATGAATTGCAATATTGGCTGAAAAGCAGGATCGTTAACGAGAGTTGTTGCCGATGTTCCTCTATGGGCATATAATAGCGGGAGAAAATTATCTAATAAGGTATACCTGGCGATAGAAGGATTCTGGTGATAATTCATTGGAGAGAAGCACTCCATCTCTAACTTCCTCATTGATGCGAGATCTTTATAGTCGTATGCTCTTGACGCGCATAGTAGATAATTGCGCGCGTCAATTGCATCAACGCGAACGGAATTGTATCGTTCCAACCTGTCGTGGCCGCGAAGCAGCACAGGTAGGTAGCGCTATATGTATAGAGGTAGGTACGGATTTTACTCTGCCCTACTATCGTGACCTCGGAGTTGTCCTGACTATAGGTATGACACCATACGAAGTATTACGGACACATGTACAATTTGTTCAGATTGCCGCGAGACCAGTAGGCGAGAAACAACCATCAATACAGCAGACAAAGCTTTCTCTGAATAACATGCAGCCAGTACCGTATTGGGGCTACTCTAAACATAATATGGTGGCAGGACCAGTTCCAGTCTCGACGCAAATACTGCATGCCGCCGGCATCGCTTTTGCTTGTAAATTACGTAAAGGAACCGCAGTAACAGTAGCATACTGTGGAGATGGGGCTAATGCAGAGCCGGATTTCCTTGAAGGGATCACCTTTGCTGCACAACACCAACTACCAGCGGTATTTGTCTATGAACAAGACAGTGCATCTGCATCTTTACAAGCTTTGCCCATGCCTGCCGGTCTTGAATATCAGGCAGTAGACGGGGAGGATGTTATCGCAGTGTATACCGCAATGCAAGCAGCAATGCAGCATGCACGTGAAGGGCAGGGCCCGGTTCTTTTAGAGCTGAGTGTTCATTGTCAATTGTCTGATAGATTGCTTACGGATGAAGAATCTCTGAAAGACCCCCTGTATAACTGCCAGAGATATATGCAACAGAGGAATATGTGGGATGGTGTGTGGGCAGCACAACTCAGTACTCGTTTAAACGAAGATGTTGAGCAGGCGATGCAAGATGCTTTACAGAGCGAGCAAAAAAATGAGCGAGGGGAATGATATGCATCAACCTTTGTTGAACAGTATCCTCTATGGCGCAGACTATAACCCTGAACAGTGGTCCGAAGAGGTCTGGCTCGAGGATATGCGCTTGATGAAACTGGCATATGTCAATATGGTCTCAATTAATATATTTTCATGGGCCACTCTTGAGCCACATCCAGGCATTTATCACTTTGACAAATTAGACCGTATTATGGATATGTTGGCCAAGCATGGGATTGCTGCTGACCTCGCGACCGCGACAGCTTCGCCACCTACCTGGATGAGCCGCCTCTATCCCGACATGTTACCGGTGACGCGCAGTGGGGCACGCCTGAGCCATGGATCGCGCAACCACTTTTGCCCTAATAGCAGCGACTATCATCGCAAGTCTGCTGAGCTAGTGCAGCGACTGGCGGAGCGGTATCGTACACATCCAACATTGAGGATGTGGCATGTGAACAATGAGTTTGGCTGTGACACGCGGAGTTGTTATTGTGACGCTTGTGCAGCCACTTTTCGGCTCTGGCTGCAGGCCCGTTATCAATCACTGGAAAGCTTGAATTTTGCCTGGGGTACGGACTTCTGGAGCCAGCGCTACTATGGTTGGGAAGATATCTTGCCACCTAGAATTTCGCCTGCACAGAACAACCCTGGACAGTGTCTCGATTATCAACGCTTTATGTCGGATTCATTACTCGCCTGTTATCTAGGCGAGGCAGATATTTTGCGAGAGTTGACACCAACTATCCCTATCACCACCAATTTGATGGTTGCTTTTAAGCCGGCGAATTATTTCTCCTGGGCGCCTCACCTGGATATTATCTCCTTTGATAACTATCCCGCTATCTCGACTCCCCCCTGGGAGACAGCACTCACCCATGATTTGATGCGATCACTTAAGGGAGGGCAACCACACCTTGTGATGGAGCAGACGCCCAGTCAATTGAACTGGATGCCGCAGAATCCTCATAAGCGCCCTGGGGATATTCGTTTGCAAAGCCACCAGGCAGTGGCACATGGCGCGGATGGTGTGCTGTATTTTCAATGGCGTCAATCAAAAGCAGGAGCGGAAAAGTTTCATAGCGCTTTCGTGTCCCATGAAGGTAGTGAGCACATCCGCATCTTTCAACAGGCAGCACGCATTGGCGCTGAGCTACAGCGGCTCTCACCTGGAGTCGTTGGATCGCGTATTTCTGCCCAGGTAGCCATCCTGATGGATTGGCACAACTGGTGGGATGTCGAATATTTGCCAGGACCTAGTGATCGTTTGCGCTATTGGGAGCAGATAAAATGCTATTATCATGCCTTACATGATCTCAATGTTGCCATCGATGTGATCTCCCCTGATAGTGACCTGAGCCAATACCGCCTGGTTGTGGCTCCACTGCTGCATATGCTTCGTCCAGGGGTTGCACAGAACCTGGAGCAATTCGTCGCGAGTGGCGGTGTATTCCTCACCACTTTCTTTAGCGGCATTGTGGATGAAAACGACCACGTCTTCCTGGGAGGATATCCCGCCCCGTTGCGTAAACTGCTGGGGATACATGTCGAGGAATTTGATCCTCTGACGAAGGATATGACCAACCAGGTGGTGGTTAAGAAGGGTATAATAAAGGGGAGGTACAACTGCACACTCTGGGGCGAACTGATACATCTTGAGGGGGCAACTGCCCTCGGTGTATTTGCCAGCGATTACTATGCCAATGGTCCTGCTCTCACTGTCAATCGTTTTGGAGAGGGCAAGGCTTATTACCTGGCTACACAAGGCAGTGATGAACTGCTTGCAACTCTGGCGCGTTTGTTGTGCGAGGAAGCGAATGTATCGCCACTATTAGCGGTTCCCAATGGTGTAGAAGTTACTCGACGTGTGCGAGCAGATGGACAGAGTGTCTATTTCTTGCTCAATCACAATGAGACGGCTCAGACAGTAACATTACCTGCTGGTTCGTGTATCTCGTTACTCGATGGAAGAGAATTGCAGGGCAGTCTGGAAATAGATGCTAGGGATGTAGTTGTACTCTTGACACATGCGTTTTAAGTAACGACTAACAGAGGATAAGAGAGGTGTCGCGATGACAGAACTCTATGTTGCGACGGGAGATGCAATTGCTCACATTACACAGCAGGGTGAAGAGTGGTACACCAGGATAACGCTGAAGGATAGTGGTGTACAATGCCTGGCACTCGATCCCCATCATCCTGGGACGCTCTATGCTGGATCACATGGTAAAGGCGTTTTCAAAAGCGTTGACGGTGGTGTTCATTGGGAGGATGTGCACTTGCCACAGCAGGATGTTTTCTCTCTGGCCGTGAGTCCCGCAGATGGAATGGTCTATGCTGGTTGTGAACCGAGTATGCTCTTTCGTAGTAAGGATGGCGGGCAGACATGGGAAGAATTGTCGACATTGCGCAGCATTCCTTCGGCGCCGACATGGAGTTTTCCTCCGCGTCCCTGGACCTCACATGTGCGCTGGATTGCGCCTAGTCCCCATGATGCCGCTGTGTTACTGGTTGGCATCGAACTTGGTGGCCTGATGTATAGCAGTGACGGTGGACAAAGTTGGGCCGATCACCGTCCAAATGCGCAGCGCGATGTTCATGCGCTAGCCTGGCATCCACGTGTACCACAACGTGCATACGAGGCAGGTGGAGGTGGTACTGCCTGGAGCCGCGATGGTGGACAATCGTGGCAGCGCGCCGATACTGGCCGTGATAGGCATTATACGTGGGGTCTGGCGGTTAGTTATGACGATCCTGATTGCTGGTATATCTCTGCATGTCCAGGCCCTCGCGAGGCACATAATCCCAGGGGCAATGCGCAAGCGTATATCTATCGTTGGCGTGGCTATGGGCCCTGGCAAGCCCTTGGTGGGGGGCTTCCGCATCCACTGAAAAGTTTTCCCTATGCTCTGGCAAGCTTCCCAGGTCGGCTCTATGTAGGTCTAGGTAATGGAGAAATGTACATCAGCTATGATGAAGGCGATACGTGGCAGAAGATGACGATTCACGGGGATTCTTTAGCAGGTATTTCGGCAATTGCTTGTAGCGCGTAATTACAGTTAGTGGCCTTCATGATAATCCTTGATCATCAGCCGTGCTACTACGCTGAGCGCGCAGAATGGTACCTGGCTGATTGAGTAAAGCATCCTCTAACCGTTGGCGATGTTTTGGCAGTGTATTAGGTGGCAGGTCCGCCGGAGCAAAATAGCGGCACTCACGTGACTCCGTTGTCTCCTTAAGTACTCCTCCTGTAACATGGCAGCGGAAGGTTAGAACCACTTCTTGTTTTTGGGGTTTTGAATAGACGCCTACCAACTGCTCAATCTCGACTACCAGTCCTGTTTCTTCGTAAACTTCACGGCGTAGTGCCTCATCAACGGTCTCTCCCGCCTCCATCCCACCCCCAGGGAGATTCCACCAGTCAATATCGCGGCGATGCGCGAGAAGAACGTGCCCATCTTCAAATATCAACGCGAAGACCCCTACACGAAATCGCGCTTCTGTTGAGTCTGATAAGTCTATCATGGTAGCGCCTCCTCACTTTATTATGACAATTGGAAGTTCCTTGCGGACTATAACTTATAAACGGCATATGCTGTGTCATGTAATATCTGTTGGGCAATATGGTGGGCTTGTTCTTCATCAATTTCGTCTACTGCCATCATTTCCTCCAGTACCTGTCCGATAACAGCCCGTCCGCGTAATGCACCAATCCAATGCATCTCAGGGATATGAACGCCATCCGTACTGAACATGAGCTTGCTGGCAGGTGCTACGCTCAATGCCTGGCGGGTGAAAGCTAGCATCTCTAGCTTGTCGATAAAGGGGATGGTATATGAAAGGTCCAGGTAGACATGTGGATAGACTGCTGCCAGGTATGCGCCAAGTTGACTGTATGGGTAACTCTCGTGGAGGAGTACGATCGGCATGGTTTGGTAGTCTCGCCTCTCCAATACTTCGCGGAGTTGTAGAGGATTCCCCAACCTCATATCGGCATCGCTGTCACCATAGCCGGTATGAAATTGTAATGCAAGCTGTTGTTCCCCGGCATGTTGAAAAGCGATGTGCAACAGATAATCAATTAGCGGTTTGTGCGCAATACGTAACTGCCCTCGCTTAGTGGCCTCGGTACGTGCCTCGACAAAAGAGACAGCAGCCTCGTCTTTGCTCCATTTGGCAATGTTCAGACCAGTGCGATATGCAACAATACTTTTCAAGGCGCAGTAGCCACTTTCGCTTGCGTGGCTGACCTTTGTAGAGAAGCGATCAACAACATCATCGAATTCATTGTACTGTAGGATGAGTTCCTGCATCAATGTTTCCAGACGCAGCATCTTCACCGTGCGGCAGCGTCCGAGTTGCCCCATTTGTTCAGGGGAATAACATACAGAACCGGGTGGGTAGGCAGGATCGAGCACCAGTGTATCGATGTTGGCGGCTCGAAAGAGGTGTTCTACCAATGCATCGCTGTTCAGCTTGTTACGTGCTGCCAGGATGCTTTCTTCATTACGCTCACACCCATAAAATTCCGCCATTTGACGAAGGAACCAGAGGTAGTAAACTGTGTTAGAAACGTGCTTTTCGGCGAAAGCATGATCGGTAGCTTCGGTACAGTATCCGCGGAATTGCAATGCGTCGAGCTGCTGATCAAGCAGGACGGGATGGCAGTGGTTGTCCACAACGGGAATATCTGTTAAATCAAGCATAGGATCTCCTCTAACTTAGCTTGTTTTGTTGTTCTGTAGTTTTGCAACAGGGTTACTGACCCCACCATACTCCATCGCCCTTGATAGATACTCTTCCCTCTTGTGTTTTCGTCGAAGGGTGATTACTTTCGCTCATTATATGTCATATTTGTTAATGAACGAAAGTTGGCTGGAAGTATCCCGCGAAGCGATGCTATAATTGGGACGTATGTTCGTTCGACTGAGCAAGGATGGCAGGTTCCGTGCTTGTTGCCTATGGCCCTGGTGGTCAACCAATTGTAGCAGATGAGACGCGGCTTGGCGTTTTACAGCGCTGGTCGCAAGAACGCGCCTTGTATTGTCCCAACTGTCGTGGGATAGTGCACCTGCGAGGTGGGCCAGAGAAACGTACCCAACTTCATTTTGCGCATCAAAGGGGCGAATGTGCCTGGAGTACTGAAGCTGAATCGGTACGACATGCTCGTGGGAAGAGTGTACTGGCCAACTGGTTAAGAGAGCAATTTCCTCGGGCGGCTATCACTCTGGAGGAGCGCCTACCAGAACCCAATCGCATCGCGGATATCTTTGTCAAGCATGAGAGCGGGGCTTGTTGGGCGGTTGAATTTCAATGCGCTCCACTGGACGTACAGGAGTGGCGGCATCGCCATATTGCATATCGTAACGCCAATATTCTTGACATTTGGGTCATTGGGGACAATCGGCGCGAGAAGCAAGAAGCATTCATCGAAGCTGTGCTTGCCGTCGCACACGAAGTACTGTTTCTCGATCCCCTGGTAGCGCCGCCAAGGGCCTGGTTACGCTGGCCAGTCTCTCGTGAGACGCTGCAATTATGGCAGCGGGTGAATGTGGTGATGCCTGCTCTTGAGGGATGGGTGGGAGGGCTGGGCTATGGTGCCGCAATCGATACTCAGCTACACGAAATTGGTCTGAGAGATGATGGAGTGTTAATGCATTCTATACGTTCTGCTCTGGCTACGCAGACGGAACTTCTTCGGTCCATGTCAGTAGCCACTTCCGTGGATGAAACTGTGCTCCTGGCATACCTGCGTTCACGCATAAGCGAGGAGGCTGTGCGTGCGGTAATACTGGCCCTGGCTCGTGCCTACATGCGTGATCCTGACTTGCTGAGACGCTATAACTTTGGGCGAGGCTCTCCAGGCCAACCTTTGCGCGAGGAGGATACGTTGCGTGTACAGAGAGCCAGGGATTGGGTTTTCAGTTTAACGAAGAAAGGGTTTACAATTTCAGACGTGCAGGAGATTCCTTTTGTTGGTCCTTACGCAGCTTTTGCCAGCTATTGCGAGATGCTCTTCGCACTGTTGCATACTACTTCTTCTTGAAACATGCCGCTTTTGAAACACATTGCGCTTGTGATACGTATTTTAAGAAAGTAGACAAAGGTGAGTTTGACAAAATCGTCTGCTCCCGCTGCTGATGAGATATGTGACCTCAGCTTGGTCGAGATTAGGAAAGGATGTTATTAAGTATGAACAATTTTGTAAAAGGTGTACTGGTGGGCGTTGGTATTGGCCTGCTTGTAGCCCCTATGCGAGGTGAAGAGTTGCGCCGACTTTTGGGTGAGCGTATCAATGAATGGCGCGGCTATTTACCAGAAAATGCGCAACTGAACCAGTATGTCCAACAAGTTTCTGACCGGGTCTCACAGACCGGCGGTGAGTTGAAAGATTATGCGCAGCAGGCTGTCAAAAAGGTGAAAGAGACCGGCGGTAATCTTGGTGACCTGGCCCAGCAGGCTACCTCTTCAGTTAAACAAACCGGTCAGGATGTTGCCGATACTACAAAACAGGCTGCGCAATCTGCGAAGCAGAACGTTGAATCCGACCCATCAAGCACTTACGGTACCTACAAAGGCTAACCTACACTTGTATATTGGCTTGAAACGAGGTATTGAGAGAAATAAAGAGAGCCGGCTCTCTTTATTTCTCTCAATTTTTTGACGACTAGTACTTGTAAAAATGCTGGCGTGTCTCTTCTTCAGCAGTTCTCTCTTTGAAAAACGCGGACTCGTTGCGCTTGACAGCGATGTATGATCTTGTCAGTAATGGTCCAAGAGCATCCAGTAATACTTGATCACGTTCTAACTCATCTACGGCTTCGTCAAGTGACGTTGGCAATCGACGTATCCCGCGTCTCTCGCGTTCCTCGTCGCTATAGTTCCCTGGATCAATCTCCTGCGGTTCACCAGGATCAATGGAATTTTTGATGCCATCCAACCCTGCAGCCAGAAAGGCGCCCATCGACAGGTAGGGATTGCCACTATGATCGGCACATTTCAGTTCGAGGTTGATTGACTGCTCCTCGCGGCCCCAGAAGGGTGAAGGAATACGAATAGCGCCTTCGCGGTTGTCGAAACCATATGCCCTGTAAGCCGAACTCCAGTAATGAGGCAGGAGACGGCGATAAGAGTTGGGGCTACCACAGGTAATGGCTACAAGTCCGCGAATATGGCGCAAGACACCACCGATAAAATATTTACCGAGCTGGCTGAGTTCGCCGCGCTGACTGGCGTCATGGAACAGGTTCTTACCTGGCTTTTCACTATTTTCCGTTCCCCACAGGCTCAGGTGAATGTGAGCGCCACTGCCGGCCTGGTCGAGGAAGGGCTTGGGAGCGAATGATGCCAGGAGGTTAAAGACTCTAGCCACACCGCGTACCGTCTCGCGCACAAGGCAAACGTTATCGGCAGCACGTAACATATTCGCGTGTCTGATAGATAGCTCCTGCTGCGAGGGGCCGAGTTCAGAATGAAATAGCTCAACTGAAACGCCTACTGACTCTAATGCTGCCAATACGGCATCAATCACCTCGGCCTGGTCATCCAAACCTCTACTGCTATAACAGAGGCTATCGTCGGCAGGCACATATTTGTTGCCTTCTTCACGAGCAAAATAAAATTCATGCTCAACAGCCGCTTCAGCGCGCATACCTTGCTCGGCATATTGGGCAATCATACGTTTCAAGAAGGTGCGTGGGCAGGCTTCCCAGGGTTTACCATCGGTGCGTATCATATCGCACATCATGCTGCCTGAGTTTGGAACATAGGGTAATGTCACAAACGTTTGTGGATCAGGAATAAGGCGAAACTCACCAACGGGTCCCATGCCTTCAACAGAAGCGAGGGTTTCTACGCCTGTAAATGCTTGCATCGCCAGGGTTTGTCCAATGCCTTCGGTGATGCGTGTGGCTATCTTCGAAGCGTGAGATGATATCCTGAGCGTCCATCTGTAAGCATACTCCTGTTTGAAATTGTAGGGTAAATGGATGAGCAAAGTAACTGCTGCTCTTGTCGCAAGTTGTGCGTAGTATAGCAAAGCACATAACGGAAAACAAGGAAAAGAGACTTTTTTGCGGCAGCGATTCTCTTTGAAAATGTCACCCACTATTGGTGCATACATTCCCGCGCGAACATACGTACCGGCTCGAGATCTTTCGAGTCCTGCATAAAGATAATAACTTCCTGTGCTCCCGCCTGTTCGATTTCTTTGAGACGCCTGCGAATCGTCTCAGGTGTCCCGGCAAGTGCCTGTTCGCGTATGCGACCGGAAGGGATATTACGCGCGTATGGCCCTGTTTTGGCCATAGCTTCCTCGTCTGTCTCCGCGATAGCGCAGTTGAAGAGGACTGTACGCTTGATACTATTGTAATCGCGACCAATATCCTCGCAATGCTTCTTGAGGATAGAAAATTTACGTTCAAGTCCTTCGTTATCAAGATGCCCGATGTTGCAGGCGTCCCCGTACTGGGCGACCAGCTTGAGCGTTACCTGCTCGCCGCCTCCACCAATCAGTAATGGAATATGTGGTTTCTGTACACCTTTAGGCTGGTTGATGGCCCCGTGCACATGATAATATTTTCCCTCAAATACTGCCTCGTCCTGCGTCCACATCGCCAGAATAAGCTGTACTGCTTCGCGTAAATAGCGCAAGCGTTCGGGGGCACCGGGAAACCCATACCCGTATGCCCGGTATTCGTGTTCGTACCAACCAGCGCCGATACCAAAATCCAGGCGTCCATGTGAAAGGACATCTACAGTACTTGCCATCTTAGCCATTAACGCAGGGTTACGGTAGCCGTTGCAGGTAACCATCTGCCCGATGCGCACGCGCTTTGTATCGCGAGCCAGTGCGGCTGTGCTAGTCCAACATTCAAAGGTTACTTCCTGTGTGGGGACGGGCACAGTATGAAAGTGATCAAAGAGCCATATCGAATCATATCCTAGTGCCTCAGCCTCTTGCGCGACACGGGTCATTGTCTCATAGGCTTCGACAGGGTCGGTTATTCCAACCAGGTCCATGCGCCACCCCTGTGGAATGAGCAAACCAAACTGAAGTGTCATGTGAGTGAACTCGCTTTCTATGTGGTACATCACAAAAAACAGGTTGTTCTGCTGCCATTAGAAGCTATGAATGAGGATGGTGTCAAGCAAGCGCGGCTTGCTAGCATACTATAGCAACAGAGAGTGATTGCGTCAACTGGAAAGTAGAGAGGGAGCGGGGGTTTGTGAATTATCATGAAAATGCTGCTATTGCGGCTCATGCCATACGAATTTCTTGCAACTGCAAGGATAATTCACCTATTCTGCTCTATCAGGTATATCAGTCTGCGTGTGAGCCAGCAGTCTTTTTCTCGAACAGAATGGCAAGAGTATCAGGTGTATCAGGTGTATCAGGTGTATCACCTGTGTCAGACAAGTTTGAGTCGAAGTGGCTCACTGTTTCAAGAGTATCAGGTGTATCAGGTGTATCACTGTTTCAGGTGTGCTCGGTATTTGGAGCAGATACCGAGCAAATTGCTCCATTTAATTTTGGAGTTGCAGAGTTTATTTTGACGTTTGTTGTGGATGCAGTTGTTGTTGGTCAATTTGGCTCCTGGATGATTTCTGTTTCTCTCTCTTTCTTTTTGCGAGGCGAAGAAAGGGTTGTGAATCATCCTGGCGACCGCACAATACCTTTCAAATTAGCGGCAATTGGTCGAAATCAGCGAGCGATATAGGGGAAAGTAAAGCGTTGTGACATTGCTCTGTTTTGAGCCGTAATATAATGAGGGGTATTTATTGTATGACAGGGACGTTGAATACTATTTGTTTACCCACATAGGTGAATATATCACACTGAACACAGGTAGCCTCGTAAAGCCTGCCTGGAAGGAGTCGTTCCGTGCTCCGCAAAGATCGGATACTTGAAGCATTGCGATCAATGTGTGCACAGCGATCAGCACAGAGTGGTGCGTTGCGTCGTTATGCTGGCTTCAGCGCTGAAGACGTAGCAGATTTCGCTGGCGTTGATCGAACCAATGCAAGTCGCGACCTTAATCTATTGACCAATGAGGGGAAGATTAAGCGTATCCCTGGACGTCCTGTGCTCTTTACCGTTAAAACTCCTTCTACTGGGCCACTCCACGAGAACGGTAGTAACAACGGTAGTAACGGCAACTGGCAGAGTGTTCAAGCGGAATACTCTCCAGTAATGGTGGAGGACCCACCTGAAATTGAGTACTATCATGATGTACCCCTGCGCGTGACGCAAGAGCCGGGGAAGCCTCTGGCAGTCGTTGCCTCTGTTCACATAGGCGCTGTTGTTACCAGTTTTGAAACGCTAATTGGTGGGGGGGAGGGGTTGAAAGTTGCTATTCAGCAGGCCAAGGCTGCTATGCTTTACCCACCACGTGGCCTGCACACTTTGCTCTGTGGCCCGAGCGGCGTCGGTAAAACGACTTTTGCTCGTTTGATGCATGGATTTGCACTGGAACTCTACGCACTGCCTGCTGATGCACCTTTTATTAGTTTCAACTGTGCCGATTACGCGGGCAATCCTCAATTGTTGATGGCACATCTCTTTGGTGTTGTACGTGGGGCCTATACGGGCGCGGACCATGATCGTGAAGGGCTGGTAGAGCAAGCTCACCGGGGTATTCTTTTTCTTGATGAAGTACATCGCCTTCCTCCAGAAGGTCAGGAAATGTTATTATACTTGATGGATCGGGAACGTTTCCGGCGTATGGGCGATGTGAAGGAGCGAGAATCCTCACTGCTGCTACTTGCTGCTACCACGGAAGATCCCAATACTGCGCTACTGCCAACATTTCGTAGACGTATTCCGATGACAATCAGTCTGCCGGGCCTCAATGAGCGAACGATGATGGAACGCTACGAGCTGCTGCGTGCCTTTTTTACTACTGAATGCAGTAGCATTGGAGCGAATATCCACGTTGCGCCGCAAGTTTTGCGGGCTCTGCTTCTATACGAGTGTCCTGGCAATATCGGTCAGTTGCGTACTGATGTACAACTTGTTTGTGCGTGGGCCTATCTTGAATACCGCACCAACAATCTTGCTGAATTACATATCCATGTGGGAGTCTTGCCAGATCATGTGCGGCGCGGTCTCTTACGTACTGCTGAACTAAACCGTGCATTGGAGCCTGTATCGCACCTGCTTGAGGCAACCCATATTTTTACACCGACCGGTCTGAGCCTGGACAGTTTGCCAGGGTCTGCACAGAATCTCTACGATACCATCAGTAGAGACCTGGGGATACTCCGCCGCAGTGGACTGGAAGAAAATGAAATCAACAGGCTGCTCCACATTGATATACAGCACTATTTTCAACGTTTTGCGGACCAGGTGGGCACCCCAAGGGATGCCCCTACTAACCTGGTCGATGAACGCATAGCGGTGGTTAGCCAGCGCATTGTGCAATATGCTGAAGAGCAACTGGCACGAACCTTTCCCGAAAAACTGGCACTGGTGCTTGCCATGCATCTCACCAGTACGATTGAACATATTACGCATGGTCGAATGATTGTCGAGCCGGCCATTCAGTCTGTGCGCTTCACTTATCCAATCGAATACGATGCTGTTAGCTAATGCTGATGCTTTACTAAGCAGCGAACAGTCTACAGTTGGGATTGTCGTTGCGGCCCATGGACGGGGTATTGCTGCAGGCCTCGCGGAGCTGGCGAATACGCTGGTCGGGGTTAACTCGGTACGCTGGGTGGAACTAACGCTGGAACAATCTCCGGAGGAATTGCTCGGCCTTGTGGCGCACTGGGTGCGCGTGGCAGATCAGGGTGGAGGGGTCTTGTTGTTTGTTGATTTTGTTTCGCTGCTCTCCTTGGGCGAACTGGTGATGCGTGGCGACGGGCAGGCAGGAGTGCAGGTGCGTGCCATTGCGGGGGTCAGTGCGCCACTGGTGGTTGAGGCTGTGCGCAGGGCTCAGCGTTCTAAGAGTGTCACCCTTGATCAATTGGCTGCAAGCCTCCAGACCTTCAGCCTGTACCGTCCTGTAGACGAATCGAGCAAAATCAGGACCTCGATCAATCGGTTCCCTACGTCGTTCCCACAACGTATCGCAATGGTGAATGAAAATGACGGGTTGAATGTGCAGTTTACGGCATCGCAACAATCAAGGGTCATTCTCTCAGTATGTATGACAGGATTTGGTAGCGCGGCAAAGATTGCCGAGCTGATCGAGGAGCATCTTCCTGGTCTACGTCAGCAAGGGGTGGAAATTATTTGTATGGACATCAACCTGTCAGGTAAGACCGAGGCAGATGTTCAACGCCTGGTGGGAAATAGAGATGTTGTGGCTATTGTTGGAACTATTAATCCACACCTGGAAAGCTACCCCTTTATTGCCCTCACAGATTTTCTCTTTGGCGATGGTATCGCGCGCTTACGCACTCTGCTTGGTGGAACGTTGATAGACCCGGCTTTACTACAACCTCCATGTGCGTCGGAGCAAGTTGTTGAATCTTCGGATGGCTTTTCTGGCTCGGTGTTGCCGGATAATGGCTCAACCCCTGTGATAACTCAGCGGAGCGAACTGGTACGTGAGGTCACCCATACACTTGGCCAGAGTCTTTTATTTCTCAATCCTGTTCGAGCGATGCCTTTGATCGATCATATGATCGAGTTGATTGAGGTCGAGGTGGGAGAGACATTTGAAATCGATGTGTTGGCAGGTTTAATGCTTCATCTCGCCTGTATTTTGGAGCGTGGTATCCAAAATAAGGGAATCCTTGTAAGTGAGACTGTGCGTACGCAGGTTGGGCAACAATTTCCTCGCGAGCTGAGTATCTGCCGTCGTGCCCTCCAGGTGTTGAGTGTGCAGATAGGCCGTCCAATGCCTGATGAAGAAGCATATAATATTGTTGGCATTCTCAGACAGGTAGATATTTTTATCTACTAGGGCGCGATAAATCGGTCCCTACAGAGGGATATTGTTGCAGATAGATTTTTTGTAGCTATCAGGACAACCTATCTTTTGAGTGTGTAATGTGTGTAGCACACAATTTGGCATGATTATTGCAGGATAGTTATATGTACCCGTGAGCGAGCTAGTGCTGTTGTAGTGTGTAGCGATATGGTCGCTGCAGGCCAGATGCTCAAAATTTGAAAGCAACTCAGGTTGACCGCAAGGGTCAACCCTACTATACACGCTAGCGCTTCTGTTTGATATCCATCGCTGCGACGGCGCTAGGTTGACCGCAAGGGTCAACCCTACTGTACTCGGTGCGACGCTGCGCTTCGCACGCGTGGCTGATGGGAGGTCAGCGGCGATGCAAGGAAGTACTCGTGAGGGGAGTTGTCATGATACGGGTATTGATTGTGTGTAGCTGGGGTATGTCGACCAGTCTCCTGGTGGATAGTATGCTCGCAGCTGCGAAAGAGCGCAATTATGAACTAACCGTCGAGGCTTTGAGCGCGGGGGAATATGCAGAGAAAGTCGATGTCTGTGATGTGGTACTCATCGCACCGCAGATTCGTCATCTACGCAAAAGCATTGAGAAACTGGCAGCTTCAGTGGGGAAACCTGTGGCAATGATTGAACCATTTCATTACGCGACGATGAATGGACAGGCAGTATTGGAGCAAGTACTTCATTTCATCGCTGCTGACGCGAAGCGTAGGCGCGGCAGCGGCGTTGAAGCGATGGATATCAAACAGACGTGATAGCGGCGTTGAAGCGATGGATATCAAACATTACGTTTATTGCCGAAGAGCACGCAGGAAGGTAAGGCGGCAACGTGAGCAGTATTATTGAGCGCAGCAGCGACTGGTTTGAACGATATCTCGTTCCTCCACTCGGGACGCTCGCGAGCAGTATCTATTTGCAAGCCGTGCGCGATGCATTTATTATTTTTACCCTACCACTCATTATCGCTGGCAGCCTTTTTCTGATAGCGGCGAATCCACCTTTTCCATTTCTGGCTGCGCTGGTAAGCAATTATAAGTATGCGATCCTGGTGCCATTTCAACTCTCGTTTGGCTTGATGGCGCTCTTTCTTGCCTTTGGCGTAGCGTATAGCCTGGCACAATATCGCCGAACGGAACCGGTTCAACCGGGAATACTGGCAATGGTATTGTTCCTGGTAGCGAGTGTGCCAGTGGGCGATCTGACAAACTTGAAATTAGGTGAAATCCTGCCGTATTTAGGTGGTCAGGGGTTACTGGTTGCAATCCTGATCGGTATTATGACGACAGAGGTTATGCGCTGGTTCCGTGGATCGCGCTTTACCATCCGGCTGCCAAAGAGTGTCCCAAAGAATGTGACACGCGCTTTTGAGGCCCTTGTACCAACATTCTTGTTGTTGACCTTTGTGTGGGGGCTTGAGTGGTTTGTCAGCTCTTATACTGCCAGCATAGATGGTAAAGACGTGCAAATGACCTTGCCTATTTTGCTCATGCAAACGTTCAAACCGTTAGTGGCTGTACAGAATAGCTATCCAGCGGCGTTGGCTGAAATTGTATTGATGATGTTGCTCTGGTCGGTTGGCATTCACGGGATGAACATTGTCACGGCAATAGCTGCCCCTTTCTGGTTTACAACGCTAGCCAGTAACGCAAATGGTGGTCAGGGGATTGTTACTGAACCTTTCTTTCATATATTCGCTCACCTGGGTGGTTCAGGAGCAACATTGCCGCTGGTGATCTTTATGTTGGTTTCGCGATCCGCACAGTTACGTACTGTTGGGAGGATAGCATTGGGTCCAGCCATCTTCAACATTAATGAACCGGTCACTTTTGGGGTTCCAATGGCGCTGAACCCTCTCATGATGATTCCTTTTGTGCTTGTACCAGTGACAATTGTCACGATTAACTACTTTGTGTTCGCAGTGGGGATGATACATGTACCAATTGTCATACAACCCTTTACCGTTCCTCTCGGAATCAGTGGCTTTGTAGCAACCGGCGGTGATGTCAGGGGGAGCCTTCTGCAGTTCTTTGACCTTGCCGTCTCTGCTCTTATCTACTTTCCATTTTTTAGAGCCTGGGAGCGCATTCTTGTCGCGCGGGAAGAGGAAGCAAGTCAGCATGAAGCTGCCGGCGCGCCAACTCTCGTCAAGGTAGGTTAGTGCACCATCTAATGGATGGCGACAAAGGCCAGAAAGGAGGGGCATCAACTCTTTATTAGCTATCATACATTTTCGGTATGGGAATGTTATGTAGCTCCGTTCTTCAGTTCTCATGAAGTGTATGCTTCTGAGTTGTAAGTTCCGTGCTTGGCTAAGCACAGAGTGGAAGGAAAAGTTCACAATGAGACTATTTGATCGAAAGCGAAGGTCATTTAACGCAGCAATTGGTATTATGTTGCTGGCGGTGTTGCTGGCTGCCTGCGGTACCACCACCACAACCAGTACCTCTACACCCTCAACGTCCGCCCCTGTCAATGGCAAAGGGTGCAAGAAGGTAGGTGTGCTCTTGCCTGAGACCGCCACCTCCGAACGATGGGATCACAAAGACAGGCCACTATTGCTGGCTGATATTCCCCAGGTACTTCCCGGTGCGACCGTTGACTACAACAATGCCCAGGGTAGTGCTGACACCCAGCAGACTCAGGCCCAGGCAGATCTAACGAAAGGGGATTGTATCCTGGTACTTGCCCCTTTCGATAGTATAAAAGCGGCTGCGATCGTGGCGGCAGCAAAAGCCAAAAACGTGCCTGTGATTTCTTATGACCGCCTGACTTATAGCAACGACCTCAACTACTACGTCTCCTTCGACAACACGAAGGTAGGCGCGCTACAGGGTCAGTATATTGCTGCTAACTATCAGAGCTATGTTAGTGCTAATGGCACTAAAAACACGGTGATGATCAACGGTGCC
The DNA here is from genome assembly GCA_005881495.1 of Chloroflexota bacterium. The sequence continues at coordinate 44,614 of VBHI01000317.1, forward strand.
CAGACGGACAACAATGCGCTGCTGTTCTCCAAGGGTGCCCATAGCGCACTTGACCCATTGTACACTGCCGGGACTCTCAAGAAAGTATATGAGAAATTCACCCCTGGCTGGGACAACCCGACCGCGCAAACCGAGATGCAGGCGGCACTAACGGCGAATGGGAATAAAGTTGCGATCGCGTATGTTGCCAACGACGGTATGGCAAACAATGTGATTGCCGCACTTAAAGCAGTGAAGCTCAATGGGAAGGTGCTTGTCACCGGCCAGGATGCGACGGCGGCAGGTCTCCAGAACATCCTTAAGGGCGACCAGGCCATGACCGTCTACAAGGCCATCACCAAAGAGGCCATGGGGACTGCACAGCTCGTTGCTGCGCTCAGCAATGGGACGGCTACCTCCACGTTGGTCAATGGGTCGACCACTATTCCTCTCACTAGCGGCGCGAGCATTCCCTCGGTTCTCGAGACACCGGTGGCGGTGGACAAGACGAATATTAAATCGACAGTCATTGCCGATAATTACGTGACAGTCGCTCAAATCTGTGCGGGTCTGCCTTCAGGCGCTGGCGGTATCTGTCCATAAGCTGTAGTTTTTAGCATAGCCTGGCCCCGCGAGGCGCTTTACTCTAGCTCTCCTCGTGAGAAAATGTAGATGGCATTCTCTGTGGGTGCCAGGTGAGTGAACCTGAAAATTCGGGAAATGAACATGTGTGGCACCCCCTTGGGGTGCCACCAGGTATAGGGTGTGCGAACGATTTTTGCACGATGCATGACGCTCGCAAGATTGTGAGCGTCAGCCGTCGTTTTTGCAAAAATCCTACGTACACCTCCGGATATACCAGCACTTTTCATTTGCAGAAGCAGATGGTATACTTTGCTTATGCTTCTGTTTGATGCTGGAATATTGCCACCTTTGACTTGATTGGAGGGCCAGATGGCCGAAAATACTACTCCCGCGGTCGGTGAAATGACATCTCCTCAACCGGAGCAACCACCGAGCGGCGAACCACGGCTGCGTATGCACGGCATTAGTAAGTCTTTTGGAGCAGTTCGCGCACTTTATAAAGTGGATTTTGAAGTCCATGACAACGAAGTCGTGGGCCTGGTCGGCGACAATGGCGCAGGTAAATCAACGCTGATTAAAGTCATCTCCGGTGTCGGCCCTTCTGACGAAGGCGAAATCTTTTTAGGAGGCAAAGAGGTCCATATAACCAGTCCCCAGGCTGCGAACCGCTTAGGCATCGAAACAGTCTACCAGGACCTTGCACTATGCGATAACCTGGATGTTGTCGCCAATCTATTTTTAGGACGTGAAGAGCGTTCATTTCTGCGATCTTTAAACGAGATCGATATGGAGAAGCAATCGCTAAATGTACTGCGTACCCTTGATGTAAAACTCCCCTCGACACGCACGCCTGTAGCTACGCTCTCTGGTGGTCAGCGACAGTCTGTTGCTGTCGCAAAATCCATCTTACGCAAGGCGAAGGTGGTTCTGCTGGACGAGCCTACGGCTGCGCTGGGTGTGGCTCAGACTCGACAGGTACTGAACTTGATACGCAGGCTACGCGATCAAGGACTAGCAGTGGTTGTTATTTCACATAACCTGGCAGATGTGTTTGAGGTAGTGGATCGAGTGGTCGTCATGCGCCTTGGCAGGAGGGTGGGCACATTTGATATCAAAACCACCACACCTGAACAGATTGTAGCGTCAATTACAGGAGCAGAATTTGGCCAGATTATGGCGACAAATGGTACGACCCAGGACAACGACCCGGTAGGAGGGAAATGATCCATGAGTGAAACTGTCGAGAAAAATGATACTCCTGAGCCATCAGAAGCTTCCAAGATGGCTGCATTTGGCGGCCAGGCAGTTCAGGCTGCCGATGTAGAGGTACCATCTTATATGCCCCGTCGCACGGTGGGCCAATTACTACGCAGTGACCTTGGTTTTGTGCCTGTATTGTTTACGTTGATCCTGGTTGTGATCTACTTCACAATTGTCACTGGCGGTCTATTTCTGAAGCCGGAGAATCTCTCAAACCTGGTGGGACAGATTGTCACCTTTGGCATACTTGGACTTGGTGTCATTATGGTTCTGCTGCTAGGTGAGATCGATCTTTCGATAGCCTCAGTCAGCGTATTCTGTTCAGTGATCATGGCGGTGCTTTCTGAGCGCAATGGGGTCCCTGCCCTGGTAGCTATACTGGCTGCTTTACTGACAGGCGCTATAGTTGGTTTCATCAATGGTTTCTTTGTTGCTGTAATGCGCGTTCCCTCGTTTATTGTGACACTGGCTGCGTCCATCTTTTATTCAGGACTGCTGCTCAATCTGCTAGCTGGACAAAGTACGCTAATCATCAACAGCCCTTTCATAGTTGCTATTGCGGGTAGTGCTGAGAGTTTCCTGCCTAACTACCTGGGTATCGGTTTGCCACTGATAGCCGTCCTGCTGTATGCCATTAGTCTCATTTCCGGCTATGTGAGACGAAAGAGAGCTGGTCTCAGAACTATGTCGCTTCTGCAGGTTGTTTTGCAGATCGTGATAACTACACTCCTCGTAGGAGGGGCAGTGGCCATTTTTGTGAGCTACCAGGGTGTGCCTTATGCGGCTGCAATCCTTTTTGGATTGATAGCGCTATTCTGGCTCATCATGACGAAAACCTCATTTGGGCGTCATGTCTATGCTGTCGGTGGTAGTGCTGAGGCAGCCCGGCGTGCGGGTATTAATGTCGTAGTTATACGTATGGCGTGCTTTACCTTATGTTCGACGCTTGCTGCTGTAGGCGGTATTATCCTGGCTTCCCGTGGCACTGCCGTGGCGAGCCAGATCGACCCGGTGTTGCTACTTAATGCAATCGCAGCGGCTGTGATTGGTGGTGTTAGTCTCTTTGGAGGTCGAGGGTCGGTCTGGGCGGTTGTACTAGGAGCGCTTATCATCGGCAGCCTGGTAAATGGCCTGGCTCTAATGAGCCAGGGGACGGATGTGTCGGAAATGGTTGAGGGCGTCGTCTTGTTGATTGCTGTGACCGTTGACGCTCTTGTCCGACGAGCCCAGATGCGTACAGGACGATAGTTGCGTCCTCCTTGAGAACGCTGCTTTTTGTCACACAACGATGAGTTTTCATCAATAGAGGTGCTTCAGTAGTGAAGCACCTCTATTGCTCTATTCGTTGTTAGCACGTACAATACGCTTAACAACGAATTATGAATAGATCGGTGGCTAATCATCTGTGCTGAAGAACGCGCTCTACCGGATGTTAAAATCATCCGTCGGGATTTTTTTTACCTTCCTCAATTTTCTCCTAGCGGGTAACCTTCCTCCATTGGGCTGTGTAACTATCATTGTGCAACATGAAGGCAGGTATCTTATGATCGAGCGCCCTGAGGGTGGGTATGTCTTGCCGGGAGGCTTTATGCGTTGGAAAGAGCGACCAGTACAAACGGCTCTACGCGAAGGTAAGGAGGAGACAGGTCTGACGTTGAAAGTGCATGAGTTCATCGGCTATAGCTCAACTGCTAGTTACGGATTGATGCGATTGAGTACACTAAGCATGGTCTTTTATGCCGAAGTTGTTGAGGGAGAACAAAGAAACAGCATAGAGGGACGAGTAAGCTGGCTTGATGAAACGGAGGTGCTCGAAAAGATAATTCCACTACAAAGGGGTATTTTTGACAACTTTTTACTTTATCGTGAACAGAACGGGCAGGTGAAAAGATTTCAGGTTGAGAACTGACGAAAAAAAACCAGGTAAGGGTGTTATATTGCTGATGCCGAAAATAGATACGGAAGTTGTGGCTGTTGATCCTGTTCATCCGGAGGCAGCAAAGATAGAGCGCGCCGCGGCTTTGATACGGGCAGGCGAGGTGGTCGTTTTCCCTACAGAGACGGTTTATGGCCTTGGGGCAGATGCGCTGCAACCCCGCGCGGTAGAGCGCATTTTTGCTGCCAAAGGACGCCCATTGAGTGACCCACTAATTGTACACATTGCTGATGAAGATGCTTTGCGAGAGCTGGCCGCTACTCTGCCAGGGCACGTAAAGGAATTGGCTCGTGCATTCTGGCCAGGTCCTTTGACGTTGATTGTGCCCCGTAGTCAGCGCGTACCCTTATTGGTCACGGCGGGGCTGGAGACTGTGGCTGTGCGGATGCCGCACCATCCCGTCGCGCTTGCGTTGATTCGCGCCGCGGGTTCACCTATTGCGGCTCCGAGCGCCAATCGCTTTATGCATGTGAGTCCCACAACGGCTCAACACGTATTTGCTGATCTCAATGGGCGCGTACCACTTATTCTCGATAGCGGTCCCTGTGAGGTGGGGGTTGAATCGACAGTGCTCGACCTTTGTGCGGCTGTGCCAACGATCTTGCGTCCGGGCGGTGTCAGCCTTGAAGAACTGCGGACTATGTTGCCTGATGTTCAACTGGCGACTCGCCAAATTCCTGCGCCAAATGATGTTCATGATAAGAGAGTGCAGAAGGCTCCTGGTCAACTTCTGACCCATTATGCGCCTGCTGTTCCTCTGATTCTTTTCGCGGGCAATGTGGAGTCGATGCGCAGAGCGATGCTGGCAGAAGTCAGGCGTCGATGTGAGAGTGGCGAGCTGGCCGGTGTCCTGGTTGCGGATGAAGATGTACCTGTTTTTCAAGAGAGTAGCGCTTTGGTACAGAGTCTTGGGAATGCCGCTGAGCCCGCACAGGTAGCGGCCACTCTGTTCGCTGGTTTACGCGCTTTAGAAGCTGCCGGTGTAGATATCATTCTCTGCCGGAGCTTTGATGAACATGGCCTGGGGCTTGCTATACGCGATCGATTGCTACGGGCGGCTGGGAAGGTTGTTGAGACGGCGTAACGTAAGGAAGGCAAGCAACGACGCCAGGTTGACCGCAGACCCCCCGCTCGGTTGACCGCAAGGGTCAACCCTACTATACACGGCGCGATGCTGCGCATCGCACGCGCGGCTGATGGGAGGTCGGCAGCGATGCAAGCCTTATATTTGGGCCGCCTGAGTATTGCTTCTGCACATCCATTGCTTTCGTTCGCCAGAATTCTATAAGTGGAACGCATATACCTTCCCATCAAACGAGCCGACGTAAACCATTCCATTTGCGACCGCTGGTGAGGAGTCGATTGCGTCGCCTGTGGTATAGGTCCAGAGTATTGCACCGGTTATGGCATCAAGTGCATACAATTTGTGATCTTGCGAACTGACATAGACGATACCATTCGCGACGGTGGGCGAGGAGTAGATCCTGTCTCCTGTAGTTAACGTCCATCGAGGTTTCCCCGTTATGGCATCGAAAGCATAGAGTTTGTTGTCAGTTGAACCAATGTAGACGATGCCGTTAGCTACGGCTGGTGAGGAGTGGATTAAGTCGCCTGTAGGAGTTTTCCATAGGAGAGTGCCCGTTGTGGAATTGAATGCATACACGTTTCGATCCTCAGAGCCAATGTAGACGATGCCATTGGCCACGGCTGGCGAGGAGACGCGGAAAGGTAGTCCGACGGTGGCGATCCATAAAGTCTTCCCATTCCTGGCATCCAATGCATAGAGTTTGTCATCCTCCGAGCCAACGTAGACTACACCATTGACCACGGCTGGCGAGGAGGAGACGAAGTTATCGGTGGAATGAGTCCATAGAACCTTACCGGTCGCAGCATCCAATGCATATAACAAATGATCATTCGAACCGACATAGACCACGCCATTCGCCACAGCAGGTGAAGACCAGACCGGGCCGCCGGTTGGATAGATCCACACAGTCGCACCGGTTCTGGCATTGAAGGCATACAAGTTGTCGTCATCTGATCCAACATAAACGATGCCGTCTGCAACCGCGGGTGAAGAGCCAACGCCATCATTAGCATTGTGTGCCCATAGGATTTTCCCGGTCTTTGCGTCCAATGCGTACATTAACTTATCATTCGAGCCAATGTAGACGATGCCATTGGCCACGGCTGGCGAGGAGTTGATGTAGGCTGCGGTGGATGCCGACCAGTAGGGTACCAGGTGAGAGACATTTGTTATGTTGAGGATACGCTCAGATTGATTGAAGCGCGTGCGTTGCAAATCAAAGCCGAACATCGCATTGTTTGAGTTGGCGGGAATGTTGAGATGAGGTTGAGAACCAGGTTGAGCAAATCTCCATTTGGAGAAAAATATGATGCCTCCAGCCACGAAGAGGACTGCGAGCACGATAAAAGGTATTCCTCGGATGCTGGAAATACGCCGGTGGTGGCTGTTGTTTGTTTCCATAAGTCTCTCAAAGTCTGAAACTGCTCTGGCAACATACGCATGACATAGGCATTTTCACATAAAGAGTATATCATAGTGACTGTTGATATGAGCAGCTATTGTAACAGATGGCGTATTTTCAGGGCAATTTGTAGGGACAAGCGCAGTTCTGAATCGTCGAGGGACTGGCCCAGGACTTCCTCGATTCTTCCCAGTCGATACAAGAGTGAATTGCGGTGTAAGTGCATGGTGCGGGCGGTCTCGCTTAGATTGCCGTTACAGCGGAAGTAGCCTTCGAGGGTGTCAATCAGGGTGCCGTCTCCGCGTGTATCGGTATTAAGCAGCGGGCCGAGGGTTTCTCGATAAAAGTCGCGGAGTTCGCTTTGCCTATCGAGATGGAAGAGGAGGCGGTAGACACCAAGGTGCGTGAATGAATGTATCTGATTCTCGCCAAAGAGTCGTCGTCCTATTTCCAGCGCCTGTTGCGCTTCGCGATAGGATTGTGAGATGCCTTGTAGATTTGTTGCGACACGTCCAAGGCCAATTGAATAAGCTGGCAAAGCATTGTTATTGCCCTGCTGTAAACGTGTTTGCACCCTTTCCAGGCGGGTAAGGATGACTTTTTCAGCATCTCTATGGCTGTTACTATTCTGATTGTTTGCAGAGGGAAGTGGAAGTATGGTTATTACACGACGGGATTCGGTTAATATCCAGCTTGCAGGCCATGCCAGTAGCAGTGCATCACGAACTCTGCGACTCCACTGTGCCTGGGGGCTGCCTGGAGGATAATCAGTCTCGTTGGCGTGAATTTCAAAGATGGCAACGATTTGCGGGGCCGTGAGATCATAGCCCAGTAAACGGGCGCGGGCAAGCATCTCATCCGGCTGTTGGTAGTTGCCCTGCAGCACATCCATGAAGGCTTCCAACTGGTACCGACTCTCGACGGCGCTGCGCTCTTTTTCGCGGGCGAACTCCAGCGCCAGTATTGGCACGACCTGCCCCAGCGTGATGCGATCCAGGTAATCGAAATCACCGTCGTGTCCGATGAGGGAGAGGTAGCCGACGACATCATGGTGTACGAGAATGGGGGCATTGATCTGGACGAGACCTTGTTGCCAGAGTGCCTCGTCATCGAGGGTTGCTGGCAGTACAAGCATGCCTGCGCCGGCAGGCGCTGCTTGTAGGCGGACGTGGCGTTCGGTGTCCTGGACGACGACCCATTTGTTGCAACTGTTGGCGAGTTGTTCGCAGATGCCTTGTATTCCCGCCCCCTGGATGCTTAACTGCATGAGCTGATGTGAGATTTCCGTTGCTTTCCGTTCAATTTCTCCACGAAAGCTGACGACGAAGGTAATCACTTCGCGCTCGATCGCTTCAAGGGATGCTGAAGGGGGAAGGAGGATGAGTGGGAGATTATGCTGGTTCGCAAGCGTACAGGCCTCTTCTCCGAGTGATTCAACGGAGGGAGCTGCTACTGCTATTGCTGCTACCCCCTCTTGATGCAGACTTTTCATGAGATGAGGCAGCGGTTCATCAAGGCGGCGTAACTGTGAGAGCGCGAGGAGGGCAAGTTCTCCTCCATGCACGCTTTCGAAGGCGGGTAGGCGCGCGCGCATGCGACATGACCATGTTACGCGGCGTTCCAGCCCTGTTGCGCCGGCGACTAGTTGGGCGTCGCGTGAGGCGAGCAGAGTAAGAATATTGCGCACCGAGGCGGAAGTTGTCGGAGTTGACGAGCTGCTCATGACTCACGCACCAGTAATAGGGTTGCGCGGCGATTATCGCCGCGCTGTTAATGTGGATGTAGAGGCTCCACTTGCTTTAAACGCTTTGCGCTTTTCTTTGTTCTTTTTGGCTCTCGCGAGATGTTTGTGCCAGGCTACTTTTTTGGTTTTGTTCATTGGCTGCTCCTTTATTGTGCTTATTTGGGTTTATTCTTTTCTCTCCGCCGCAGGTGGAGAAGGATGGGGTAGCTGCCCAATAAGAATCCGCTACTCTTCGGGTTCGCTGGCGCCTTCGAAGTCAACTTCGGTGAGGTCGTCAGTTTCGTCGCCGCCGTCGTAATATTCGTCTTCGTTGCCAAGCTCGTCATCGTCTTCGCCACGATCGTAGCGTACCATGGTATCTTTGGTGTAGGCACGGATGGTATCGCCGCCGCCTTGTGATGGGAAGCTGACTTTGCCGAACATACTGGGATGTTGATATTCTTCGCGAATGATGAGCCGTACCAGCCCCTGTTCCATGGCAAGAATGGCTGCCGCATAACGATTGCCACCATCCATGAAGTTAATCAGGCGGTTGGCAAGGCGCGGCTCTATCTGTCCGATGTCTTCTCCTACTGCATTGCGCACAAAAATGGTGTGCCCGATGACATGTAACTGTACTTTATCGCCGACGCCAACCTTGGCAAGAATTGGAGTTGAGGCAATATTGATCAAATCGGTTGTACCTGTTTTACCGGTTTCCTCGATGAAGAGCCGGGGATCGATGCGTTCTACTCCAGTGTGGACTGTGGCAGGTTCTTCCTGGAGCAATGAGAGTCGATCTAAATTCTTTTTGGCGATGGTGTTGTTTGGACTATATTTTAGCGTCTGGGTGTAGGCCTGGCGGGCTTCTGAGTACCGTCCCAACTCGCTATATGCCTTACCCAGACGGTTATAGGCTTCTGCTTCGTTGGGAAAGAAATTCAGGATGTTGCGATTGGTTATGACCGCTTCTGCCCATTGGCTTGCCAGAGCCTGATCGATCGCCAGACGGGTCCATTGGACTTTTAGTTGTACTTTCTCTTCAGAAGATTGTGCTTGCGTCATCAAGTGCCTCCTCCATCATCGTGTTGATAGTCTGCCTATTATACCGCAACTGCGCAACCCTGCAATGACCAGGCGGTAGTTTGTTCAATCTCGACATTTACAAGGTCCCCAACCTGGATATTGCTTACTTCGCCAGGGTTTGGGAAGAATACCAATTTGTTGGCGCGATTGCGGCCTTTCCACTGTTGACGACCGTGCTTGTTGTTTTCTTCTTCGACCAGCACTTCTTCAATTTTCCCGATGTACTCCTGGTTGATTTCCAGGGAGATGGCTGCTTGCAGCTCTTCCACGGCATGCAGGCGACGTTTCTTCTCGGACAGTGGGATGTCGTCATCCCAGCGTGCGGCGACAGTGCCTGGGCGAACAGAGTAGGCAGCGACATGCACGACGTCGAAGCGAATATCACGAATTAGATCGAGCGTGTGCTGGAACTCTTCCTCTGTTTCGCCACAAAAACCTACGATCACATCGGTAGAGAGAGTAATACCGGGCCATAGTTCCCGTACACGCTGAATCTTTTCCCTATACTCGTCGAGCGTGTAGCCACGCTTCATGCGCTTGAGCACCGCGTCATCGCCAGCCTGTACGGGAATATTCAGGTGTTCACAGACTTTTGGCAGTTTTGCCATGCGTTCTATCATGCTATCAGTCATGTGACGCGGATACGAGGTCATGAAACGAATGCGTTGCAAGCCATCGATAGTGCTCAGTTGAGTCATCAGGAAGGCAAGATCGGGGTAACCTGGTAAATCGAGTCCATACGCCTCGACGGTCTGGCCCAACAAGGTGAGTTCTTTTGCCCCTTTCGAGACAAGGGTGCGGGCCTCAGCGAGCAGCTCATCTACAGGGCGGCTGCGCTCTCGACCGCGGCGATACGGCACGATACAATAGGTGCAGACTTTATTACAACCCAGAACGATGGGCAGCCAGGCGGTAGAACCTGTCTTTGCCGGTTCGATTTTCGTGGGGTAGTGAGCCATACGTTCGCCGGGTTTTGGCGTGATGGCCATTGGCAACACGGTGCGTTTCCCTATGGTATTGGTTGAAGTAGCGAAGGTGGGTAAGATTGGTCCAACGGCAGTGACCAGGTTATCTCTCTCGACGGAGTCATCGTCGTTGTTGGGCATATATTCGATGTCAAGGCAGCCCGCGCCTGAGATGGGGGTCCAACGCTCTTCGAGAAAACGGGGCAGAATGTCTGCCTGTTCTACTTTCATGAACAGGTCGATATGTGGATAGCGTTTGCTTAATTCGTCAATAGTCTTCTGGTTACCAATCATGCATCCCATCAACGCCACCAGGAGATCACTGCGCTTTGACTTGGCCTGTTTCAGCTGTGAAAGCTGATTGTGCGCTTTTTCTTCTGGCGCTTTACGCACGCTGCAGGTGTTGAGGATCACGAGGTTAGCCTGATCCATACCGGCTTCTTCCCAGCCGAGGTCATCAAGGATGGCCTGGATACGTTGAGAATCGGCCTGGTTCATCTGGCAACCGACGGTCCAGATATGATATTTGCCGCGTGTAATATTTGTCGACGTAGTGGTCATCGTTTGCCTCTCCGAGCATGAATGGTATATACTGCTGAATATAATCCTGTTTTGGTGTTATGTTTCTAAGCACGCTATTATACACCAATATAGGGGTAATGTCACGATTTTTTTATGACAAAGGAGAGCAGATTCATGCTACTAGCGGGAGATATTGGAGGAACGAAGACAAACCTGGCTATTTATTCAGCCGAGGCGGGTTTGCGCAATCCGTTGGTCGAGGCAACATATCCCAGCGCAATGTATCCTAGCCTGGAGGCGCTTGTACACACGTTCCTTTCACAAACTGGTCTCTCCGTTGATCGGGCCAGTTTCGGTGTTGCAGGTCCTGTCGTTGCCGGTCGAGCCACAATTACGAATTTGCCCTGGGATATGAGCGAGCAGCAACTGGCTGAGTCCTTGAAGGTCTCGTCTGTTCTATTGATGAATGACCTTGAGGCTATTGCTCGCTCTATCCCTTTTCTGGAGCCCTCTGAACTGCATACTGTGAGTAAAGGACAGCTCATTGCTCATGGGAATATTGCTGTCGTTGCGCCTGGAACGGGTCTAGGGGAGGCGTTCCTGACGTGGAATGATTCGTCGCACTATCACGCTCACAATTCGGAGGGAGGACATTGCGATTTTGCTCCTACCAACGAGCAAGAGATCGAGCTATTGCGCTATCTGCTTAAACGATACGACCACGTGAGCTATGAACGTGTCTGCTCAGGTAAGGGTATTCCGAATATTTATTCGTATCTGAGAGATAGTGGTTTCGCTGAGGAGCCACGCTGGTTGTCCGAAAGTCTGGCGAATGCCACAGATTTTTCTCCGGTCATTGTCAATGCCGCACTCGAAAGGTCGTCGGATTTGTGTGTTGCTACATTGAATACATTTGTTGCCATTCTAGGCTCGGAGGTTGGGAATCTAGCCCTTAAAGTGATGGCGACCGGGGGCATCTACCTGGGAGGTGGTATTCCGCCGCGAATCCTGACCTTCCTGGAGGGTGAGAATTTTATGAAGGCTTTCCACAGTAAGGGGCGTTTTGTGAAGCTCCTTGAAGATGTTCCGATCAGTGTTATTCTCAATCCGGGGAGCGCGCTTTTGGGCGTAGCTTCTTACGGCCTACAATTGTGAAAACAATGTCATATTTTGCCGTCTGATTTCGGGATTAAGAAAGAGAGAGAATGCGTACATTACCAAAGGCGATAACTTTTGATTGTTATGGGACGCTCATCGATTGGGAAGCAGAGATTGAGCGATATTTCACACAGAAATTGGCGGAGCACCGTATTACAGGGGTAGACGCGCGCGCTTTGCAGCACTTCTGGGAAGAAGTGCAGTTTCAGTATATTCAGGGGCCATATCATCCATATAGGCAGGTGTTGCGTGAAACAATGAAGATGGCTTTCGATCATTTTCATTTGCCTTACGGGGAGGCTGATGTCGAGGAATTCGCGCATGCGATGGGTCGGTGGAAGCCGTTTCCAGATACGAGGGACGCGATTGTCGAGTTGCAGAAGTTCTTGAAGGTGGTGCTGATAACGAATACTGACAACGATATAATTGCCGAGACCGAGCGGACTATTGGCGTGACGTTCGATGAGATCATCACGGCGCAGCAGGCGGGGGCGTACAAGCCGAGCCATAAGGGGTTTCTGCTGGCGCGTGAGCGGTTGGGGCTGCCGAAGTCAGAGGTGTGGCATGCTGGTTTTGGGTTCAAATATGATATTGTGCCGGCCACCGAGCTTGGATATACAACGGTCTGGGTGAATAGACAGGGTGAGGCGCGGCCGGTGGGTGTGAAGGAGACGTTCCTGGTGGGGGATATGCAGACGCCGGTGTATGTTATTAAGGGGATTGCGGCTGCTTCAGTGATTGGTTAACGCAACTGGTCCTTTAAGAGGCGTATGGTGGCAAGGAGGAAACAGAGCAGGGAAACCTGGGTGAGGAGTCTTCTTCCGATTCTGCTTCAAGCTCGCTCTGTTTGGGTAGACGATACCGCGATAGGGGGTTAAGACGTAAAACTGCCACAACTTTCCCTTGTACCCACCATTGCTGATCCCATTTCTCTTTGGGGATAAAAATAGATTTTAGATCATCATTAGCTGGTTGTAGACGTATTCCGTTTTTCTCACGGTGAAAACCTTTGAGCGTTGCACTACCCTGAAAACCAGGCCGCAAACGAACTGCCACAACAATATCACCATCCACATAAGCATCCTGTCTCCTGATAACCACAATATCACCATCAAATACAGAATCCTCCTTCATTGAGTCACCTTTTACTTTTAATGCATAGATACCGTCATGCTCTAACTCGCGGTCCAAATCAATCAATTGTTCCGGCTCCGTGAATATTTCAAGAGGACGACCGGCAGCAATGACACCTTGCAGAGGAATGCCACGAGGATTCGTGAGGGTAATGCTACGAGCTTTATTTGGTTCGCGATGAATAAGTCCTTTATCCTGAACGCGATTGAGATGGTATTGAACCAAACTAGTGCTGGAAATATTCAATGCAGCACCTATCTCCCTATTAGTAGGTGCGATTCCATGATCCTTGATATAACGCTTTATGTACTCGTATATCCTTCGCTGAACATCAGTTAATTGATCTACTCCTCGCGGGATATCATTCACCCGGTCTGCTACCATAGCATTTCACCTGGCCTTTCCGAACATATTCCTTGATTTTCCTCCCTATCAAACTTGAATTGGAACTTTTGTTCCTTATACACAAGTGTACTATGATACATTTGAGTTTACAATGATCAAATGTTCTATTTTTCCAAACACTTCGATCAACCTTTGGAACGAGGCTTATTGTTAAGCTTCTTTCCCTTACGAGGTACATTTTTTCCCTGTCTGTTCATAGAATCTTTATCTCTCCCCAATACGGCGTTCGCCACGAAGCTGTTGAGAAGGACACATATATACTCATCCACTGTCATACTACCCCTCTTGTCAAGCTCCCTTATGCTCATAAGAGTACGCTCCTTTCCTGCTTTTTGCGCTTGGCGCTTCGTCTTGTAGCTGAGAGATCCTGTTGCAAGGCGCGTAACTCAGGATGATTGGCAAGAGGGTGCTTAGGTGTTGCCGCAGTCGAGAGAATTGTTTCAAGAATAATGAGGATTTCAGCATAATTGGTGCGTTGGGTACTGGTACTTTCCCGTCTTGGGTTCAAATACGATATTGTGCCGGCCACCGAGCTTGGATATATAACGGTCTGGGTGAATAGACAGGGTGAGGCGCGGCCGGTGAATGTGAAGGAGACGTTCCTGGTGGGGGATATGCAGACGCTGGTGTATGTTATTAAGGGGATTGCGGCTGCTTCAGTGATTGGTTAACGCAACTGGTCCTTTAAGAGGCGTATGGTGCCAAGGAGGAAACAGAGCAGGGAAACCTGGGTGAGGAATAAGTTTTTGGCTCCGGTACCTATGCCGGGTAGGGAGAGAAGGAGTTCAATAGCGGGCAGCATACCGAAGAGGAGCGCCAGGCCGGGCTGCATTTTCCAGCATGAAGGGCGCGCCCACCACACCAGCAGGGCTAGAACAAGACCCAGTGCTGCTAGATCGCTTTCGATTGTGTTCAGTGTCAGGCTATCCGCTGGCGTAGCGATGTAGATCAATGGGACGACACAGATACTTACAATTAGTACTATTCTGAAGAACCAGATATCCCAGCGTGTAAAGGGTGTGCGGTCAATGGAGAGGCAAATGTAGGCACCGAATAACGCACTACAAATGATGGCATTTAAGAGCGATGGTATTGATGAACCGGGATCAAGTCTGAAAAAAGGTAAGACATGATTGAGACTTATAAAGAGTACCCAGATAGAGGCGAAAATAGCTCCCAGGCGTATCCACCAGGAACGTGTTACAATGATTATGGCTAGCAAACAGACAAATGCGGGGAGTAAGTGAGCCAGCGAAACCCATGTTTCCCTAAAGAGACGATCCAACACGGCCTGTGTCAGGAGACTATCGGCGCTCAATCCTATTACTAGCGTCAGAGCAAAGAGCACTATGAAACGTGGCGTCCAGATGATGGTTGAGGGAGTTGTGGATGTTGCAGTTGTCGCAGTTGTTGCAGTTGTTGCAGTTGTTGTTGCCGGTTGTTGTGTTACGGCAGCAGGTGGTTCCACAAACTGGATGGCCAGTTTATCGGTCTTTGTTGGTGCGTTAATTTCTGGTTGTATGGAACTTTCTGCCATGAGATGCGCTTCCTATCGGGTTGTTTTCTCCTGTCTATTGTAACGCATGAAGTGCGTTTTTGAAAACAACGTGGCCTGGGACGCGATAATGAGGTTTCACAAAATCATCCAGGAAGCCGTATGGGTCACCGCACTGTCATGCTGAGCGCAGCGAAGCATCTCGCTGCCCAGCGCGACAGACCCTTCGCTTCGCTCAGGGTGACAATGGAGGGGCCGATTTCATCATCCGTATTATTTTTTGAAACTGCATAATCGGGTCCCAGGCCACGTTGTTTTCAAACCGCGCCGTAAAACCCTCGGCTTCTAGCCGGAGGGATAGAAGGCGCGTTCCTTTTGGGGCGTGAGAGGGGGAGTGGGTACTATTTGACATGTTACAGCGTACATGCTATATTGTAAAGGATGAAACAGAAGAAAGCCTACAAGTATCGCTTCTCCCCAAGTCCTGAACAAAAACGCCTACTGGCGCAAACCTTCGGATGTTGCCGCTATGTCTACAACTGGGCCTTGCGACAACGCACTGACGCCTACTACCAACACGGTGAGCGTCTGTACTACGAAGGAACCGCGCAACGCCTGGTCACGCTCAAGAAGCAGGAAGAGACGATGTGGCTCAATACGGTTTCTTCTGTTCCGCTTCAACAAGCTCTCCGACATCTTGATCAAGCCTTTCGCAACTTCTTTGAAGGGCGTGCGCAGTATCCCACCTTCAAAAAGAAGCGTCACCAGCAATCCGCCACCTATGCGAGCAATGCCTTTACCTGGGACGGGCATCATCTTACTCTTGCGAAGATGGATGCCCCTCTTCCCATTGTGTGGCATCGTCCCTTGCCTGATGGATGCAAGCCAAGCAGCGTCACGGTCACCAAGGATGAAGCTGAACGCTATTTTGTCTCCATCCTGGTAGAAGAAGATATCAAGCCATTGGAAGTTACTCCTCAGATGGTTGGACTTGATTTGGGCTTGAAATCGATGGTCATTACCTCCGATGGACATACCTACGGCAATCCCAAGTTCTTCGCCAAAGAGGAAAAGAAGCTGGCAAAAGCACAACGCCGCCACGCCAAAAAGAAAAAAGGTTCCAAGAACCGTGCACAAGCTCGTCTGAAGGTGGCTCGCATCCAGAAAAAGATGGCAGATCGGAGACGAGACTATCAACAC